>CP032046.1:653020-979531 GCA_008032955.1 Helicobacter pylori
TGGATTTTCTCAATTCGGCTTCTAGTTGGGCTAAAACATCTTTTAAGGGCTTAACATCAATCAAATTATCTTGCTTGAAAGAATCTAGCTGTTTGTCAATTTGCAAAGCGGCATCTAGCGCGTCTTGGGGGAATACCGGATCGCCTAAAGCCTTTTTAATCGCTTCGCCGATTTCAATCGTTTCAGAGCCTTGATGATCTTTTAAGTTAGGATTATTTTCTTTATCCTTAGGCTTAGGCTCTAAAATCAAGCGCAAATGTTTGATTTTTTCATGCAAATCGTTAAGATCTTTTAAGTGATCGGTATTGCGCCCCCTATCAACCGCTTTTTCTAAAAGCTTATCGCTCAGGCTTACCAACTGATCGCTTAATTTAATGCTGTTAGCTTGAGCTTCTGTCACTTCATCAATATCAATCGCTGCTAAAGCGCTCACAAAATAAAAGGGCAACGCCCACCTTCTAAAACGAGAGAAAAACTTCTGCATTTACCTTCCTTAAATACGCTTAAAAATGATACTTTTTAATATGGTGGAGCTGTGGGGAATCGAACCCCAGTCCAAAAATCTTGCCCTAAACACAAACTTCTACAATGCTTAGAAAATTGGTTGGTTTTTTAGCCTTAAAACTAACTCTGGTCCAACTTTCTAAAACCTTGAGGTAGTTTCAAGAGTTCTTGTTTCTTAGTTTAAAAGGCGAACCACCTTTTAAAAGCGTCTAGCTTAAGGTTATGGAGTGATTAAAACGCTAGAAATTCTAATCAGTCCAGCTCCAAAAGGAGATTAACTCACGCAACTTTAGCGTAAGCTGGAGCGTAATCTGTGTTGTTTACAGTTATTTTTGTTGCTGTTTTACAAGCAGCACTTGGCATGCTGTCTGTGCGACAAGAAATCTGTCGAAATCCAAGTCAGCCCCATAATTTTAAAAGCTTGTCTATTTTAGCCAACTTTTGCTAACAAAATGCAATGAGTATTCAAAAATCATTGGCGCACAATATCAATGTTTTCATCTTTAGGCTTAAAAACAAAGGTTTCATTAGCAATGGTGGGGTTAATTTCTGTTTGAGAAAAAGTGATCGTAACAAGATTGTTCATTCCATCTTTAAAATCCAATGAAAAAGGCTTGCCGTCTTTGAAGATCAAACGATAAGTGGTTTTGTTGATAGTCGTTTTAAAAGAGCCGTCATCTTGCTTTTTTAAGCGCTTGAGAATGGTGAAAAAATCCGTCTTGTCTTTTAAGGGCGTGATAGTCGCTTGAAACAAATTAGGCTCATAAATCACCACTTCTTTATCGTTCATGTAAATTTCTTTTTTTAAAGGCTTTTCATAAACCCATAAAGCCCAATTGGGGGCTTTAGCCTTTAAAACCCCGTAATAAACTAAAGGCTTTTCATTTTTTAAAACCTGCTTGAAATTCGCGCTAAAACTTTGCAAATGCTGCAAAACCTCTTCTTCTTTAGAAAGCGTTGAAGGATTTTTAGCGTAAGCAACGCTCATAAAAATCAAAACCATTAAAATCTTTAAAAAAGCTTTCATTATCCAAACCTTAAAACAATCTCTCATCTTTAATAAAACCCTTTATTTTACATGACTTTTATTTTATCCATGCTAAAATGGGATTAAAAACTGACGCTTTAATAAAATAAATAAGATTAAAGCACTCTTAATAAGGTTATTACTACTATGATAAAAGCAATAATTGGAAAAATCATTGGCACCAGAAACGATCGCTGGATCAAACAATACAAAAAAAAAGTCCTAGCCATCAACGCCTTAGAGCCTACTTATGAAAAAATGAGCGATGATGAGCTGCAAAACGCTTTTGAAGAATTAAAAAAACGCGTGCGATCCACAGAAAAAGATTTGCAAGAAAAAACCCTTTTAGAAGTCCTACCAGAAAGTTTTGCAATCACCAGAGAAGCGAGCAAAAGGATCTTAAAGATGCGCCATTTTGATGTGCAACTCATTGGGGGCATGGTCTTAAACGATGGCAAAATCGCTGAAATGAAAACCGGCGAGGGTAAGACTTTAGTCGCTACTTTAGCGGTGGCTTTGAACGCTTTAAAGGGCGAGAGCGTGTATGTAATAACCGTTAATGATTACCTAGCCCATAGGGATTCTAAAGAAATGGAGCCGTTGTATCATTTCTTAGGTTATAGCGTAGGCACGATCACTGCGAGCGTGCGAGACGATGATGAACGCTTGGAAATTTATTCTAAAGACATTGTTTATGGCACTAATAATGAATTTGGCTTTGATTATCTAAGGGATAACATGAAATATTCTTTAGAGCATAAGGTGCAAAAATCCCATGCATTCGCTATTGTTGATGAAGTGGATTCCATTTTGATTGATGAAGCCAGAACCCCTTTAATCATTTCAGGGCCTGTGGATAGGCGCATGGAAAATTACAACAAGGCTGATGAAGTCGCTAAAAGCATGCAAGTGGAAGTGGATTTCACCATAGATGAAAAAAACCGCGCGATTTTAATCACTGAAGAGGGGATTAAAAAAGCCGAAAACCTCTTTGGCGTGGATAATTTATACAAGATTGAAAACGCCGCCTTATCGCACCATTTAGACCAGGCTTTGAAAGCGAATTACCTCTTTTTTATTGATAAAGATTATATTGTAGCCAATAATGAAGTGGTGATTGTGGATGAATTTACCGGCCGCTTATCTGAGGGGAGGCGCTTTAGTGAGGGCTTGCATCAGGCTTTAGAGGCTAAAGAGGGCGTGAGCATTAAAGAAGAGAGCCAAACCTTAGCCGATATTACTTTCCAAAATTATTTCAGGATGTTTTCTAAACTCGCTGGCATGACAGGCACGGCTCAAACCGAAGCCACAGAATTTTTAGAAATCTATAATTTAGAAGTGGTGTCTATCCCTACTAATTTAGCGATCAAGCGCAAAGATTTGAACGATTTGATCTATAAGAGTGAAAAAGAAAAATTTGATGCCGTGATTCTTAAGATTAAAGAATTGCACGATAAGGGACAGCCGGTTTTAGTCGGCACGGCCAGCATTGAAAAGAGTGAAACCTTGCACGCTTTACTCAAAAAAGAACGCATCCCTCACACCGTTTTAAACGCCAAGCAACACACCAAAGAAGCTGAAATCATCAAAGACGCCGGGCTTAAAGGGGCGGTTACGATTGCGACTAACATGGCAGGCAGGGGCGTTGATATTAAACTCACTGATGAAATTAAAGAACTTGGGGGGCTGTATATCATTGGCACTGAAAGGCATGAGAGCCGCAGGATTGACAACCAATTAAGGGGGCGAAGCGGGCGCCAAGGCGATCCGGGAACAAGCCAATTTTATTTGAGTTTAGAAGACAATCTGTTACGCATTTTTGGGAGCGATAGGATTAAGGGGGTGATGGAAAAATTAGGGCTTAAAGACGGCGAACACATTGAATCAAAGCTTGTTACAAGAGCGGTGGAAAACGCGCAAAAAAAAGTGGAGAACTTGCATTTTGAAAGCCGTAAGCATTTGTTGGAATACGATGATGTCGCTAATGAGCAACGAAAAAGCGTGTATAAATTTAGAGATGAATTATTAGATGTCAATTACGATATTAGCGCTAAAATCGCTGAAAACAGAGAATACGCGCTCAATCAAATCTTTTCTAAACTCAAAGCCTTTGACCATCAAAACCTGTCTGAAGAGGAACTTTTAAGGCTTAAAAACATCTTAAAAGAAGATTTTAACGCTCATGTTAGATTAGAAGATTTAAAAAAAGCCTCCCCTATTGAAAATTTTGTCGCTGAAAAATTAAAAAGCGATTATGAAAACAAAATGAAAGTTTTGGATAGCGAACAAAGAAGCCGGATTGAGCGCATCGTGTATTTGCAGATTTTAGACAACGCATGGCGAGAGCACCTTTACACGATGGATAATCTCAAAACCGGTATTAATTTAAGAGGTTATAACCAAAAAGACCCTCTTGTAGAATACAAAAAAGAGAGTTACAACCTTTTCTTAGAACTCATTGAAGACATTAAAATAGAAGCGATCAAAACCTTTTCTAAGATCCAGTTTGAAAATGAGCAAGATTCTAGCGATGCGGAGCGTTATTTGGATAATTTTAGCGAAGAAAGAGAGCATGAGAGCGTAACTTACCGCCATGAAGAAGCCTTAGATGAAGATTTGAATGTGGCCATGAAAGCTTTCGCTAAAACCCCTAAAAGAAACGAGCCTTGCCCTTGTGGGAGCGGCAAAAAATATAAAGATTGTTGCGCTAAAAGCGGGCCTAAAAAGGGCTTATTTGCCAAATAGATCCTTAATCTTTTTCCTTATCAAGCGTTATTTGCGTTTTGATAAAAGCCAGCCTTTTATTAGTATCACTGCTTTGTTAGCTTTTTTTGGCGTGGCGGTTGGCGTGATGGTTTTAATTGTGGCTATGGCGATCATGAACGGCATGAGTAAGGAATTTGAAAAAAAGCTTTTTGTGATGAACTACCCCTTAACGCTCTATACCACAAGCCCTTATGGGATCAGCGAAGAAGTGGTTCAAGCTTTGGAAAAAAAGTTCCCCAATTTGCTTTTTAGCCCCTATTTGCAAACCCAAAGCCTGATTAAAAGCGCGCATTCCATGAATGGTGGCGTGGTGTTTGGGGTTGATTTTTCTAAAGAAAGGCGCATCAATGAAGTTTTAAACGACGCTTTAAAAAACATTAATGAAAACGATCTCTTCAAAAACCCTTTTAATTTGATCGTGGGGAAAAGCTTGAGATACAGCTTGAATTTAGATCTCAATCAAAAAGCCGATTTGTTTTTCACCGAGTTAGAGCCAACCGGTCTCACGCTCTCCCCTATCATGAAACGCTTTACTATCAAAGGCGATTTTGATTCAGGGCTAAAATCCTATGACATGAGCTACATGTATGCTAGCCTTCAAACTATAAGCGCGATCAGGAGGTTACCTTTAGGGCTTTATGATGGGGTGCATGTCTATTCTAAAACGCCCATGAAGGATATTGAAAATTTACGCAACGCTTTAAAAACCATCAACCACCATGGCATAGGCATTGAAGGGTGGTGGCAACAAAACGGGAATTTTTTCTCGGCTATGGAATTAGAAAAAAGAGCGTTATTCATTGTGCTCATGCTCATTATCTTAATGGCGTCTTTGAATATCATCAGCTCGCTTTTAATGGTGGTGATGAACAGGCGTAAAGAAATCGCCCTACTCTTTAGCATGGGGAGCAGTCAAAAAGAAATCCAAAAAACCTTTTTTTATTTGGGTAATATCATTGGTTTAGGCGGTGTGGCGCTTGGGGTGGTTTTAGCGTTTATAAGCATGTATCTTTTAAGCGTGTTCCCTATCATCTCGCTCCCAACAGATGTCTATGGCATCAATACTTTGCCTTTAGATTTGTCTTTAATGGATTTTACGCTCACTCTCATAGGCTCTGTGATTATCGTAGCCCTTTCTTCTTATTACCCGTCTAAAAAAGCTTCTACTATTGACGCTTTAAGCGTGTTAAGGAATGAATAAATTAAAAAATTAAATAATATTGAGATGAAATAAGGCTTTGAGTGTCTGTATTTGACTAACAAAGAAAAATTTTATTCTCAAAATTAAAAAAAACCATAATATTATGCTAGTATTAACGCACGACTTAGTTAAGAATTAACTTTGCAAGTCGGACTTCGTAGCAAAAAGGACGGAAGATGAACAGACTGATTAGATGTTTAAGATCTGTAAGAAAAAATTTTCTTTGAATGGTGTTGGCTTACTCTATTTAGAATTTTTGGTTTATACTAAAGGTTAAACATGAACTACAAAGTTGCATCTGCTAAAAATATCGCAACGCTTCTTTTTTTATTCTCTTCTCAAAGTGAAGCTCTTGATTTGGGTAAAATCGCTAAAATTAAAGCGGGTGCTGAAAGTTTCTCTAAAGTCGGTTTCAATAACAAACCTATCAACACTAATAAAGGGATTTACCCTACCGAAACCTTTATGACGATTATGGCCTACATGCAAGTGGATTTTACGGAGCTCTTGCCCAAAAGCGCTACGGCTAACGGGCACCATTTAGACGGGAGCCTTGGGGGTTGGGGGGGTGCTGTGATTTATGATAGCACTAAGGATTTTATTAACGAAGTTACAGGAAAACCCTATGGGGCTATGACGTGGAACTACGTGGGCTATTGGGGCGGTCTTGTAGGGCAAAAACCATGGGCTAGTTGCGGGTTAGCCACAGGGAATTTGACCCAAGGCCAATACGATAAGATGACTCAAGCTGAAATGACGCAGTTGTCTAATCAAGAAGCTTTAGCGGCTTCCACTTGCGCAAAAACCTATGCCGATCACACCAGAAACTATGTGATTTATAACGCCTACTTGCGCTACAACTACAAGGATATTTTTGAAATTAGGGGCGGGAGGTACGAATCCCCAGCGGATTATATGAGTGGTTACAACCAAGGCTTGGACATGACCTTAAATTTAGGGAATTTCAAATTCTGGTGGTTTAGCTCTTTTGGTCGTGGTTTTGCCTATAATGAGTGGCTTTATAATTTCTATTCGCCTAAAACCTACACTCTTAAAAACGGGCAAACCATAAACCCTGGGGTGCATGCCTTTTATATCATTTGGAATTACAAGGGTTTCAGCATTCAGCCTTTCGTCTATTTTTCACCCTTTAACGAATACGACCCCAACTTTACGATCACTTATGATAGTAACCCCACTTTTACCGGATTAGGGTTTCGCTCTCAAACCGATGTTACCGTGCTTAATCCTTTTTACGCTAAAAGATTTTGGGACACCTATCAATTTGGCATGCCGGCCGGTAAAAACGCGCACAGCTTGATGATCAAACAAAAGTTTGAATGGAATGAATACAATTTTGGTTTTGGGATTTATAAATCCTTTGGGAACGCTAACTGGATGATAGGCTACCATGGTAACCGCTTGGGCTTTGACTTTTGGACGAACACCGTTTATGCCAACACCCTTAACTCTTTGTCTTACATGATGGACGCGAACGCTTTCACCGTGTTTGCCTTTGGCGGTGGGGTGCATAGGAAATTCCTTTGGGGTTTATTAGGGCGTTTGACTTATGGGCCTAGGGCGAACGAACAAGTCTTATCGCTCAACTTGGGCTATAAATTCACTAAAAATTTCTCAGCCGACATTAAATTTGAATATTATAATGTGTTGATGCATCAAGGCTATAAAATGGGGTGGAACGGGCCAAAATTAGACAGCCAGCCTGCCACCGATCAAGACAGGAGTCATATTTTCACCGAAATCGTGTGGAAGCTTTAAAACCTCTTTAAATAACAACCCTTTAAGGGTTTGTTAAAACGCCTAGCAAAAAATAGCCATTAAAAACCACTCTATCGCCTATTTTAGGGCTTGTTTTTAAAAAGCGTTGGAATTTTAAACTTTTTTTATTACGCTACGGGCATTTTTGGCTCCGCTATACTAAAACTTTTTAAAATGGGCTTTTTTGCTTTACGATACTATGATTTTGTATAAATGTAAAGCAAAAACAATAAAATAAATCAAATAAGCCAATGTCAAATAAGGGGCTATAATTTTAATCCTAGTAGCTTCTTGGTTTTTGGTTGCACTTTTATCCATGTTATTGCTTCGCCTAGCTCACTTAAACCTAAACTAATAAGGTAATGGAGTAATCTAATAGCGAACTCGCTTTGTTGAACTCCAAGATACCCAATGTCTCTTAATATTCGCCTATTAGTTTGGCATGCGTTTTGAACTTTTGGTATTCTAGTGCTAGTGAATTGATATTTGATTATGTTGTCAATAAGCAAGGTATCATCTTTAGGGATAGATTTAGCTTCCATGAATAAAGGAATAAACAATAGATACTTATTCGCCACTAAACAATAATCGCCTTTAATGTAGAAATCGCTACACTTAATCGTAATAATCTCACTGCTTCTAATTGGGGTTAAATTGAGTAGCTTAACAAATAAGCGTTCATAGGCACTGAATTGTCTATCTCTTGTCTCCTTTGATAAAGCACCAATAAAATTATTGATATACTCTAGGCTGTTTTCATTCTCTAGTATATCACTGATTACCCTTTTATAACCACTAAACATTTGGCTTACTTTTCTTAACTTAATCTCTCCCTTTTTAATCCTATTTATAAATAGGATTAATAAGTCGGTATCATCGCCTAAATGCTCGTCTATGCCACGCCTTTGTGGGTGGTATTTTCTTAACATTTCTTGTTTTGCTATTTGTAAAAAATCATTGAAGTCTCCAAACGAAACATCGTATTCTGGGTCATCTTTTGAGGCGATCGTATTTAACAGGCTTTGTGTGGGTTCTTTTTCTTGAGAATGTTTTTGGGCTAAAACCTGTCTGATCGTTCGTTCTTGCAATTCACACTCTTGGATTTTTTTTATCGCTTTATTTTTATCCCCTTCTGCCTTAAGCAATTGTTTTTCAATGGAGTTTAAAAAATGTTGCAGTTGCTTTTCATTGTATTGCGAGTAATCTGTAATAACATTTGGCATATTGAACTCCTTTTTAATAAGTGATAGTTAGTGCAACTTGTTTTGATTTTAGTGCAACTTGTCATAACCTTTAGCACTATTTGCATTGATTCTTTGCCCCTCAATCAAAAAATCGCACGCATTACAAACGCTTTTTTATTTTATCTCTCCCCCTTTTCTTGTCGGTAAATATTTCAAATTCTTGTAAAAAACGCCTTTAGCCTTTTTTAACTTCTTTGTGTGGGGTTAGGGGTTTGAAGGTCAGTAGTTTTTCTCGGTAATACTCGTATTGCTTTTTCCTGGCTTTTATTTCAGCCGGGATACCGGCTAATAAATCGGTGGTTAAAGCCAAAAATTGATCCAAAACCTTAACGATCTCTTGTTGGATCTCTAGAGGTGGGATGGGGATTGTTATTTTTGAATAGCGAGAAATCCACTGCCTTGTATGTTCCCCACTGATATTATAGGGAATAGTTTGCATGTAAAAAAAGATAAATCTGATGTTAATTGTAGGATTTTTTGGGAGTAAGATTTTCATAGCGCTTGATTTTACTTTGAAAGGGAAATCAACCCATTGGGTCGCTGTTGTGAAATCATCAAAGATGATAACCGGAGAGCTTTTACTCGCTTGATAAATATTGTCTTTTTCGTTTGTATAACCTAAAATAAAGGTTTTTCCTGCGGTTAAAACGGGGGTAGGATAACTTTTATCAAATTCTTTACTCGTTACGCAATATTTATTGGGTTGATCATACTCTAGCACCTCCCCCAACTTCCTAAACCCCACCCCCTTAGGCGCTAGAGTTTGGAGTAAGGTTTTTAAGCGTTTAGGGTAGGTTTTGGCGCTAATGTTTGCGTCTTTGTGGCTTTGTTTGGTGTCTTTAAAGTCTAAAAGCATGTTTTGGTAATACTGGTATTGCTTTTTTCTCGCTTTTAATTCTGTGTTTAATTCTGTGTTTAATTCTGTGAAAGCGTCCAAAATCGTAACGATCTCTTGTTGGATTTCTAGGGGCGGGATGGGGATGGTTATTTGCATAATGTTATTACTAGAAATGCTATAAGGTATAGCGCTTCTATTTGAAATAGAATATAAATAATTTTGCATGTTTGTTAATACATAATAAAGGTATCTATTGATTAGGGTTTCTTTTGGAATGACAGAAAAACAAACATCATTTGCCCAAAACTTTTGATTTTGCCAATTGACAAATCCGGCAGTTCCGTATTGAGCTATAGTAATTGTATTTTCCTCTCTGTTATATTCATTTAAATATCCCATAAATCCTATTCCACCAGATACAACGGGATATTTTCCTTTATCTAGTATTTCTTTTTTTGTAACCCTTTTACCTCTAATTATTTCACACACCTCCCCCAACTTCCTAAACCCCACCCCCTTAGGCGCTAAAGTGTGGAGTAATCGCTCTATTTTATGCATTTGACCCCTTAAGCTTCTAATTCTTTGATGATTAATTCAAGGCTTTAAGCCCTCATCGCGCGCATGGAGTTGGCTAAGGCTAAAAGCGTAACCCCCACATCGCCAAAGACCGCTTCCCACAAGCTCGCTACCCCCATAAGCCCTAGCACGATAAAAACGGCTTTAATCCCCAAAGCGAACAAGATATTTTGCCAAATGATGCTTTTAGTTTTTTTAGCGATCGCTAAAACTTTCACTAACGAATTTAAGGAGTCGTTAGTGATCACAATGTCTGCGCTTTGCTTGCTCAATTCTGAGCCTTTCCCCATGCCAATCCCCACATCAGCGCTCGCTAGAGTCGGAGCGTCATTGATGCCATCGCCTACAAAAATCGCCGGGGCTTTATAGCGTTCTTTAAAAGTTTTAAACACGCTCGTTTTTTCTTCAGGCAACAAGCTCGCATAATATTCACAGCCTAGAGTTTGAGCGATGCTCTCAGTCGCGCTTTTTCTGTCCCCGCTCAAAATGCAAAAATTTTCTATCCCTTGCGCTTTTAAATCCCTTAAGCACTCTATGGCGTCATCTTTAATCTCATCGCTAATGACGATATAGCCCACATAAGTTTGATTGAAAGCCACATGCACGATCGTGCCGTTTTCTGGGGAAGGGCTGTGCGCGATATGGAATTGATCTAGCATTTTTTCATTCCCTGCGATGATTAAATCCGTATGGCATTGCACTTTAACCCCCATTCCGCTCACTTCTTCGTAATTTTCAATGTCATGCTGGTGCTTATCGTCCTTTAACATTTCTTCGCATGCTTTTTGAATGGATAAAGCGATCGGGTGCGTGGATAAAAGCTGCGAACAAGAAGCGTAATGCAAAACTTCTTCTTTAGAATACCCGTTTTGCGGCACAATATCTACCACTTTAAAAACGCCTTTAGTCAAAGTGCCGGTTTTATCAAAGGCGATGCTTTTAGCTTGGGTAAGCACCTCTAAAACATGCACGCCTTTCATTAAAATACCCTTTCTGCTCGCCGCTCCCACGCCCCCAAAATACCCTAAAGGCACAGAAATCACTAACGCGCAAGGACAGCTCACCATTAAAGCCACAAGCCCCCTATAAATCCACTCATCAAAGCTCCCCATAGAAAACAAGGGCGGTAATATGGCAATCATTAGCGCAATGAATAAAACGCTTGGGGTGTAGTAGCGTGAAAATTTAGTGATGAATTTCTCGGTTTCGCTCTTTTCATTCGTGGCTTGTTGGACCAAATCCACCACTTTAGCGATAGAAGAATCTCTATACATTTTTTCTACTTTAATTTCAAGGACCGCTTTTAAATTCAAGCTCCCCCCTAAAACTTTAGAGCGTTCGCTGACATTAACAGGCATAGACTCCCCACTCAACGCCCTTTCATCTAGCAAGCTTTCGCCCTTAACTACCACGCCATCAACAGGCACTTTTTCGCCAACTTTCACCACCACAATGTCATTGACTTTTAAATCTTCAGGCGCAACGCTCACTAGCGCATCGCCCTTTTTCAAATAAGCCAAATTAGGAGCGACATCCACTAAAGCCTTAAGGGATTTTTTAGAGCGAGCGATAGCGAGTTTTTGCAAAAATTCGCCCGCTGAATAAAACACCATAATAGACACACTCTCTTCATAAGCCCCCACGCAAAAAGCCGCAATAGTCGCAATGAGCATCAAAGCGTTTTCATCAAAAAATTGCCCTTTCCTAAGCCCACGAAACGCCCCTAAAATCACATCTTTACCGCTCACTAGATACACTAAGGCTAGCACCACAAACACCGCTTTTTCAATCAAAGGGCTAGGGTTTAGGTGTAAGATTAAAATCGCGCCTAAAAAGACAGCGATCGTAATGATGAGTGGGGTAAAACTCAAGGGCTTTTCTGCGGCCTCTTTAAAAGACAGGCTCAAATGCGGTTCGTTTTGCTTGATGAAAGCCTTAACTTTTTCAAAATCGCTCGTATCCAAAAACAGCTTACTGGTGCTGAAATTGATTTGAGCTTTTTTCACATAGTCCAGTTTGTTTAAATCCCTTTCTAATTTAGCCGCGCAATCAGGGCAATCCAAATTGTGAATGTGGTATTCTTGCATTTTCTCTCCCTTATAAAAATCCTTTTAAGAAATCTTTCTAAAACTCAGCGCTTTAAGCATGTGAGATTTTTCTATATCCTCGCAAGCGTTTAAATCCGCAATCGTCCTAGCGACTTTTTTGACCTTATTGACAGAACGCATGGACAGATTAAACCTTTCAACCGCCTGCTCTAACAATTTTTGCGCTTCAGTATTTAAAAGGCAAAATCGTTCGATCTGCTCTTCATTAAGCTTACCATTAAAAGTGCTCTGTTTCCTTAACTTTTGCTGTTTGAAAGCTAATAACACTAATTCATGCATCTCTTTTGAAGTCCAAGAATGCGACGGCGTGTCTTTATAATTCCCCTCTTCCATTTGCACAAACAAATCAATCCTGTCCAAAAAAGGCTCGCTCAAGCGGTTTTTATACTGCGTGATTTCTCTGTCTTGGCAACGGCATGCTTTGGTGGCGCTGAGTAAATTCCCGCACAAGCAAGGGTTTTGAGCCCCTACAAATAAAAAAGAGGTGTCGTATTCAATCTTGCTATGCACTCGTGAGATCACTAATTTATTGTTTTCTAAAGGCTCTCTCAAGGCTTCTAAAATATCCTTTTTAAAATGAGGCAATTCATCAAAAAAAAGCATGCCGTTATGCGCTAGCGCGATTTCGCCAGGTTTTGGCTCTCTTAAAGAGCTTGAGCCTAAAATGCTGGATTTTGAAGCGCTTTGGTGAGGGTTTCTAAAACTCCTTAAAGGGTAATAGGCGCTGTCTTGCTCGCTTAAAATGCGTAATTTTGTCGCTTCTAGGATTTCATTCAGGCTTAAGGGAGGCAAGATATAACGCATGCGATTAATGATCATGCTTTTCCCACACCCTGGACTTCCCTCTAAAATCAAGTTATGAAACCCAGCGCTAGCGATCAAAGCGGCTTCTTTAGCGACAGCTTGCCCCTTAACTTCTTTAAAATCTAAGGCATAGGCGTCTGAAAAATAATACTCTTTATCGTTCAATTCTATCGTTTTAAAGGGTAGTTTTTTCGTGTGGGTATCTGCTTTGATTTCAGGGTTTTGCAAGATTTCTAACGCTTCTTTAAAATGCTCCACAAAAAAGCATTGCAAATTAGGAATGAGCGAAAAAAGTTCTTCATTAGCCTTAGGCGCAATGACTTTAGCATGGGGGTGCTTAATGGCAATGTCTAAGAGCATGGGGAAAATGTTAGAATTGGGTTTGATCTTGCCATCAAGCCCTAACTCCCCAAAAGCAAACCATTCTTTAAAAGCCAACTCTTGTTTTTGCAAAGCGATTAAAAGAGCGATAGGCAAATCAAAATGGCTCCCGGATTTAGGCAAATCTGAAGGCGAAAGGTTGATGGTGATTTTTAAAGGCGGGAAAGTGAAATCGTTATTTTGTAAAGCCGATTGGACCCGCTGCTTGGCTTCTTGGATAGAGTTATTAGCCAGGCCTGAAATCACAAACGCCGGCAAAGCCCTTGTGAAAGTCGCTTCCACAGCCACGATTTCAGCCACCCCCCTTTGCATGGTCGCGCAAAATATCGTGTTGATCATGGTTGTTACTTGTGTTTTTGTTTTTTTTGCAGCTCTTTGAGTTCTTTTTCAAATTTCTTACGCTTCAAAATGGATAATTTATCCACGAATAACACGCCGTTGAGGTGATCTATCTCATGCTGAATGGCTACCGCTAAAAGTTCGCTAGCTTCTAAGATTTTCACTTCAGCGAAGCGGTTTTGATACTCTATCTTAACCTTTTCAAAACGCTCCACCTCTTCATAAAACCCCGGCACAGACAAGCACCCTTCCCTATACATTATCGTCCCTTTAGTTTCTATAAACTTAGGGTTAATAATTTCTAGGCAATCCTCTTTGTGTTGCACGCCGTCTTCTTGCGGGAGATTGATAATGAGCATCCTTAAAGGCAAGCCCACTTGAATAGCGGCTAACCCTATCCCCTCACTAGCGATCATAATCTCATGCATGTCGTCTAATTGCTGGTGGAGTTTTGAATCAAAAGAAACGACCTCTTTAGAAATCGTTCTTAAGATTTTAGAAGGGTAATGGATAATCTCTAATAACGCCATGCAATCACTTCACATTTTTCTGCAACACTTTATCAATCAAGCCATACTCTTTAGCTTCTTTAGCGCTCATATAAAAATCCCTGTCCGTGTCTTTAGCGATTTGCTCCAAACTCTGCCCTGAGTTTTGAGCCAAAATAGAATTCATTAAACCTTTAAGCCTAAGGATCTCGTTAGAAATGATTTCAATATCGCTCGCTTGCCCTTGAGCCCCCCTAAAGGCTGGTGGATCATAATCCTTGAATGGGGCAGTGAAAAGCGCTTGCCCTTAGCCCCACAGCTTAGTAAAAACGCCCCCATAGAAGCCGCTTGACCGATGCAAATCGTGGAAACATCAGGGCGGATAAAATTCATCGTATCATAAATGCTAAGACCGCTTGTTATCACCCCACCGGGAGAATTGATATACAAGCCAATGTCTTTTTCAGGGTCTTCAGCTTCCAAAAACAAGAGTTGGGCTACGATAGAAGACGCCACGCTGTCATTAATTTCACCGCTCAATAAAACAATGCGATCCTTTAAAAGGCGCGAGTAAATATCATAGCTGCGCTCCCCACGATCGGTATTCTCTATTACATAAGGAATGTATCCCATCATCTCTCCTTTTTAGCCGTTTAACCCGCTTGAGTTTTTTGAGCGTTGGGCCTCATCTTTTCCAAAATTTCTTGTTGCTCTTTAGGCAGGTTTTTATCCAACAAATAAGCCAACACCCTATCTTCAATCATCGCCATTTTCACCGCCGCTAACATGTTATTTTTGCGGTATTGCTCAATGAGATTTTCTGGGTTTTGCCCTGTCATCATCGCTTCATAATACAAAGTTTGAAAGACTTCATTGTCATGCACGCCAATTTTTTCTTCCTTCGCTAAAGCGTCAATGATAAAAGTGATTTTCACGCTTTTTGTCGCATCATTCCTAAAGCCCTCACGCTTTTCTTTGGCTTTTTCTTGACTTTCTTGTAAGGATTTGACTTCTTCAGCTTGCATGGAATAAAGAGCGTTCCTGAATAACAAATCCATTTCTTGCTCTATGATCGTTTTAGGCAAATCAAAAACAATCTTTTCATCTAAATTTTCAATCAATTTTTCTTTCAGCTCTTCGTTATAGAGCCTGGCTTTATTTTCTAAAAACAACTGCCCTTCAACCCTTTCTTTTAAAAGCTTTAAAGTCGCATTCTCTTCATTGGCTAGCACGATTTTAGCGAGTTCGTCATTGATTTCTAACGCTTCACGCGCTTGAATCTGGTGCAATTTCACTTTAAAAAGGGCTTCTTTGCCGGCTAAATGCTCTGCGTGGTATCCGCTAGGGAAAGTCAAAGAGAATTCTTTTTCTTCGCTAGCTTGCATGCCTAAAAGAGCCTTTTCAAAATCTTCTAGCATTTGCTTACTGCCTAAAATCAAACTGAAATTCTCAGCCTTGCCCCCTTCAAAAGGTGCATTATCTATAAAACCTTCAAAATCAATCGTCAATTTATCGTCGTTTTGAGCTTTTCTTTGAGCGTCAGTGTCCACAAATTTCGCGTAATCTTTAGCGAGCTGTTTCAAACGCTCATTAATTTTTTCTTCATTGGGGATTTCCACTCCCACGCTAGGCACACACTCTTTGATCTTGTCTAAAACAATCGTGGGTTTTAAGCCGATGTCCGCTTCTATTTCAAAATGCGTGTCTTTTTTTTCAAATTTAGTGAGATTGGGGCTGCCGATGAGATCCTTATTTTCAATCCCTAATTCCTTAAAAGCGTTTTTTAAAACCTCTTGAATCATTTCTTCTTGAGCGTCTTGATCAATTTGGGCTTGATAACGGGTTTTCACTAAACTAAGGGGGACTTTACCTCTTCTAAAGCCATCAATTTTAACTTTTTGGGCGATTTTTTGAGCGATTTTATCATAACGCTTTTCTAAATTTTCAATGGAAGGTTTAGCGCTCAAACGGGCGTTAGCGGTGTCAATCTTTTTCACTTCAAGATTCATTTTTTTCCTTAATGGTTAAAAAATTAAATTTTTGTATCATTATAGCTTAATTTGTTTTAATTCTAGTTTATAAAAAGCGGTTTTAATTCTGGTTTTCAAAAATTTAAAAAACTAAAAGTCATAAGTTGAAGTGAGATAGACAGAAATATTGCGCTTGAAATGAAGGGTGTATAAAGGGGTTTTAAAATAATCATTGGTTAAAAAAGGGATGCGTGCACCAAATTCTATCGCCCAATTCTTATACCTTGAAAAGCGGTAACGATACCCCACATTCAACATCACTTGAAACATGTAAGGGTGATAAACGCTCAAAGGATCTTTAGCCCACTTTTTAAAAATCTTTGTTTCATAAAACCAGGTTTCGCCCACGAAATTCATCCCTAAAATCAGCGTCCCAAAAGCGCGTTTGTATAAAAAGTCAGCCCCCACGCCATAAAAAATAGCGTTGATAAAAGTCTCTTTTCTTTGCAACTTTTCTCTATAACTTTTAGGGATTTGCGAACTCTCCCTCAAACTATCGCCTAATACGCCTTTATTTTTAAGAAAAAACCCATAAGCGTAATCCAAAGAAATATAGAAGCGGAAACCATAGCGCTCTTTTTTAGGAAAAAATTGTTTATAGCCATAAATCAAACTGACTTCAGCAAAAGGAATGTCTCGGTATTTTGAATGGTTTTCAAATTTTTCCCTACTCTGTAGCCATGACATTTGCACCACGCTTGTGCCATAATAATGGGAGCTTTTGTCTATGTTAAAAAGTTTTCTTTTGGGCTTTTTAGGCTCAGTGAAACATGGAGGGTGGGTTTTACCCCTTAAACACTTCTTGGCTAAAAACCGCTGGTATCCTAGATCTTCTTCTTTGGCGATCGTATAAGTAACCAGATCATCAGCCCTTAAACACACGCTCAAAAAGAACACTAAAACACCCCCTTTAAGCAGTTTGTTCAAGCGTTCTTTATCTTATGCGTATTTGTTTTTATCGGTTTCTTTTGCCTTTTAATTCCTTGGCGTCTTTTTGATAAGATTCTAAATTCTTTTGAGTGAGCTTTTTGTCTATTTCTTGCATGATATTTGCAAAAATCTTATTCAAAGCGCTCTTGATCGCATCATTAGAATTATCCGTTCCCTTAACCATAGTGCTAACTAACCCTCCGCTATGGCTTGAATGGGTGGTTTTTAAGAATTTTTCTTGAATGTCCAACTCGCTCAAATCCATCGTAAAAGAATCCAAAGATTCCCCACTCATAGGCTCTAGTATGGTAACCTTAATAAACCCAGCCGGGATTAAAACCCCTTCCATTTTATCCAAACCAGTGGAGAATAATAACCCGGGTTCTGATTTTTTCTGTATGGTTCTTTTAGGATCGGGGCGTAAAACAATTTCGCCATTCATAGCAACCGCCAAATACCCTTCTTTTTTTTGCGCAAAAGAAAAATCGTCTTTATCGCTACTATCCACATTGATAACCTTGTAGCCCTGATTTTGCAAGATCTCTTCAACTTTAAGCGTGGTTTGATTCTTGAATTTGTTTTCATACTCTTTAGCAATATTATCGCTGTATTGGAAAGCTGGCCTTAAAAGCAAAATCTTTTCATCTAACGCTTGAACTTTCTCGCTAGCTGGATGGTAATTCAATTTCAAAGCGACTTCATTGGTTTCAATAATATGCGGACTGCACCCCACTAATAAAGCCACCACGCTTGCGCCTAAAAGGCATTTTTTCCATGCAAAATCCTTAAAATGACCATTTGTTTTCATCGTTCTATCCTTGATTGTAATATTTCAGACTTCTATAACAACAAACCCGAAGCAACCAACACGCTTTTGTTGTCAAAATGTTATTTTACCCTAACATCTTTAGATTATTAGTCTTTTTCTATTTTTTAGCGTTATAATCCCCACTTTTGCCTCCACTTTTATGCTCCAACATCACACCGCTAATTGTCATGCTCTTGTCAATGGCTTTCACCATGTCATAAATGGTTAAAAGCCCTATGCTCACACTCATTAACGCTTCCATTTCTACGCCCGTTTTAGCTTGAGTTTTGACTCTCGAATAGAGTTTAAAACTGCAAGTCTCTTTTTCTTCTAAAATATCAATATCCACCCCATTGAGCATGATTGAATGGCACATGGGAATGAGCTCGCTTGTCTTTTTAGCCCCCATGATCCCAGCAATAATAGCAGTCTGTAACACCGGACCCTTTTTAACGCCATGATTGATAATAGCGTCATAAGCCTCTTTATTCATGCTGATACGACCGCTCGCTAAAGCGATTCTTTCAGTGGTTTCCTTATCCCCTATATCCACCATTTTAGGCTGATTTTCTCCATTCAAATGAGTGAGCGGCATTTTTTTATCCTATTGTTTGGGGCGAAACGCTTGAATGTTTTTTTCATTCACTTGCATGTAATTCCCTAAAATCAAATCCACGCAATAAGGAATCGCTGGAAAAACCGCTTCTAAGCATTCTCTAATGCTTTTTGGCTTACCAGGAAGATTAATGATCAAACTCTTATTCCTAATGCCAGCGCTCTGGCGCGATAGAATCGCTGTAGGCACATATTTTAAACTAGTCATTCGCATAAGCTCTCCAAAACCAGGAAGCATTTTTTGGCACACTTTTTCTGTGGCTTCTGGGGTTATGTCTCTTAAAGCAGGGCCTGTGCCTCCTGTCGTAACGACTAGATCGCATTGGTATTCATCGCACATTTTAATCAGCGATTTTTCAATCAAATCCCTTTCATCAGCGACAATTTCATAATGAAATTCTAAAGGATTGAGCAGATATTCGCTCATCACTTCTTGTATCGCTTTCCCGCTTAAATCTTCATAAATCCCTTTTGACGCTCTATCGCTCGCGCTCAAAACGCCTATATGAATCGTTTGCATTTGAACTCCTTTTTAAGCTAAAAGCCCACTCCCTTTTAAAGGGTGGCTTCTTTCTTTAGCGTAAATGCGTTTATTATCAATCAAATCGTATTTCCAAATAGGAGCGTTACGCTTAAAATCTTCAATAAAATTTTCGTATAGTTCTAAAGCATTTTTTCTATTCTTTCCCATTAAAACGCATAAAAATGAGCTTTGTCCTATCAAAACATCGCCCAAGCTGTGCGCCATTTTTAACACCACGCCCAAATCTTTAGCTTTATGGTGCCATTTTTCAAACCAAGTCTTTAATAGCGCTTCATAAATATCAAAACTCAAGCCTTGAATGTTACCCTCTTTTCTCACAATCCCCACAAACACACAAAACGCTCCAAAGTTTTTCGCGCAAGCTTCCTCTTGATAGGCTTTTAAAAGCTCGCTAGTATCTAATGCCCCTTGAATGATTTTTAACACCTAGCCCCCACAAACACACAAAACGCTCCAAAGTTTTTCGCGCAAGCTTCCTCTTGATAGGCTTTTAAAAGCTCGCTAGTATCTAATGCCCCTTGAATGATTTTTAACACCTAGCCCCCACAAACCGGTGGCAACAAACTTACCACATCGCCATCTTTTAAAGGTGTGTTTAAATTGTCTATTAAATGATCATTAAGGGCTATCGCGCAAACGCCCAACCACTCTTTTAGGCCCTCTTTTTCTTGTAAAATCGCTCTTAATTCCTTTAAATCATTCGCTTTGATGAAAAAATTTTCTTCTTTTATGGGTCCAAAAAATCGCACTTCTATCATTATCTTACCCCTATATTGTGCCCTTTAAAGCATGTTTTTAAAATATTTTCAAAATCTCTTTGAAAAGCGCTTTTAGTTTTCACAATAAATGCCCCATTTTGAGCTTTTTGACTTCCAAATACCCTTGATTATGCTCATTAGCGCACACGATCAAGCTCTCCCTTGTTACTTCAGCGTATTTTTCTAAAGCGGCGATTTTTTTAGGGTTATTCGTGAGCAAGCGCATTTTTTTAATATGGTAATATTCTAAAATCTCACCCGCAACACTATAATCCCTTTCATCGTCTTTAAACCCTATCATTTCATTGGCTTGAATGGTATCATAGCCCTTATCTTGCAAAGCGTATGCATTGACTTTATTAAATAGCCCTATCCCACGCCCTTCTTGGCGCAAATAAATCACTAGCCCCCTTCTTTAGAAATCCTTTCTAACGCCATTTGCAACGCCCCTCCGCAATCGCATTTTTGAGAGCCTAGAGCATCACCCGTTAAGCATTCTGAATGCAAACGCACTAAGGGGTTTTGAGAAAAATTAGGGGTGAAAATGACTAAATGATCTTTAGAGCCATTAGAACCCTTTTCTCTAAAACACTGGATATAAAACTCCCCAAATTGAGTGGGTAATTTGGCTTGGTTAGAGACTTCTAATCGTTTCAAGGATACTCCTAAAATTAGTTTTAAAAACGCGTCTTTTAAAAAAAGGTATTCTATCAAAACTCTTTATAATTTTCTTAAATTTTAAGCTCTTAAAATTTGTAAGTCAAATTCAAACCATTGGGGCTTAAATTAGAGCGGATTTCATGTTTATTATAAATCCCTAAAGCTTCCCCAAGCCCTAAATCCCTAATGATAAAACCGATAGGATCCATAAGAGCGATAACTAAACGCCCTAAAAATAAAGAGCCAAAAAGCTTGCCTTCATTGCGTTGGATATAGCGCGTGAGCTGGTAAAACCCTTCCCCTAAAATGGAGCCTAATAAAGGCGTGATCACTAGATCCTGCCAGCTAGGCACTTCCACAAACGCTTCCAAGCCATATTCCCAAAAAAGCGTGGAAGTGATAAAAGAAAAAAACGCTGATGCCATCCAGCCAAACCCAGCCATGCGCGGTTGCATATAATACATAGCCCCAAAATAAGGGTGCAAAATTTCATTGAAAATAAAACTATCGTTGTCCAGTTTTGGCCCCATGCGGACATTTTCAAACCAACTTTTGACGCCAAACTTTTCTTTATCCCAATTCGTTACGCTCTCTGGCATGAGATACAACCCCACAATCCCTATCACCAACGACACGCCCAAAATCCCGATACTTGTGCCTAAATATTTCCAACGGCTATTTGGGGCATAAGGGATCGTATTGCTCTTTTTAAACTTCTTTTTAAAGTGTTGCCAAATAAGATTTTTAGGGCTTCGTTTGAGCGTTTCTTCTAATTGGATGCTGTTAGCGTTTAAAAAACTACAGCCCAACCCCCAAATAACCACGCAAACCATCCAAATCTTTTGGAAGGTTTTTAGGAATATTTTCAATGATATTTTTAGGAATATTTTTAATGAAATCAGCATAAACTCTATTATTACTCTCATCAGGTTGCAAACTTTATTGCTTGACTTAAAAAGAGTTTATTATACCTTAAAAACATTACAACACATTCAATGAAATTGAACAAGCTTTAAAGGCTAATCGTTTCTACAAGCTTAAGCCCAAACCCGCTCAAAGCCTTATACTGCCTGTCTTCACAAGAGCTTAACAGCCTAAAATCCTTTATCCCTAAATTTTTTAACACTAACGCCCCGATCCCAAAATCTTTAACGATATTGTTTTGTTCAGAATGGGTGTTCATAAAGATCAAATAACCCCCTTCGCGCTTTAAATATTCTAACGCTTTAAAAAACACTTCAAACGCGTCAGTCGTCAAAAAATCAAAATCCTCTTTGATAGGGTGGAAACGCACTAAAGGGGCCAAATCATGGGTTTTTGCGCCTTTAAATTTAAAAGCGTAATGGTTTTTTTGCTGGTGGTCTAAAAAAGTGTAGCATTGCGTTTGGTGTTTTAAAAATTCTCTTTCTTCTTGGCAAAACATTTTCAGCAAACTTTCATTTTCCAAACGATAGCTAATCAAATCAGAAACATAGAGGGTTTTAAGATTATGTTTAAGGGCAAAGTCGCTCAAAAATTTATCCCCTCTCCTCGCCATAGATCCGTCTTCTTTCATGATTTCACAAATCACGCTCACGGGTTTTAATCCAGCTAATTTGCACAAATCCACGCTCGCTTCCGTATGGCCCGTGCGCGCTAACACGCCTCCATCTTTTGCAATCAAAGGGAAAATATGCCCCGGGCGCACAAAATCGCTCGGTTTGGTGGTGTCTTTACACAACAATTCAATCGTTAAATGCCTTTCAAAAGCAGAAATCCCGGTTTTGGCTTCTTTAGCGTCAATGGAAACCGTGAAAGCGGTCTCATGGTTAGAATCATTCACGCTAACCATAGGGGTAATTCAAATTTTTTCGCTAAATCTTTGGTTAAAGATACGCAAATCAACCCCCTAGCATGCGTGGCCATGAAATTGATTTTCTCAGGAGTAGAAAAAATCCCGGCTAAAACCAAATCCCCTTCATTTTCTCTGTCTTCATCGTCCATGACAATAAGCATTTCGCCATTTTTATACGCTTCTAAAGCTTCAGTAACTCTTCTTAAGATCATTCTAACTCCCTAGTTTTATTCAATAATATTGAGTTTTATAAAAAAAAGAAATATAGCATGTTTAATAACGATTATTACTTTATTGCTTTATTTAGCAAACCGCATTTAGCAAACCGCTAAGCCTTTAAATCAATTGAATGAAACTCCCCCTATCATGCAAGAAATGCTCAAAGACTTATTCTAATGTTTGCCAATTCTGATTAATTTTGGGCTATACCTAAAAACTTTATCCAAGATTTTAACCGCGCTTTTATGCAAAAAACGGCCAATCCTAATGCTTGAGGGTAATCTTTTAGGCCTTTGTTTTTCTGTGTTGGAATTTTGAGCGTTCATCCCGTCGCAAGCGATCGCAAATTCTTCTAACACATAGTTTTTGACCCCATGCCAATAATGCCTATCCATCACGCAATCTATAGGCATCACCCATTCTTTCGCGCTGTATTTCAATAATTTTTGCGCGGCTTTTGGGGCTAAAACATACCCTTGAGTGCCAATGCCATCTTTAAAATTCAAGATTTGAGAAACCCCTTTAATGGGAGTTTTTTGTTTAGCCACATTTTCTTCTAAATGCATCAAACGGATATAGCCTAATTCGTTGATGTGCTGGCGGCAAAATTCCAGGCTCTCTTTAAAACGCTCTTTTACAATAATATCATCTTCTAAAATACAGATCGCTTCATTGAGTTCTATGCATTTTTGCCACAAGGAATAATGGCTCGCATAGCACCCAAGCTCCCCAAACCCCATCCTCTTCCCGCAATGCTTGATCGCATGAAAGAAATTTTTTAACGCGCAAGGGGGGTGTTTTTTATTTTCACAAAAAGCCAATAAATCTTCAACCATAAAAGAAGGGTGCAAATGCTCTAAAATCAAGGGGTGTAATTGAGTGGGAGAGATTTTAGAATAGATCGCATCAAAGATTTCATAAGAGATCCCTTGAAGTTTAAGGCTCTCTAAAAGGGGGGTTATATGAGTTTCTTTTAAAGAAAAATTTTGACAGGTTTTGGGGCTTAAATGAATAATAAAAACACGCATGTTAGCCTTAATTCTTAATACAAATAAAATCAATATCAAACAGACTTACATTCTAGCGCAAATTTTAGTAAAATACGCACCATGTTAGATGATGTTCCTATTACCATTCAAAAAAGTAAAAAAATCAAAACCCTGAGCTTGAATATCACGCCCTCTTTAGAAGTGATTCTAAAAATGCCCAATTCTTGCTCTCAAGACAGAGCGAGCGCTTTTTTAAAAGAACAAGAATCTTGGCTAAAAAAAACCCTTTCAGCCATGCAAGAAAAACACTCGCTCTTGCACGCTAACCTAGAAAAATATAAAAACAAAATCCTTGTGTTTGATGAGATGAAAAACGCCAACGATTACACCCTAACAGATCTTAAAAAAATCTTAAAAACTTATTTGGAGCAAAAACTCCCTTTGATCGCTCAAAAAATGCAAACTTCATACACCCATTTCAGCATTAGAAACAACGCTAAAGTTTTGGGGAGTTGCTCCTATCATAACCGCTTGAGTTTCGCTCTTTTATTGGTTTGCGCCCAAAAAGAAGCGATTGATTATGTCATCATCCATGAGCTCGCCCACACGATCCACAAAAACCATTCCAAAAATTTCTGGCGTTGCGTAAAAACCTTTTGCCCTAATTACCGCGCTCTAAGAGATCATTTAAAACAAAGGGTTGTTTTTTATACCCAACTGCTCAAGCCATTACAGCCATAAACGTTAAGCCTTAAAAATGATAGCTCACATACGCTGTGATGCTTCTGGGAGGCGCGGCTTCTTTACCATTAGGGCTAGTGCCTATCCCGCTAAACCAATATTTCATGTTAAAAATGTTATTGATTTGCAAGCTCGCATTGACGCTTTGATTTTTGCGTTCCCACAAAACGCTAGAAATTTGCAAATTCCACACCCAATAGTACGGCGTCATGCCCGCTGTTTTGGTGGTGATAGCCCCATTTTTAATCGTGGGCGCGTATTCTGTAAAAGGCACGGTGTTTAACACATCGCTATAAGCACGGCTATAAAAGAAAGAGCTCAACCCAATCGTAGTTTTAGCGTAAGTGTAGCTCGCGTCTAAAATGAATTGGTGCGGGCTGACAAAAGGGAGTTTTTTGCCAAAAATATCTTTTTTAGGCCCTTTAGGATTGGCAGGGTTAGTAACCATCGTATGGCTTGTGATATTAGCGTCTATAAAAGTGTAAGCCGCATGGAAATTAAGCCCCCTAATTGGCGTGTAATACAATTCCAACTCCACGCCTTGCGATCTCGCATTGACCGGCTCTCTGTTGTCCCCATAGCGTCCGGTAAAATAATTATTCGCAAAAATCACAAAATAATTCGCGTTAAAACTCACTTGGTTGTTAAAATAATATCTTGAGCCGCCTTCCATGACATTAAAGATTTGAAAATAATCCGTGCTTGTGCCTGTAAAATTACCAATATTGCTGAATTGGGGCGGGATGTAGCTTCTTTGATAGTTGAAATAAAACAACCAATCCTTAATGGGTTTATAGCCGACATTCACTGCTGGATTCCATTGGTTATAACGATCTTTAATGGTTTTTCCTGTTTGACCTTCTTTAAAAGGGGGAGCGTCTTTTTTTTCATAATTTAAAAAAGTGTATCTCAAGCCAGGCGTGATCGTTAGCATGCCGTTATTGAAATTGATTTCATCGCTGGCATACACAGCGGTATAATTGTTGAAATTATTGAGTGAAGTTCCTGCATCAAACCCACTGCCATTATTAGGCACGCTAGGGTTTTTCCTGGTGGTGGATCGGCGGTATAAATCTTCAGTTAAAAACCGCATTCCCATATTAAAAGTTTGTTTGACTTTACCGGTATTGACAACGAGATTGAGTTTTGGCTCAAAAGCATTCACCACGAAGCGGCGGATATTGTCAAAAAATTGCCAACAAGGGCTATTCGTGTCGCTATAAGAATACAGACCGCAATTAGGGTTAGTCGTGCTAATTTCTCCTTTTCCTTTAAAGGGTAAAATCTTATTTTGACTGCTCATATACACGCTTTGGTATTGGTTAGAAAACCCAAAATCCCTGCTCATGTCATGCGTGAAATAAGTGAATTTAAAATCGCCCCCCACTTTCCTATCCGGATCGCCAAAATAATTTTGATACACGATCCCAAAGCGCTTGGCTCGCCCTCCATCTTGATTGTCAGGGCGCTCGTTGATGAAGCGGTTATAGGCATAATCTTGCGCGCTCAAAGTGCCTGGATGGTAAGAATTGTATTGATAATACTGGTAATAAGCTTTAAAAGTGTTGGTCGCATTAATCTTATAAACCGCATCCAACAAGTAGTTTTGCACCTTTGTGGGGCTGTTTTGCCTGAAACCTTGCCCATTAATCCAATTGCCTTGGGCGCTAATGCCTATATACTTACCCAACATTCCAGCCGTTCGCCCATAAGTGTTAAACAGCATTTGGTTTCCTAAGGTTTGGGCTAAAGGCTTGCCTTTTTCTTTGGGATCTACAAAACCCCCTGTGGATGATCGCCCCCAAAAAGTGATCCTTTCAGCCGCTTGATTTTCCCACTCTTTAGGGATTTCTTTAGTGATGATATTCACCACGCCTCCAAAAGTGTTAGGGCCGTATTGGACGCTCGTGCCACCCTTAATCACGTCAATCCTATCCACTGACTGGAAAGTTACAGGGAAAATCGCCAGTTCAATATTAGAATACGGCGCGCCATAAATGGGGATACCATTGACTAAAATCATGCCCGTATTGCTATGCCCGTTACCTCCTCCACCAAAACCGCGCACCGAAATTTTAGGCAGCACGCCTGTGCCTGTAGCGTCTCTGATTTGAATCCCTGGCACATTTTGCAAGGCGTTTTCAATATTCAAATTACCCGTTTTTTTGAGTTCTTTGTTGGAAATCACCGTGCGAGAGCTTGTGGAATTACGCACTTCTTCGCTTTGATATGAAAGCGGGGCGCTGGAACTGAATTTTTGCTCAGTGGTTGTAACTTTTTTTAAAAAATGGTGCTTATCTTTCGCGCCCACCAAAAAGTTAAAAGACAAAAAAGTCAAAGCACCCAACGCTAAAAAATAAGGGGTTTTTACCCTCAAATAACCATTCATTATGATAACCTTTCTCATTTAATTCAAACCGATGCATACTATAATAATAATTATTATAATTAGCTTAAGAATTGAAAATTAATCTTATTTATTTACAATTCGTTATCAAAACGATTTGAAAAAGGTTTTTAGTGTTTTTTATTTTTTGCAAACAGCTGCTAAGCGTTTTTTAAAAACAGAATGTTACGGGAGTTTTGAATGCGTTATTTATCAATTTGACGAAGAAACCATCACGACCGCTATCGCAAAACCAGCATCATGGCTGATGCTTGCACTCAAGCTTTGGATATTAAAATAATCCATTTTTTCTTTAGAAAGAGTGATTAAGGGAGCGTTTTTAGGGTTTTTAGAAATTTTTATATCCAAAAAGCTCAATTCCTTACCAATGCCTACTTGAAGGGCTTTAGAGCAAGCCTCTTTAAGTGCGAAAAACCCGGCGATACTGCTGGATTTATCCTTGCATAAAACAATCTCACTTGGCGATAAAAAACGCTCTAAAAACTTCATTTCAAAGCGTTTTACGCACTTTTCTATCCTAGCAATAGAAACAATATCTATGCCAATCATTTAAAATTATTGGATGATAAAATCAGTGAAAAAGACATTTTTAATAAAGCCATCAATCAAAAACGAATTCAAATGGCTCTTAATTTCATCTTTAAGCTTGTTTTTGCCCTTGTTAGTAACCACTTCTTCCACGCTTTTAGACGATAGAATTTCTATAATCGTGTCTTTAATCGCTGTGTCCTTAACCTTGACTTCATTTAAAAGCTTTTCATTACTCAATTCTAACGAGATAGAAGCCTTAAGGTAGCGTCTGCCATTTTGAGAGACCAAATTCACCGCAAAAGGCGCATCAATCGCATACAAAGGCCCAAGCACCAAGTATTGCTGGATATTAGAGCCTTCTTTGGCCTCTTGATTTTTGTTCGCCATAGGATTAGCTTGAACTTCTTGGGTGTTTTTAGAAGCGTTTTCTTTAGATTCTTCCTTATTCCCCATAAGCAGCATGATAATCACCCCTACCAATAAAAGCATCACTAACACGCTTCCAATAATGACAAATAAAAGGGCTTTGCTTTTTTTGGGAGGTTGTTGCGCGGTATTTTCTTGTTCTTCTGCCATGCCTATTCCTATTGAAAATAAGTTAAAGTGGTTTTTCCAAATTTTTTCTGTTTGATTATAGCTAAAGTTACAAGACTTTTAGGCATTTCATGCACGCTTTCATGCTCAAAAACCGCTAAAAGATTTTTTGGATTAAAGCGTTTCAATAACATTTCTAAAGCTTGAAAACACTTTTCATAAATCCCTAAAAACCCGCTTGTTTCAAAAGGAGGATCAAAATAAAGGATATTCAAAACGCCATTTTTTAAACACAGCGTGGGCAAAAGCTTGAAAGCGTCATCTAAAAAGGTTTGAATTTCCATTTCCTTTTTTAAGCGGTTTTTAAAGAGGGCAATATTTCTAAAAGCGTGGCATAAGCGCTTTTATTTTGCTCAAAAAACACCGCGCTTTTAGCCCCCCTACTCAACGCCTCTAAACCCATAGAAGCGCTGCCTGAAAACACTTCTATAAAATGCGCTCCTATAATTTCTGCTTGCAAGGTGTTAAAAAACGACTCTCTTACGATCGCTTTGGTGGGGCGCGTGCTAGAAACATTAGGCAAATTCAAGCCTAATCCCTTACAAGCCCCCCCAATAATCTTAAATTTTTTTACTGGCTGATGATTTGGCATAATTTGTGGGTGTATTCTTCTAGCAATTGCTGGATCTTTTGCTCTTTAGAAAATTGGATTTCTTCGCAAGGTTTTTCGCTCGTCTTTAAAGTGCGATAAAAATTTTTTACATCTTCTTTCACGCTCTGTTTAGTGAAAGGCTTTCTTAAGCGCTCTTCTATAAAGCATAGGGGCTTATTGGTTTCTAGCTTTTCATTATCGCTTAAAACAAGATCGCAAACTTCCACAGGAGAAAGACAATCGCTCAAATAAAATTCCAAACTCCTTTGAATCAACAAAGACTTGCAAGAAAGAAAAATTTTCAAAAAACCCCCTTTATCCCATCAATAGGCTTAAATTTTTTCAAATTATAGCAATTCTTTCTTTTAAGCACCAATACTAAATAAATAAATTCAAAAAGTGTTTCATTTTGTAAAAAAAAGAATGTTAAAAATAAAGTTTAATAACATCGTTTTTTTTTTTTTTGTACAATGCTCGGCGAAGGTAAGAGCAAAAGGCATATTATATTTATTCCTTCCTTCTTTACTATAACTTATAATAAACTTTTTCATTAAAATGTCCTGACGCTCTTACCTTCTTACCTTAATTGAGAAAGCAAGTTAGCCTCTCTCAACTTTTCACACAAATTAATCTTGAAAGCTTTAATAGTAAATGCTTTAATATTCTAAAATCCAAGACACCAATCCCCCCCTTTAAAAATACGAAAATACGCAAACTCTTTATTATTTAGATTGTAAAAATGCTTTACATTTTATTTTTTTTTTACAAACTCTAACGCTTTGAAACGCTCCCCCAAGCCCCCAGGGCTAATTAGGGGCTTGATTTTAGCCGCTTCTTTTAAATACCTTTCATAACTCACGCTCTTTGAAAATGTTTCTAACAATCCCATAAGCCCCATATCCAGCAAAGCGTTAGCCTGCGATTTAAAGAATGAAAATTGCGCGTGGTGTTTTTCAAGCAAATTGCGCACCAGAGAAAAATTGACATCATAAGTCAAATCGCTTTGCTGATACAAAGAAGCCAGATGGTTTAAAATATCCTTAAAATCCAGCGCTTGGTGGTTTTTAAAAGCCCTTAAATGCAAGTCCTTTCTCTCTGTTTCATCGCCATAATCAAAGCTCAAAAACACCCAAGAAGAAGCCTCGTTCAATTTTTCTAACAAATTTTTAATGAAAGCCTCTAAAAATAACGGCGCACACCCTTGTTTTAAATTCAAATTTTTAAGAAGTTCTTTAGTGGGTTCATCAATACCGCCCCAAACGCCCTGATGATCATGAGTGATAAAAAGCATTTGATTGTCTTTAATGATCTCGCAAGCGAATGCGTCAAACAATTCATTAGAGATAACAAACGCGCTTTTTTCTTTAAAATCAAGCTCTTCTAAACTGCAACTACTCAAATCCAATTGTGTGGCTTGTTTAAAAATAATTCGTTGGAGTTTTTGCAATTCCTTTAAAGGCTCACAGCTGACAAACTCGCATTTTTCCATTACGCCCACGCTCAAAGCGTTTAAAAAACTGGCTATATCGCTCAAAAAATGCCCATGATGAGAGCCAATTTCTACAATTTTTAAAGGCAAAAATAATTTTTCTTCTTCTAAAAGCCTAATGATATAAAACGCAATAGCACCCCCAAAAAACTTACTCAAAGACACCGAGGTGTAAAAATCCCCTTTTGGACCGATTAGTGCTTTTCTGTAATACCCCTTCTCTCCATAAAGCCACTCTTGCATGTAATTCCCAAACGAACGCACGATTTCCCTTTTATTAAACTCATCTCAACCAACAATAAGAGACCGCTATTCTAGTCAAAATCGCCTTATTTTTGCGCTATGATATTATAATTATAATGACTTTTTAGGCTAGTTTGAAGGGAGTTTAGAGTTTGGAAATTTTAAGGCGAGAGTGCGGGGCGGTGGAAGAAAACGCTTATATTGTGAAGCTTTCTAGTGGGATAGATTTTATCATCGATCCCGGATTTTCTAGCAGCGAATGGGTGTTAGAAAACGCCAAAAACCCTAAGGCGATTTTAATCACGCATGGGCATTATGATCATGTATGGGATAGCGCTCAATTGTCAAAAACCCTTAAAGACACCCCCATTTACGCCCCAAAAGACGATGTTTTTATGCTAGAAAATGATATTTTCCATTTAGGCATGCCGGTTTTTAGCCCCAATTTTAGCGTGCCTTGCAATAAGGGTTGCACCACTTTAGAGATAGCAAACACCACCATTAAATACTGGCATTTTCCCGGACACACGCCCGGTTGTTCCATCATAGAAATAGAAGGGGTGATTTTTAGCGGGGATTTTATTTTTTATCGCAGCATTGGCCGTTATGATTTCCCTTATTCTAATGAAAAAGACATGAAAGAGTCCCTATTAAGGTTTCAAAATTTAGATTTTCCTAAAGACGTAGAGATTTATCCAGGGCATGGGGATAAAACAAGTTTTTTTGCCGAAAGAGAGCATTCTAAAATTTGGGTTTCAAGGATGGCTTAATTGTTAAGCCGGCTAGACAAAGAGCGTTATTTGCGCCATATCATGCTAGAAGATGTGGGCGAAGAAGGCCAATTGAAGCTTTTAAAATCTAGCGTTTTAGTCATTGGAGCCGGGGGGCTTGGATCAGCGGTTTTGATGTATCTGTGTGCTGCTGGGGTAGGAAAAATAGGCATTGTGGATTTTGATGTGGTAGATATGAGTAATTTGCAACGCCAAATCATCCATTCACAGGATTTTTTAAACCAACCTAAAGCCTCTAGCGCGAAAGCGCGCTTAAAACGACTCAATGCGGGTATTGAAATAGAGGCTTTTGAAGAACGCTTTAAGGCTCATAATGCTCTTTCTCTCATAGAACCTTACGATTTTATCATAGACGCTACAGACAATTTCAACGCTAAATTTTTGATTAATGACGCTTGCGTGTTAGCCCAAAAACCCTATTCGCATGCTGGGGTTTTAAAATACAGGGGGCAAAGCATGAGCGTTTTACCCCATAGCGCATGCTTAGCGTGTGTTTTTGATAAGCCCCCTAAAAAGGGATTAAATCCTATTTCAGGGCTTTTTGGGGTCTTACCCGGAGTTTTAGGGTGCATCCAAGCGAGCGAATGCCTTAAATATTTTTAGGGTTTGAAACTTTACTTATAAATACTTTACTTATAGCCGATATTAAAACGATGGATTTTAAAAAAATTCAAGCACCCAAAAACCCTGAATGTAGGGTTTGTGGCACGCATAAAATCACGCATTTACAGGATTATGAAATTTAGATTAAGGGGTAAGTTTTGGATTTATCAACCATACTAGGCTTGGTATTGGCGGTCGCTTCTATTTCGTTAGGCGATATTTTAGAAGATGGTAACCCGTTGCACATTATCCATTTGAGTTCAGTCATTATCATCGTGCCTACTTCGCTTTTTGCCGCCATGACAGGCACGCATGCTCGTTACGTGAAAGCCGCTTACAAAGAAATAAAAATTGTTTTTTTAAACCCTAAAATCAATTTAAACGAAACCATTAAAAATTTAGTGGAATTAGCCACTCTGGCTAGAAAAGATGGGGTGTTGAGTTTAGAGGGGCGAGTGGCGCAAATTGAAGACGATTTCACCCGTAACGGCTTGTCTATGATCATAGATGGCAAGGATTTAAAATCCGTTAAGGAAAGCTTAGAAATCAGCATTGAAGAAATGGAAGAGTATTACCACGGCGCCGCTCATTATTGGGAGACGGCCGGTGAGACCGCTCCTACTATGGGGTTAGTGGGGGCGGTTATGGGGCTTATGTTAGCCTTGCAAAAACTAGATAACCCGGCTGAAATGGCAGCAGGGATCGCTGGGGCATTTACGGCTACTGTTACAGGGATTATGTGTTCTTATGCGATTTTTGGCCCTTTTGGGCATAAGCTCAAGGCTAAGTCTAAAGACATTATCAAAGAAAAAACCGTTCTTTTAGAGGGGATTTTAGGCATCGCTAATGGGGAAAACCCAAGGGATTTAGAAAACAAACTCTTAAACTACATCGCTCCCGGTGAGCCTAAAAAATCTCAATTTGAGGGCTAAAGATGGCTAAGAAAAACAAACCCACCGAATGCCCCGCCGGTGAAAAATGGGCGGTTCCTTATGCGGACTTTTTGTCGTTATTGCTCGCGCTTTTTATCGCTCTTTATGCCATTTCAGCGGTCAATAAATCCAAAGTGGAAGCCTTAAAAACCGAATTTATTAAGATTTTTAATTACGCCCCTAAGCCAGAGGCGATGCAGCCGGTTGTAGTGATCCCCCCTGATTCAGGGAAAGAAGAAGAGCAAATGGCGAGCGAAAGCTCCAAACCGGCTTCGCAAAATACCGAAACAAAAGCCACTATCGCTCGCAAAGGCGAAGGCAGTGTTTTAGAGCAAATTGATCAAGGCTCTATCTTAAAGCTCCCCTCTAGTTTGCTGTTTGAAAACGCCACATCAGATGCTGTCAATCAAGACATGATGCTCTATATTGAACGGATCGCTAAAATCATTCAAAAACTCCCTAAAAGGGTGCATATTAATGTGAGAGGTTTTACAGATAATACGCCTTTAAATAAAACCCGTTTTAAAAGCCATTATGAATTAGCCGCCAATCGCGCTTATAGGGTGATGAAAGTCCTTATACACTACGGCGTGGATCCTAACCAATTGTCTTTTTCTTCTTATGGCTCTACCAACCCTATCGTGCCTAACGACTCCCTAGAGAACAGAATGAAAAACAATCGTGTGGAAATCTTTTTTTCAACCGATGCGAACGATTTGAGTAAGATCCATTCTATTTTAGATGAAGAATTCAATCCCCACAAACAGCAAGAATGAATCGCATGAATAAAAATTATCTTTTAATCTTTTTGTTGTTAGCGAGCCTTATTGCTAGAGAAAAGGACGCTTCTTCAAACCTCTTTGATTTGATTGATAAGGGGATCAACAGAGAACAAGAATTAAAAGAGCAGGAGCAAAAAACACGCTTAAAACTGGCTCAAAGCCCTTTAGTGGCTTTAGAGATTGTCCCCCAAGAAACGCCCTATTTAGAATGGCAAGGGGCTAGGGAGTCGTATTATTTGAAAGTGAGCGCTGTAGTGGAGAGCGTGGTTATTTTAAAGATTGACATCAATCAGGGGCGTTCTTGCTCGCTCTACCCCACGCCTAAAAGCGTTTCTTTAGTGAGGAATCAAAGCGTAGCCTATGAAATTTTATGCGAAAACCAGCCGCTATGGATAGAAGTGAGCACCAATTTAGGCAAACGCACCTTTCAGTTTTAACCTACAACCAACATTAAAGAATGCCTTTAGCATTTTAAAACCCCTTTATTCAAATAAGTTTGGTTATAATGCCAAGCATGGGCGTTTTTAAACAATTGATCAAAGAATTGTATGAATGGTTGCTCCATTCTATAGATGTGGTTACGCAGCATTTAGTTGCAATGGTGGTGAAGTGCCCAACCGCTAAAGACGATTGGGCTTCCTAGGCTGATGTTGCCCATAGGGAGAGTTTGGTTCTCACTCTGTGTCCCTATAGTAGGGATTTTACAGAGTTTGAGCTCCAACGCATTCCCTATAGGTCTCACACATCATATCTCCAAAGGCGTAACTTTGCACACTTCCTACGCTAGATACGAATGTATGGGGATATGATACCATGAATTGGTAGCATTCATCCCAAACACTAAAGATATTTGGGATTTCTGCTAAGGAGTATTAAAAATAAGCATGGTAAAATATTTGGTAAAAGAATTTCATGATCGCTTCATTTACTTTATAGACTTGCTCGTGCAGCATTTTATCATCGTTGTGCTTTCTAGTCTTCTCGTGCTGGTGTTTGGGGTTTTGATTGGGGTTTTTGTGTTTTATAACTCAAAGGCCAGGGCGTTCTTGCTCCCTGTGGTGAATTTCCTCTACACCATCCCATCGCTGGCGTTATTCGCGTTATTCATTCCTGTGATTGGGTGTATGAAAGCTATTACTTCTCATATTTTTTCAAATATTCTATGACTTTCTCTAAAAATTTTGGATTATCTTTAAATCTGCCAAGTCCTGTGTTACAACTATCGCAAATCCACTCTCTGCCCCAACCTGTGTCGTGATTGTGATCGCGTACTAGATTTGCTGTAACGCCAACTATACTTCGCTTTTCACAAATAGGACAGGTAAAAACACTTCCTTTAGGTGGTGCAATTTCATCCATTTTCTTTTTCTCTGTGGAAGATAATTTCACACCATCAATATTTTTTCGGCATTCTCTGCAACTTGGACGAGTAGTTTTTCTACCTTTGGCATCTGTTTGGTTGACTTCAAAGCCATCTATGTTTTTTAAAATATGGCAAATATTACATATCTTTTTATCATAGCCCTTACCTGTCCTATAAATATCTATCACTTCTAGCTCACTAAAATCAACCCTTTTTAACTCATTAAGTCCGATAAATAGCACTATTGCAGTTTTTCCATTGATAGCTCTAATGACACCCACAGAATTTGGTACAATATTACCTAATTGATTTTTTGCGATTACAAAATCATCATTTTTTAGCATACGAATAAGCCTTGTTGATATTGTTGTAATCTTTTTTGGGCTATTTGTATGTATTCTTTGCTTATATCTACGCCTATGAAATTTCTATTGTGCAAAAACGCCATTTTGCAAGTCGTACCCGAGCCACACATAGGATCAAAGACTATATCTCTCTCATTGCTCCAAGATAAAATATGATCAAGTGCTAACTGCTCTGGAAATATAGCCGGGTGATTAAAGGCGATTTTGTCATTTGTGCTACCGCCTAGTCCGACTGCATAATGCCAAATGTTGTTTTTTGTTTTTTCTTTTTTGAGTTCTTTTAGGATCTTATTGTTTTTTGCATCTGCACCTTTATTAGTGACAAGCATTTCCATTCCATTTCTTGCAGTGGGTTCTTTTAATGGATTGAAAGTTTTTGGCTTTCCTTTGGATAAGACAAACATATATTCATACGCATTTGTGTAAGCATTTGAGCGCATAAAGGGCGTATTTTTCTTTGCATAAATCATCACATCGTGCATATTAAATCCTATTTGCTGAAAATACAATGCTTGTCTAAAACTAGTAAGGCTTTTGTTACCGTTTTTGATTTTATCACCCACAATCCAAACAACAACACCACCTCTTTTGATAACCCTAAAAATCTCATTAGCAATGTTCTCAAACGCAAAAGTATAGCCTTGATAATTTCTCAAATTATCATAAGGTGGCGAAGTGAGAATCATATCAATGCTTTCATTTTGTAATTTGTGTTGCATAAAATTCACACAATTATCTACATAAAAATTATTTAGCAATGATTGTATGTTTGGTTTGATTTTAGCGGTCATACTATGAGCCTTTTATCAAAATTACACCATTCTAACATATAAATATTTAAAATGTAGGAAAAATAGGTAGGATTATATTTTTGCAAATTTTTCACAAAAATTTTTGCGATTTTTTATGCGAAAACCAGCCGCTATGGATAGAAGTGAGCACCAATTTAGGCAAACGCACCTTTCAGTTTTAACCTGCAACCAACATTAAAGAATGCCTTTAGCGTTTTAAAACCCCTTTATTCAAATAAGTTTGGTTATAATGCCAAAAATGGGCGTTTTTAAACAATTGATCAAAGAATTGTATGAATGGTTGCTCCATTCTATAGATGTGGTTATCCAGCATTTGGTTGCTATGGCGTTAAAAATAAGCGTGGTAAAATATTTGATAAAAGAATTTCATGATCGCTTCATTTACTTTATAGACTTGCTCGTGCAGCATTTTATCATCGTTGCGCTTTCTAGTCTTCTCGTGCTGGTGTTTGGGGTTTTGATTGGGGTTTTTGTGTTTTATAACTCAAAGGCTAGGGCGTTTTTGCTCCCTGTGGTGAATTTCCTCTACACCATCCCATCGCTGGCGTTATTCGCGTTATTCATTCCTGTGATTGGGGTGGGGTTAAAAAACGCGCTTTTGGTGTTGGTCTTATACGGCTTGTTACCCATTGTCCATAGCACTTATAACGCTTTAAAAGAGGCGCGAGAAGAGGTCATTAAGGCCGCTATTGGGCTAGGGTGTAACCCCAAAGAGTTGTTTTTTAGGGTGCGATTCTTGCTCGCTATCCCCCAAATTTTAGTGGGTTTAAGGATTGCGGTGGTGATGTTAGTGGCGATGGCTGGGATTGGAGCGCTCATTGGGGCTGGGGGCTTAGGGCAGGCGATTTTTAGAGGGCTAAACACGCAAAACACCACGCTTTTAGTGGCTGGCAGTTTGATCATAGCTCTTTTTAGTGTTTTAGCGGATAAATTTGTGAGCGTCTTTCAGCATGAAAACGCTTTGCAACGCCTATTTTCTCAAAACGCCACCCAAAAACAAAAAAGAAGAGTTTATCTTAATTTAGCGGTGTTTCTTTTTTTATTGCTAGCGAGCGCTTTATGGCTCATTCCTAGAAACGCCATAGAAGAAAAGCCCTTAGTCGTAGCGACAAAACCTAGCAGTGAGCAGTATATTTTGGGCGAGATTTTAAGCCTTTTGTTAGAAAAACACCATATCCCTATCAAGCGGGCGTTTGGCATTGGTGGGGGGACGATGAATATCCATCCGGCATTGATTAGGGGCGATTTTGATTTGTATGTGGAATATACTGGCACCGCTTGGGTGAACACGCTCAAAAACCCTTTGACACAAAAAGTGGATTTTAAAACGATTAAAAAGCGTTATGAGAAGGAATTTAATCTTTTGTGGGTGGGGCTTTTGGGCTTTAATAACACCTATTCTTTAGCGATTTCTAAAGAAGACGCTCAAAAATACGCGATTGAAACTTTCAGCGATTTAGCCTTTCATAGCCCCAATTTTGATTTTGGAGCGGAATTTGACTTTTTTGAAAGAGAGGACGCTTTTAAGGGCTTAGTGAAAGCTTATCGCTTTCATTTTAGAAGTTTGCATGAAATGGATATTAATTTGCGTTATAAAAGTTTTGAATCCCATAAGATCAACGCTTTAGATGTCTTCACCACAGACGCTCAAATCAAAGAGCTGGATTTAAAGGTGCTTAAGGATGATAAAGGGTTTTTCCCTAATTATCAGGCCGGTATTGTTATAAGAAAAGAAACTATAAAAAAGTATCCTGAAGCACTAGAAATCTTAGAAAAATTGGATTCAAAAATTAACGATGAGACGATGCAGGATTTAAACTATCAGGTGGAAGTGTTGAAAAAAAGCCCTAAAATCGTAGCTAAAGATTTTTTAGAAAGATTAGGGTTATAAGCATGAAAGAAATCGTCAAAATAGAGAATGTGTCTTTTAACTACCACAATCGCACTGTTTTTAAGGATTTTAATTTAAGCATTGAAAAAGGGGATTTTTTATGCGTTTTAGGGGAGAGCGGGAGCGGTAAAAGCACGCTTTTAGGCTTGATTTTAGGGCTTTTAAAACCCAGTCTGGGGAGCGTTAAAATCTTTAATGAGACCCTTTCAAATAACGCTTTTTTACGCCAAAAAATAGGCTATATCGCTCAAGGCAATTCCTTATTTTCTCATTTAAACGCCATGCAAAACATGACCTTTTGCCTTAATTTACAAGGCATAAACAAACAAGCCGCTCAAAAAGAAGCCAAAGCCTTAGCGTTAAAAATGGGGTTAGACGAGAGCCTTATGGATAAATTCCCCAATGAATTGAGCGGGGGGCAAGCCCAAAGAGTGGGCATTATTAGGGGGATTATCCACAGGCCAGAACTCATTTTATTAGATGAGCCTTTTAGCGCTTTAGATAGTTCCAATCGTAAGAATTTACAGGATCTCATCAAAGAGATACACCAAAATTCTTGCGCTACTTTCATTATGGTAACGCATGATGAGGAAGAGGCGCAAAAGTTAGCCACAAAAACCCTAGAAATCAAAGCCCTTAAACAAGGGCAATGATTTTAAGGCTCGTTTAAAAATTCTGGCGTGGTGTTGTTGGTGGGCGTTTGCATAGAAGAATTAGAGCTGTTTGAAGTTTTTTTAGCGGGTTTTTCATTGAATGGGGGGGCTTTATAGCCGCAAGCTTGAATCGTTATCGCTACAAGTATTAAAAAGCATGTTAAGATCGGTTTATGGAACAAAATATTTCTCCTTACTCATTCAAAAAAAGTCTTATAAAAAGCTTGAAACCCTTTTGAAACTCAAAAAGCTTAAGGTTTTTATGCCTTTAAGTTTACAAGAAAATTTGCTTTTTATCTTCATAAAAGATTCTAAATTGCTTTTTGCGTTTAAAGATCTTTGGGCTTCTAAGGAATTTAACCAACGATTCGCTAAAGAAATCAGCCGTTTTTTAAACACGCAAGGGCATGCTTATGGGTTTGATGAATTTAGCGCGTTAGAAATTTTAGGTTATGTGCCTAAAGACGTGCTGGAAAAAGCCAATTTTTATGCCCCCATTAAAAAACAAGCCCGTTTTTTTCGCCCTAGCGCTTTAGGGTTGTTCCATAACCCCATTAAAGACGCTCGTTTGCATGAATGTTTTGAAAAAGCGCGCGCTTTGATCCACTACCAACGAAGTTTTTTTGAGGAATGAATGGCTGATTTATTGTCCAGTTTGAAAAACCTTTCTCATAGCAGTGGCGTGTATCAATATTTTGATAAAAACCGCCAATTACTCTATATCGGTAAGGCGAAAAATTTAAAAAAGCGCATCAAAAGCTATTTTTCTGTTCGTAATAATGAAATCACGCCCAATCCTCGCGCAAGCTTACGCGTCCAAATGATGGTCAAACAAATCGCTTTTTTAGAAACCATTTTAGTGGAAAACGAGCAAGACGCTTTGATTTTGGAAAATTCTTTGATCAAGCAGCTCAAGCCCAAATACAATATTCTTTTAAGAGATGATAAAACTTACCCTTATATTTACATGGATTTTTCCACTGATTTCCCTATCCCTTTAATCACACGAAAAATTTTAAAACAGCCTGGCGTTAAATATTTTGGCCCTTTTACGAGTGGGGCTAAGGATATTTTGGACAGCTTGTATGAATTGCTCCCGTTAGTTCAAAAGAAAAATTGCATTAAGGATAAAAAGGCATGCATGTTTTATCAAATAGAGCGTTGTAAAGCCCCATGCGAGGATAAAATCACTAAAGAAGAGTATTTAAAAATCGCTAAAGAATGTTTAGAAATGATTGAAAATAAAGACAGGCTCATCAAAGAGCTTGAATTAAAAATGGAGCGCCTTTCTAGTAACTTGCGTTTTGAAGAAGCCCTCATTTACAGGGACAGGATTGCAAAAATCCAAAAAATCGCCCCTTTCACTTGCATGGATTTGGCCAAACTCTACGATTTGGATATTTTTGCTTTTTATGGCGCAAGCAATAAGGCGGTGTTAGTGAAAATGTTTATGCGTGGGGGTAAAATCATTTCTTCTGCGTTTGAAAAAATCCACTCTCTCAACGGGTTTGACACTGATGAAGCGATGAAACAAGCCATTATCAATCATTACCAATCGCATTTGCCTTTGATGCCTGAACAGATCTTATTGAGCGCTTGCTCTAATGAAACGCTTAAAGAATTGCAAGAGTTTATCTCTCATCAATATTCTAAAAAAATCGCTCTTAGCATTCCTAAAAAAGGCGATAAGCTAGCTTTAATAGAAATCGCTATGAAAAACGCTCAAGAGATTTTTAGCCAAGAAAAAACCTCTAATGAAGATCTGATTTTAGAAGAAGCGCGATCGCTTTTCAATTTAGAGTGCGTGCCTTATAGGGTGGAAATCTTTGACACAAGCCACCATTCAAACAGCCAATGCGTGGGGGGAATGGTCGTGTATGAAAACAATGCATTCCAAAAAAACTCTTACCGGCGCTACCATTTAAAAGGCTCTAACGAATACGATCAAATGAGCGAATTGCTCACCAGAAGAGCCTTAGACTTTGCTAAAGAGCCACCGCCTAATTTGTGGGTGATAGATGGAGGGAGAGCGCAATTAAACATCGCTTTAGAAATTTTAAAAAGCAGCGGGAGTTTTGTAGAAGTGATCGCTATTTCTAAAGAAAAAAGGGATTCTAAGGCTTATCGTTCTAAAGGGGGCGCTAAAGACATTATCCATACGCCCAGCAATACTTTTAAATTGCTCCCTAGCGACAAACGCTTGCAGTGGGTGCAAAAATTGCGCGATGAAAGCCACCGGTATGCGATAAACTTCCACAGATCCACTAAACTTAAAAACATGAAACAAATCGCTCTTTTAAAAGAAAAGGGCATAGGAGAAGCCAGCGTGAAAAAATTATTGGATTATTTTGGGAGTTTTGAAGCGATAGAAAAAGCGAGCGAGCAGGAAAAAAACGCCGTTTTAAGAAAACGAAAATAAAGGAAAAACATGAAAAAAAGATTGAATATAGGACTTGTGGGTTTAGGGTGCGTAGGGAGCGCAGTCGCTAAAATCTTACAAGAAAATCAAGAAATCATTAAAGACAGAGCCGGTGTGGGAATTGTGATTAAAAAAGCGGTGGTGCGAGACGTGAAAAAGCACAAAGGTTATGCTTTTGAAATCAGTGATGATTTAGAAAGCTTGATAGAAGATAAAGAGATTGATATTGTCGTGGAGCTTATGGGTGGGGTGGAAGCGCCTTATCTTTTAGCTAAAAAAACTTTAGCCAAGCAAAAAGCCTTCGTTACAGCCAATAAAGCCATGTTAGCGTATCACCGCTATGAATTAGAACAAACCGCTAAAAACACCCCCATAGGCTTTGAAGCGAGCGTGTGTGGGGGTATCCCTATTATCAAGGCTTTAAAAGACGGCTTGAGTGCTAATCATATCCTTTCTTTTAAAGGGATTTTAAACGGCACGAGCAATTACATTTTAAGCCAGATGTTTAAAAATCAAGCGAGCTTTAAGGACGCTTTGAAAGACGCACAGCATTTAGGCTATGCGGAATTGAACCCTGAATTTGACATTAAAGGCATTGATGCGGCGCACAAATTATTGATTTTAGCGTCTTTAGCGTATGGTATTGATGCGAAATTAGAAGAAATCTTGATTGAAGGCATTGAAAAAATAGAGCCAGATGACATGGAATTTGCAAAAGAGTTTGGTTATAGCATTAAACTTTTAGGCATCGCTAAAAAACACCCAGATTGTATTGAATTAAGGGTGCATCCAAGCATGATTAAAAACGAATGCATGCTCTCTAAAGTGGATGGGGTGATGAACGCTATCAGCGTTATAGGGGATAAGGTGGGCGAAACTTTGTATTATGGGGCTGGGGCTGGGGGAGAGCCTACCGCAAGCGCGGTCATTAGCGATATTATAGAAATCGCAAGGAAAAAAAGCTCTCTAATGCTAGGCTTTGAAACCCCTCAAAAACTCCCCCTAAAACCCAAAGAAGAAATCCAATGCGCTTATTATGCACGCTTGTTAGTGAGCGATGAAAAAGGGGTTTTTTCTCAAATTAGCGCGATTTTAGCTAAAAATGATATTTCGCTCAACAATGTCTTACAAAAAGAAATCCCGCATTCCAACAAGGCTAAAATCTTATTTTCCACGCACACCACCAACGAAAAGTCTATGCTGAACGCCCTTAAAGAGCTTGAAAATTTACAAAGCGTGTTGGATACCCCTAAAATGATCCGTTTGGAAAATTGAATGCGTTTTTTGAATAATAAACACAGAGAAAAGGGCTTAAAGGCTGAAGAAGAAGCTTGCGGATTTTTAAAAACGCTGGGTTTTGAAATGGTAGAGAGGAACTTTTTTTCACAATTTGGCGAAATTGATATTATCGCTTTGAAAAAAGGGGTTTTGCATTTCATTGAAGTCAAAAGTGGGGAAAATTTTGATCCCATTTATGCGATCACGCCGAGTAAATTAAGAAAGATGATTAAAACGATCCGCTGTTATTTGTCTCAAAAAGATCCCAATAGCGATTTTTGCATTGACGCTCTTATTGTGAAAAATGGTAAATTTGAGCTTTTAGAAAATATCACTTTTTAGATTTTTATAAAAAATCAATGCGGTTTCATTAACATTCTTAGGATAAGATAGTTCTCGTTAATCAAAATCATAGAATAATTAGGAGTAACCAATGAGTCACTATATTGAATTAACTGAAGAAAATTTTGAAAGCACCATTAAAAAAGGGGTTGCGTTAGTGGATTTTTGGGCGCCATGGTGTGGTCCTTGTAAGATGCTATCCCCTGTGATTGATGAATTAGCTAGCGAATATGAAGGTAAGGCTAAGATTTGTAAAGTCAATACCGATGAGCAAGAAGAATTGAGTGCGAAATTTGGTATTAGAAGCATTCCTACGCTTTTATTCACAAAAGATGGCGAAGTCGTCCATCAGTTGGTGGGCGTGCAAACTAAAGTTGCTTTAAAAGAGCAATTGAACAAACTTCTAGGCTAGTAGCCATGATAGATTGTGCGATTATTGGAGGTGGTCCTGCAGGTTTGAGCGCGGGGCTTTATGCCACTAGAGGCGGTGTTAAAGACGCCGTTTTATTTGAGAAAGGAATGCCTGGAGGGCAAATCACTGGCAGTAGTGAGATTGAAAACTATCCGGGCGTTAAGGAAGTGGTGAGCGGGTTGGATTTCATGCAACCATGGCAAGAGCAATGCTTTCGCTTTGGCTTAAAGCATGAAATGACCGCTATTCAAAGGGTTTCTAAAAAAGGCTCTCATTTTGTTATTTTGGCAGAAGATGGCAAGACCTTTGAAGCTAAGAGCGTGATTATCGCTACCGGTGGTAGCCCTAAACGCACAGGCATCAAGGGTGAGTCAGAATATTGGGGTAAAGGCGTGAGCACTTGTGCGACATGCGATGGTTTCTTTTACAAAAATAAGGAAGTAGCGGTGCTTGGTGGAGGCGATACCGCCGTAGAAGAGGCGATTTATCTAGCCAACATCTGCAAAAAAGTCTATCTCATCCACAGAAGAGATGGTTTTAGGTGTGCACCTATCACTTTAGAGCATGCTAAAAACAATGATAAGATTGAGTTTTTAACCCCTTATGTGGTGGAAGAAATCAAGGGCGATGCTTCTGGCGTATCTTCTTTAAACATTAAAAACACAGCCACTAACGAAAAAAGAGAATTAGTTGTGCCGGGGTTTTTTATTTTTGTGGGTTATGATGTGAATAACGCTGTGTTAAAACAAGAAGACGGCTCTATGCTATGTAAATGCGATGAATACGGCTCTATTGTCGTGGATTTTTCCATGAAAACGGATGTTCAAGGCTTGTTTGCGGCAGGAGATATTCGCATTTTTGCCCCTAAGCAAGTGGTTTGTGCTGCAAGCGATGGCGCTACGGCGGCCTTAAGCGTGATTTCTTATTTAGAACACCATTAAATCAAGCTTATAGCCCTAGATTTAGGGTTATGAGTTCTCGCTTCAAACATTCATTGGATTTTCAAAACTTGTAAGGTATTTTAGTTTTTTGTTTAGTTGCAATGCGATTTCGTTCTCTTGCTTTGTTTTAATTAAATATTGATCACAAAATTTAAAAACGCTCAAAACATTTTTTACAATCAATATAATAAAAGAACTTGTTTAATCAAAAAAGCGCTCCTTAGGGGGTTGTGGGGATTTAGTTGGGGGTTGTAGGGGGGAGAACTATTTTAATACCCCCTATTCTCTTAAGAGTTTTATTGTAAAACAGAGCCTAAAAACGATATACTCTATTAAAAATTATGGGAGTCTAAGCTTTGCGTGTTTTTATCATTTCTTTAAATCAAAAAGTGTGCGATAAATTTGGTTTGGTTTTTAGAGACACCACGACTTTACTCAATAGCATCAATGCCACCCACCACCAAGCGCAAATTTTTGATGCGATTTATTCTAAAACTTTTGAAGGCGGGTTGCACCCCTTAGTGAAAAAGCATTTACACCCTTATTTCATCACGCAAAACATCAAAGACATGGGGATTACAACCAATCTCATCAGTGAGGTTTCTAAGTTTTATTACGCTTTAAAATACCATGCGAAGTTTATGAGCTTGGGGGAGCTTGGGTGCTATGCGAGTCATTATTCCTTGTGGCAAAAATGCATAGAGCTCAATGAAGCGATCTGTATTTTAGAAGACGATATAACCTTGAAAGAGGATTTTAAAGAGGGCTTGGATTTTTTAGAAAAACACATCCAAGAGTTAGGCTATATCCGCTTGATGCATTTGTTGTATGATGCCAGTGTGAAAAGTGAGCCATTGAGCCATAAAAACCACGAGATACAAGAGCACGTGGGAATCATTAAAGCTTATAGTCATGGGGTGGGGACGCAAGGCTATGTGATCACGCCCAAGATTGCCAAAGTTTTTTTGAAACACAGCCGAAAATGGGTTGTTCCTGTGGATACGATAATGGACGCTACTTTTATCCATGGCGTGAAAAATCTGGTGTTACAACCTTTTGTGATCGCTGATGATGAGCAGATCTCTACGATAGCGCGAAAAGAAGAACCCTATAGCCCTAAAATCGCCTTAATGAGAGAACTCCATTTTAAATATTTGAAATATTGGCAGTTTGTATAGTCAATAATAAAAATACTAAAGAGCGTTTTAAAATTTTAGTTGTCCTTGTTTGATTAGAACAAAACCAGTTTTTAATCGCTTTTAAGAATGGATTACAATCTTTAAATGGATTTTAAAAGGGTTTTTAACCCCTTTTAGCTTCTATAAGCAATCTAAATAAGACGCATTAAGAAAATGAAGTGCATCAGAAAATTATTTTCTAATTTTCTAATGCTTTAAGATTAAGACTTTTTAGGATTGGCTTCGGTTACCCTAATCGTTCTGCCCATAAAATCCGTATTATCCAATTTAGCAATCGCTTCGCTAACGCCCTCTTCTTGCATTTCTACAAAGCCAAAACCTTTAGGTTTCTTCGTTTCTCTGTCATAAATCAGCTTGACATTAAAAACTTTGCCAAATTGACTGAAAAGCTCCTTAACTTGCTCACTGGTAGCGCTATAAACCAAATTCCCTACATAAATGTTTTTCAAGATAAAATTCTCCGGTAAAAAAATGACGACACACCCATAAGAATATGAAAAAGTTATAAAAAGTAACACTTCTAAAACCCAAACACATCCAAAACAGAAGTATGGTGGATTTTATCTAATGATTGCTTAAAAAATTATAAAAGCTATTAAAATTGGGTATTGATAATAAAATACGAAAGAGCTTACACGCAAGCGGTAATTTTAAAAAGCACTATTATAAGGATATGGGGAGCATGGTTTCAAAATTACCCCCTATCTTTTAAAAACTTTACCATGAAGCAAAGTTTAAAACACCATATCAAAGCCAAACAAGGACGCTTTATTTAATGCCCTTCATCGGTTAAAACAGCCCCTGCCAGATACACATAAGTAAGGATCATAAAAACAAAAGCTTGTAAAATCCCCATAAAAAACAACACCATAAAGGGCGCTACAGGAACCGCCCAAGGCACTAATAAAAGCATGATGAGCAAGAACATGTCATCGCCCTTGATATTCCCAAACAAACGAAATGATAAAGACACGATCCTAGAAAAATGCGAGATGATCTCAATAGGGAACATGAAAGGGGCGAGCCATTTCACAGGGCCTGCAAAATGAGCGAAATACTTAAAAAAGCCCTGCACTCTAATGCCTTCAAAATGGTAATAAAAAAACACAATCAGTGCTAAAACCAGCGTAAAGCTCCAGCTAGCCGTAGGGGATTCAAAGCCAGGAATGATGCCTATCATGTTGGAAAAAAGACATATAAAGCGATCGTGCCTGCTAGGGGGAAGTATTTGCGAGCCAATTCTTCGCCTATAATATCCTTAGCCACGCTCAAAATCGCGCTAATGATGCTCTCATACACATTCTGCAAACCCATAGGCACCATCTGCATTTTGCGCGACGCGCCAAGCGAAATGAAAAACATCAAAACCGCTGTCAAAACGACAAAAAACCCAGTGATAAAATCATGATTGGAGCTAAAAAAATTAGCAATAGTAAATACTCTGTGTTCCATGAAAAAGTTTCTCTAAGCCTTATTGAAAATTTCCTTAATTGTAGCAATTAAGCTTTAAAAACTCATTAAATCAAGCTTTTTAACGAGTTTTTTAACGATTTGTCTTGTTTTCTTTTAAAATTCACCCATAATAATTAGGGGCTTCTTTGGTAATATCCACGCCATGCACATGGCTTTCTTTTAACCCCGCGCTAGTGATTTCTACAAATTCAGCGTTTTGATACAATTCCAAAATATTCTTCGCCCCCTGATACCCCATAGAAGAGCGTACGCCCCCTACTAATTGGAAAATCATATCCGAAACCCTACCACGATAAGGCACACGCCCTTCAATGCCTTCTGGGACTAGCTTTTCACTCGCCACGCCCTCTTGAAAATACCTATCAGAGCTCCCTTTAGTCATAGCCCCAATGCTACCCATGCCCCTATAGCTTTTATATTGCCTCCCTTGATAGATCATAAAATCCCCTGGAGATTCTTCTGTGCCAGCGAGTAAAGAGCCTATCATCACGCTTGATGCCCCTAAAGCTAGAGCCTTAGCCACATCGCCTGAATAGCGGATCCCTCCATCGGCAATCACAGGAATATCAAATTTAGACGCCACTTCCACGCAATTATCAATCGCGCTCACTTGGGGCATTCCCACCCCGGCCACAATCCTAGTGGTGCAAATGCTTCCTGGCCCAATACCCACTTTAATAGCGTCCGCTCCCGCGCTAATCAAATCGCTTGTAGCCTCTTTAGTCACCACATTCCCCACAATCACATCCACTACCAAGCTTTTTTTAATCTCTTCTAAGGTGTGTAAGATATTGGCTGAATGCCCATGCGCGCTATCTAGCACCAACGCATCCACCCCCGCCTTAACCAGCATTTCAGCCCTATCCAACTGCCCCACTCCAATAGCCGCCCCCACTCTCAACCTCCCAAAATCATCTTTATTAGCCTCAGGGTATTCAATGCGTTTTTGAATGTCCTTGATCGTGATCAAGCCTTTTAAGACATTATCTTTATCCACAATGGGCAATTTTTCAATCTTATGTTTGTGCATCAAATCGCTCGCTTCATCCAAGCTAATGCCCACATGAGCGGTAACTAAAGGCATTTTAGTCATCACATCGCCCACTTTTTTACTCAAATCGGTTTCAAAGCGCACGTCTCTGTTGGTTAAAATCCCAATCAACAACCCCTTATCATCTACCACAGGCACGCCTGAAATCTTGTAATTATCCGTTATGACTTTAGCGTCCGCTAGCGTCCTGTGCGCATGGATAAAAATAGGATCATTAATCACCCCGCTCTCGCTTTTTTTAACCTTAGTGATTTCTTTAACTTGCGTCTGAATATCCATGTTTTTATGCACGATGCCAATACCCCCAAGGCGCGCCATAGCGATAGCGGTTTTATGCTCTGTAACCGTATCCATAGCCGCGCTGATAAAGGGGATATTCAAACTAATGTTTTTGGTCAGGCGAGACTTTAAGCTCACATCTTTAGGTAAAACGCTGGATTTTCTAGGCACCATCAACACATCTTCAAAAGTCAAAGCCCTTTGTAAAATTCTCATTTTCTATCCTTAATCTAATTTTAAATCTAATTCTTGCTCTAAAGCGTAAGAAATATCTAAAAGGCTTTGCTCATCAAAAGCCTTAGCAAGGAATTGCATCCCTATGGGCAAGCCTAAAGGATCTTTAGCGACCGGTAAAGAAAGGGCCGGCAAACCGCTCAAATTCGCCCCAATCGTGTAAATATCGCTCAAATACATTTCTAAGGGGCTTGCATGGTAATTGAATAGATGAGCGGTCGTAGGGGCTACAGGGGTGAAAATCAAATCCGCTTCTTCAAAAATCTTGTTGTATTGCTCTTTGATCATCAAACGCATTTGCTGGGCCTTCAAATAATAAGCGTCATAATACCCACTGCTTAAGACAAAATTCCCTAACATGATGCGCCGTTTCACCTCATCGCCAAAACCTTCACTGCGGCTTTTGAGATACAATTCTTTCAAATCTTTAACATTTTGAGCCCTCCTCCCATAACGCACCCCATCAAATCTGGCCAGATTCGAACTCGCTTCAGCCATGCTGATAATATAATAAATAGAGATTTGATAATGCGAATCCAACATCTTTTTTTCCACAACCTCATGCCCCATTTCTTTCAAGACTTTAAGGGTGTTTTCATAAGCGAGTTGCACTTCATTGCTCGCGTCTTTAATGTGATCCCTTAAGATAGCGATTTTAAAGCGTTTGTCTCTGTTAAGGTTTTTAAAGGTTTGCGTGGGTTTGAGATTCGCGCTCGTGGAGTCCTTGCTATCATACCCGCTAATAGCGTCAAATAAAATAGAAGCGTCTTCTACATTTTGCGTGATAGGCCCGATTTGATCAAAACTAGAGCAATAAGCGATCAAACCATAACGGCTCACCCTCCCATAAGTGGGCTTTAACCCCACGCACCCGCAATAACTCGCCGGCTGCCTGATAGACCCGCCCGTATCGCTCCCTAAAGCCGCCACCGCTAAGCCACCCGCCACGGCTGCTGCGCTCCCTCCACTGCTCCCCCCAGGCACTCTGTTTTTGTCTCGTGGGTTTTTGGTGATCCCATAGCAACTAGACTCTGTGGTGCTTCCCATCGCAAACTCGTCCATGTTAGAAAGCCCAAACCCTGCCATGCTGTTTTGGTGCAAGTTTTCAATCACGCTCGCATGATAAGGGGCGACATAGCCTTCTAAAATCTTACTGGAGCAAGTGATTTCCCACCCCTTAACGCTGATATTGTCTTTAATGAGGATTGGCACCCCCTTAGCGCTAGCGCCATTAAGGCTAGGGGCTTTAATGTAAGCGTTCAAATCTGAAGCTCTAACCTTAGCGTCAATTTCGTTTTTAAGGGTTTCTAATTCATCTTGGGATAAAGAAAGGGCTTGTTTTAAAGTGATCATGTTTTTAGCCTTACAAAAAATTTAATGGTAGTTTAACATGCTTAGGTATAAAACGAGCTTATAAGAGCGTTTTTAAAAAGCGTTCAACCTGCTTATTCAAATCTTTTAAACTGGAGCTGTTGTCTATAATGTAATCGCTCATGGCGCGTTTTTGCTCTATATCCATTTGACAAGCTAAGCGCTGCAAAATTTCAGATTCTTTGAGTTTGTCTCGCTCTAAAAGGCGCTCAATTTGTAAAGCTCTTGGTGCATAGATTAACACCACCTTACTCACAGGATAGCGTTTTTTACCCCCCACTTCAAAAAACAAAGGGATATCTAAAAAATACGCTTGATGATTCTTCTCTAATTCACAGGCTTTTTTAAGCATGCATTCACGGATTAAGGGGTGCAAAAAATCTTCTAGCCATTTTAATTCATTAGGATTTTGAAACACGATCGCGCCAAGTTTTTTTCTGTTTAAAATATCTTTTTCTAAAATATCTGATCCAAAGTGTTGGGCGATTTCTAGCCGATGCTCTTGCAATAATTGGTGGGCGATCTTATCCGCATCTAGGATCTTATAGCCTTGCGATTCTAATATTTTAAGGGTGGTGCTTTTACCAGTGCCTATCCCCCCTGTGAGAGCGATAGCGTTTTTTAAGATCATTTTAAGATTTGATATTGTCTTTAAAGACTTCTTGTAAATTTTTAGGCAAAGCGAATGCGGCCCTATGAATGTCTTCGTTATAGTATCTCACGCTTTTTAGCGCTTCTATTTTTGGCGTCATGAGATCTTTTAAGGGGTGGGTTTTAAAAGAAGCGTAAATATAACCTTTATTGCTCAAAATCCTTAAGGGCGCTACAAAAGGCATGGCAACAGAAAAAACTCCGCCCATGTTTTTAAGGGCGTTTTGCATGCTCACATGCTCTAATAGTGGGTGTTTGGCTACCGAAATAAACACCCCATCTTCTTTAAGCATTCTTTTTAAACCATCTATTTTATGAATATCCGGCTCTTGTAAGCAAAGAATCAAATCGTATTTTTTAATGTCCAAATCTAAGAGTTGTTTAGCGTGCGTGAAATTCTTGTTGTTTTTCACTTCATGGAAATGGGGGAAAAAACTAATGAAGCTATCCAAAATCTTTTCATCCGCTTGCACAAAATCTATACGCGTGTCGTATTTAAAAAGCTGGTGGGCTAATTCCAAATCAAACCCATCCACAATCAAAACTTCTTCAAGCTCTTTCTTGGTGCAACCCCCCATATGAGCGAGCAACTCGCTTTCAATGTGCAAAAAATTCTTGAATAATAATTGGCGGTTAAGCATCGCAATTTCACCAAAATCCTTAGATTTAAAAATCTCTAAGATATTATGCTCGCTTCTAACATCTAATAATTTCGCTTCTATGGTGTATTCTTTACGCAAATACGGCGTGATTTCTTGGGTGATCCACATAAACATTCCTTAGCTTACTTTTTAATAATATCCATGCCTTTGAAACGCTAACATGCTAGCTAAAAAATCTAAATTGTCGTAATAAACGCCCTAACTTTGGCATTCTAAAAAAAGTTCCGTATCGCTCTTAAAGCGCTCTTTTTTAAAATCCAAATCAATACTGATGGCTTTATGCTGGCTGTCTAATTTATCGGTTGAATGCTTTTTTAACACCATTTGACACTTTGAAATCTCAATGGCGTCTAAAGCCTTATCCCCTATCGCCCCTATCGTATAAAAATCATCGCTCTTTTTTTCTAAGAGAAAGGATTCATAAAAGGGCCTTAAACTCAAATCGCTGTCATTGGTGGTATAAACATACGAAGAAATCTTGCCCTTAAATTGCGCGATTTGCGTTTTAGTGTCATTAAAAGTGAAAGTTTGGATCTGGCGATCTTTATCGTTTTGATCTTTTAAAAAACGCTTCAAGGCTTTGGATTGGATTTCTATCAACCATTGATCCCCTTCTTTACTCATCATAATATCCCCATCCTTTAGGGGGTAGAAATTTTGTTGGGAATATTCAATGAGTTTTGGATCTTTTGTTTTTCTTTTCGGTTTGTAAAGGAACGGGTTTTTTGTATCGTTATTGGCAGTGTTGTTATTAGACTCATTTTGGTATAAGGGCGGGTTTTTTGTATCGTTGTCGCTTGGCTCATTCAATAAAATCACAGAAGTTTCAGGGTTAAAAGAATTGTCTTCATCTTTAGTCAGTTGGAAAAAAGCGTTTCTTTCCTCTATAGGCTGATACACCATGTTTTGTAAAAAAATCGTTTCGCTAAAGACTTCATAATCCGAATCCACATAGCTGGGGCGTTTAGAGCCGTCATTTTCTTGCTCTTGGGCTTTTTTTTGCAATTTGATAAAGCTCTCTTGCGAGCAAGCTAAAAAGCATACTAAAATCATTATTACCACGCCTATTTTTTTGACTAAAAACAATGCCAGACCCTTATTTAAGCTTTAAATAACTATAATATTGTAATCTAATTTTGATTAAATTGAAGCGATAAAAAAGATGAATACAAGCCATAAAACTTTAAAAACCATTGCGATTTTAGGCCAGCCTAATGTGGGGAAAAGCTCACTATTTAACCGCCTGGCTAGAGAAAGGATCGCTATCACTTCAGATTTTGCAGGCACTACACGAGACATTAACAAACGAAAAATCGCATTGAACGGTCATGAAGTGGAATTGTTAGACACAGGGGGCATGGCTAAAGACGCTCTTTTGTCTAAAGAAATCAAAGCCCTTAATTTAAAAGCCGCTCAAATGAGCGATTTGATTTTATACGTTGTGGATGGCAAGTCTATCCCTAGCGATGAAGATCTTAAGCTTTTTAGAGAGGTTTTTAAAACCAACCCTAACTGCTTTTTAGTGATCAATAAAATTGATAACGACAAAGAAAGAGAGCGAGCTTATGCGTTTTCTTCTTTTGGCATGCCAAAGAGTTTTAATATCTCCGTTTCGCACAATAGGGGCATTAGCGCATTAATTGATGCGGTATTGAACGCGCTGAATTTAAACCAAATCATAGAGCAAGATTTGGATGCGGATATTTTAGAGAGCTTAGAAGCCTCTAATAACGCTTTAGAAGAAAATAAAGAAGAAGAAATCATTCAAGTAGGCATCATTGGGAGGGTGAATGTGGGCAAAAGCTCGCTTTTAAACGCGCTCACGAAAAAAGAAAGGAGTCTTGTCTCTAGCGTGGCTGGCACGACTATTGACCCCATAGATGAAACCATCCTCATAGGCGATCAAAAAATCTGCTTTGTGGATACCGCTGGCATCAGGCATAGGGGTAAAATTTTAGGCATTGAAAAATACGCCCTAGAACGCACGCAAAAAGCCTTAGAAAAATCCCACATCGTGCTTTTAGTTTTAGACGTGAGCGCTCCTTTTGTGGAATTAGACGAAAAAATTAGCTCTTTAGCGGATAAACACTCTTTAGGCATCATTCTTATTCTAAACAAATGGGACATCCGCTACGCCCCTTATGAAGAGATCATGGCGGCTTTGAAAAGGAAATTCCGCTTTTTAGAATACGCCCCTGTGATCACAACCAGCTGCTTAAAAGCGCGCCATATAGATGAAATCAAGCATAAAATCATAGAAGTCTATGAGTGTTTTTCCAAACGCATTCCCACAAGCTCACTCAATAGTGTAATCGCTCAAGCCACCCAAAAACACCCCTTGCCAAGCGATGGAGGGAAATTAGTGAAAGTGTATTACGCCACGCAATTTGCCACCAAACCCCCTCAAATCTCTCTTATAATGAATCGCCCTAAAGCCTTGCATTTCAGTTACAAACGCTATTTGATCAACACCTTAAGGAAAGAATTTAATTTTTTAGGCACGCCTTTAATCCTTAACGCTAAAGATAAAAAGAGTGCCCAACAAAATTAAATTTTTTATGCGTTAAACCCCCTTAAAAAAGCGTTTTTGCTTGATTTATCTTTAGGATTTGATTATAATTACCGCTCAATCAGTCAGGCTAAGCACTAAATCGCTTGGTTTTGGCATCTATTAGAAAAGGGGTTATCCACATGAACAAAGCGGAATTTATTGATTTGGTTAAAGAAGCGGGTAAATACAGCAGCAAAAGAGAAGCCGAAGAAGCGATCAGTGCCTTTACTCTAGCAGTAGAAACAGCTTTAAGCAAGGGTGAGAGCGTGGAATTGATTGGTTTTGGCAAATTTGAAACCGCAGAGCAAAAAGGCAAAGAGGGTAAAGTTCCAGGAAGCGATAAAACTTATAAAACCGAAGACAAACGAGTACCTAAATTCAAACCCGGCAAAATCCTTAAACAAAAAGTTGAAGAAGGCAAGTAAATTTGATCCACTCAGCAAGGGGCTTATCAATAAAGTTTCTTGCTTTCTTATGTCCTTGTAGCTCAGCTGGATAGAGCGTATGATTCCTAATCGTAAGGTCGTGGGTTCGAATCCCGCCAAGGACACCACTCGCACTATTTCTACTACCATAGGGATTTAAAATAGTCGTTGTTTGTGTTTTTGATGAAAAAGGTTGGTAATTAAAAGAACTTAAAAACTCTTTTTGAATCATTTTAAAAATTTAACCTTATCCTTAAAAAGCACTCAAAAAAATATTTTATTTTTCATCTTATTTAAAAATATTCAAAGCATTTTTTACAATTAAAAAGATCTTGCAAAAAGCAAGCGATAACCTCTTAAAAAAGCGCTCTTTAAGGGGGTTTTAGTTGTGGGTTGTAGGGGAGGATTTTTCAAAATGCCCCCTATCCTATTAAGAAAATGGGTTTAAAAATCAAACTTAAAAAATGAGTTTTATCGTAAAATAAAACCTCAAAACGATACAATCAAGCCATTAAAATCCCTTTTTTAAAAAATTGAGTGATCCCTATTAAAAATTTTAGGAAAGCCAAAAAATAAATCATAACCCCCTAGACTTTAAACTTAAAGCTCACTAGCCTTATAAGATTAGTTAAGAATATCCGCATGACAAATCCATTCAAAAATGATATAATAGACTTGATGAACTCATTTTAAGGAAATGCCCATGCGTTTGCACTCTGCCTTTTTTGGTATTAATTCGTTACTTGTCGCCACTCTTTTGATAAGCGGTTGCAGTCTCTTTAAAAAGCGTAACACTAACGCCCAGCTAATCCCCCCTTCAGCTAATGGCTTGCAAGCCCCCATTTATCCTCCAACCAATTTCACCCCCAGAAAGAGCATTCAGCCTCTCCCAAGCCCACGCTTTGAGAATAACAATCAGCCCATCATTAGCTCTAACCCCACTAACGCTATCCCTAACACCCCCATTCTCACGCCTAATAATGTCATTGAATTGAACGCAGTGGGCATGGGTGTGGCTCCAGAATCCACCATTTCGCCCTCTCAAGCCTTGGCTTTGGCCAAGCGGGCGGCTATTGTTGATGGCTACCGCCAATTGGGTGAAAAAATGTATGGTATTAGGGTGAACGCTCAAGACACCGTCAAAGACATGGTTTTACAAAATTCCGTGATTAAAACGAGAGTCAATGCTCTCATTCGTAACGCTGAAATCACTGAGACCATCTATAAAGACGGTTTGTGTCAAGTGAGCATGGAGCTTAAATTAGACGGCAGGATTTGGTATCGTATTTTGAGCGGAGCGAGAGGATAAACTCTCTTACTCTGTAATCATGCGGTATTTTAGAAGCGCTTTTTTATTATTTTTCATGACGCTTTTTTTTGTCTCTTGCTCTAAGCACCCTTTTTCTAAGCAAACCCCCAAAACTAGGGAGCAAATCAGACAAGAAGAAGCCAATAAAAAAGAGAAGAGACTTTGAACGCCTTGCGCCAATTCAGGCTCATTTACATTAACACGCCGGTTTTTCGCTTTTATGATTACGGCACGATCAAAACCGATAAAGACCACAATACTGAAGTAACCCTTTATAAGCTCAGCCAAAAAGTGGGCGATATTTACATGACTAAACGGAGCATTTGTTTTAGCCAAAAATGTTCGGCCAAATGGATTGCTGCAAGGGATTTGTTTGGCAAGGTGAGCTATGGGGATTTGTTTGATGATATTGTTTTAGGGAGGGATATTTTTAAAGGTTTAGGCAAGCGCCACCTAACCCCTGAATATGTGATCCAAAGGTTTCAAAAAAGCGGGGAAATTATCCTTTATGAAAGAAAAAATGGCCTGATTTCTTTCCAGAATTTGACTCAAAAAATTGCTATTAGGATTGAACCCTATGAGCCTTCTTTGCAAGATTTAGAAGATAATGAAAACGCTGACAGCGAGCTCCAATGAAAAACTTTTCCCCACTTTGTTATTTTAAAAAGCTCAAAAAACGCCATTTAATCGCTTTGAGTTTGCCCTTGCTTTCTTATGCCAATGGCTTTAAAATCCAAGAGCAAAGTTTGAATGGCACGGCTTTAGGCTCGGCGTATGTCGCTGGGGCTAGGGGCGCTGACGCTTCCTTTTATAACCCGGCGAATATGGGCTTTACTAACGATTGGGGTGAAAACAGAAGCGAATTTGAAATGACCACCACCGTGATTAACATTCCGGCCTTTAGCTTTAAAGTCCCTACGACTAATCAAGGCTTGTATTCAGTGACGAGCTTAGAAATTGATAAAAGCCAACAAAATATTTTAGGCATCATCAACACTATAGGGCTTGGCAATATCCTTAAAGCGCTTGGCAACACGGCCGCTACCAATGGCTTGCAACAAGCTTTCAATCGTGTTCAAGGGCTTATGAATCTAACCAATCAAAAAGTCGTAACCCTCGCTTCATCGCCTGATGCTCAAATCGTGAATGGCTGGACGGGAACGACTAATTTTGTTTTACCCAAATTCTTTTATAAAACGCACACGCATAACGGCTTCACTTTTGGGGGGAGTTTTACCGCTCCTAGCGGGTTGGGCATGAAATGGAATGGTAAAGGGGGGAATTTTTGCATGATGTTTTCATCATGATGGTAGAGCTTGCCCCTAGCATGAGCTACACTATCAATAAGCGCTTTTCTGTGGGCGTGGGCTTAAGGGGGCTTTATGCGACCGGGAGCTTTAATAACACCGTTTATGTGCCTTTAGAGGGCGCTTCGGTTTTGAGCGCGGATCAAATTTTAAATTTACCCAACAATGTTTTTGCCGATCAAGTGCCAAGCAACATGATGGCTTTATTAGGCAATATTGGCTACCAACCGGCGCTTAATTGCCAAAAAGCCGGTGGGGATATGAGCGATCAAAGCTGTCAAGAGTTTTATAACGGCTTGAAAAAAATCATGGGCTATAGCGGTTTAGTGAAAGCGAGCGCGAATCTTTATGGCACGACTCAAGTCGTGCAAAAATCTAACGGGCAAGGCATATCGGGGGCTATAGAGTGGGTTCGAGTTTGCGTATCTTTGATCATGGCATGTTTTCTGTGGTGTATAATTCTTCAGTTACATTCAACATGAAGGGCGCTCTAGTGGCTGTCACAGAGCTTGGCCCTTCTTTAGGGAGCGTTTTGACTAAAGGCAGCTTGAACATCAATGTTTCACTCCCCCAAACCCTAAGCCTAGCCTACGCCCACCAATTTTTTAAAGACCATTTAAGAATAGAGGGGGTGTTTGAGCGCACCTTTTGGAGTCAAGGGAATAAATTTTTAGTAACCCCTGATTTTGCAAACGCCACTTACAAGGGCTTGAGCGGAACGGTGGCTTCACTAGACTCTGAGACGCTTAAAAAAATGGTAGGCTTAGCGAATTTTAAAAGCGTGATGAACATGGGGGCTGGCTGGAGGGACACCAACACCTTTAGATTAGGGGTAACTTACATGGGCAAAAGCTTGCGTTTAATGGGCGCTATTGATTATGATCAAGCTCCAAGCCCCCAAGATGCGATAGGCATTCCGGATTCTAATGGCTATACCGTGGCTTTTGGGACTAAATACAATTTTAGGGGCTTTGATTTAGGCGTAGCGGGGAGTTTCACTTTTAAAAGCAACCGCTCCAGTTTGTATCAATCCCCAAACATTGGGCAATTGAGAATCTTTAGCGCCTCTTTAGGCTATCGCTGGTAAAACATGCTAGACAATCAAACGATTTTAATCACCGGTGGCACTGGGAGTTTTGGCAAACGCTTTGCGCGTAAAGTTTTAGGCACCACCAACGCTAAAAAAATCATTATTTATAGCCGAGATGAATTAAAGCAAAGCGAAATGGCAATGGAATTTAATGATCCTAGGATGCGTTTTTTTATCGGCGATGTGAGGGATTTAGAGCGCTTGAATTACGCTTTAGAGGGCGTAAATATTTGTATCCATGCCGCCGCGCTCAAGCATGTGCCCATCGCTGAATACAACCCCCTAGAATGCATTAAAACCAATATCATGGGCGCGAGCAATGTGATTAACGCATGCCTAAAAAACGAAGTGAGCCAGGTCATCGCCCTAAGCACCGATAAAGCCGCTAACCCCATTAACCTCTACGGCGCGACAAAATTGTGCAGCGACAAGCTCTTTGTGAGCACGAATAACTTCAAAGGCTCTTCTCAAACGCAATTTAGCGTGGTGCGTTATGGTAATGTGGTGGGGAGTCGTGGGAGCGTGGTGCCGTTTTTTAAAAAATTAGTCCAAAACAAAGCGAGTGAAATCCCCATTACAGATATTCGCATGACACGATTTTGGATCACCTTAGATGAGGGGGTTTCTTTTGTGCTTAAAAGCTTGAAAAGAATGCATGGGGGTGAAATTTTTGTGCCTAAAATCCCCAGCATGAAAATGACTGATCTCGCTAAAGCCCTAGCCCCCAATACCCCTACTAAAATCATAGGCATTCGCCCGGGCGAAAAACTCCATGAAGTAATGATCCCTAAAGATGAAAGCCATTTAGCCCTAGAATTTGAAGACTTTTTTATTATTCAGCCCACCATAAGCTTCCAAACGCCTAAAGATTACACGCTCACCAAACTCCACGAAAAAGGCCAAAAAGTCGCCCCCGATTTTGAATACAGCAGCCATAATAATAACCAATGGCTAGAGCCTGATGATTTGTTAAAATTATTATGAATTTTTTAGAAGATTTATTTTACCCCTTAAGATTGTTAGAAAACAAGCGCGTTTTATTGCTCGTGAGCGGATCTATTGCGGCGTATAAATCCCTAGAATTAACGCGTTTGTTGTTTAAAAGCGGGGCTAGTATCCAAGTGGTGATGAGTAAGGGAGCGAAAAAATTCATCAAGCCCTTAAGCTTTGAAGCTTTGAGCCACCATAAAGTCCTGCATGATCGTAATGAAAAATGGTATTACAACCACCAAAACAAATTGCACCATAACCACATCGCATGCGCTGCTAGCACTGATTTACTCATCTTTGCCCCTTTAAGCGCTAACAGCCTGTCTAAAATCGCTCACGCTTTAGCGGATAATACCATCAGCGCAACTTTTTTAGCTTGCGCTTCCCCTAAAATCCTAGCCCCTAGCATGAACACTAACATGCTCAATTCCCCTATCACTCAAAGTAATTTAAAACGCTTGAAAGATTCCAACCATATTATTTTAGACACCCAAAACGCCCTTTTGGCATGCGATGCTAAAGGCGACGGGGCGATGGCTGAGCCTTTAGAAATCCTTTTTAAAGCCGCTCAAACGCTCCTAAAAGACGCTTATTTTGAAAACAGAGAAGTCATAATCATGGGCGGCGCAAGTATAGAAAAGATTGACAGCGTTAGAATTATTAGCAATCTTTCTAGTGGGATTCAAGCGATCGCTTTGGCCCTAGCGTTATATTTTAAGGGAGCGAAAGTGACTTTGATTGCATCAAGCTTCCCCACTCCTTTGCCTAAAGAAATCACAAGCGTTTTAGTCAGCGACACCGCTTCTTATGAAAACGCCTTAAATAACGCCGCTAAAAACTTGCAAAAACATGCCTTAAAACCCCTACTCTTCAATTTAGCCGCCATTAGCGATTATTTGCCTAAAACTTCTTTTAACCATAAGCTTAAAAAAAGCGAACTGGGCGAAACCCTAAACATTGAATGCGTTCAAAATAAGGATTTACTGGCTTCTGTCAATCCTAATCAATTCGTTAAAATTGGTTTTAAAGCCGAAGACGATCAACAAAACGCTATCAAAAACGCTCAAAATCTTTTAAAACCTTTTCAAGATAACGGCAAGGATTGCTCTGTGGTTGCTTTGAATCTCATTAAAGATTCACGCCCTTTTGGCTCATTAGAGAATGAATTGTGGCTTTTTAGCCATAAAAAAACCCAAAAAATCCCTTCTATGAATAAATTAGAAGCGAGTTTTAAAATCCTTGATTTTATCAAAGACAACGCCCTTTAATGCTAGAAGCCCTAAACGCCCTAAACCAGCTTAACGTCCTTCATTCCAAAAACGCCACGCACCATTTTAACGCCACTTTACCCATTCTTTTAAAAGTGCTAGAAAAACAAGATAAAGATCTTTTTCTTTTGCAAGTGGGTAATAAAATTATCCCCACCAAAAGCGAACAGGAATTGAAAATCAATCAGCCTTATTTTGCGACTATGCAAAAAAATCAGCTGGGCGATATTGTGCTTAAAAATTTAGTGCCTGCCCCAAAAATCTTAGACGCATTAGACGATTTGCCCGCCCTTGAAATGAATAAATTAAAAGAAATATTGAGCGCCAAAGACAACACCCCTTTAAAAGAATACAAAGAGTTTTTGAGCGAAAAATTAGTCCATGCTAAAAGCTCGCAAGAGTTTTTGAATACAGCCAACATGCTTTTAAGCTTGCAATCGCAGGTTTTAAGCTTTGTGGTTGAAAACGAACGCAAAAAAGCCTTTTTGCAAGTGAAAGCCAAAAAACAAAGCGTTGATTTTTACGCTCTGTATCCTAACTTGGGCGAAATTGGCGGCGTTATTTATCTAAAAGAAAAAGAAAAACAACTTTTTTTAAAAACCACCCTCCAAAGGACCAAAGAGGTTTTAAAAGAGGCTCAAAACACCCTTTTAGGCTTTTCTTTTGTGGAAATTGTGTGCGAAAAAACCCCCATGCTTTTTGCCTTTGAAGAGCGTTTATTGGACACGCTAGGGTAGAAAAATTTTCATTGCAAAATTTTAGAATTTCTCATGCATTGTTTAAGAGTTTTCCAACCGCTAAGGCTTTATCTTTGGCTTGCGTGATCGCGCTAATGACTGCGATACCGCTGAATTTTTGCAATTTTGAAGCGTTATCTGTCGTGATGCCCCCAATCGCTATGAGGGGTTTTTTCACCCCGCTATCGTGTATTTTTTTTAAAAGATTGACGCCTACAACTTCTTTAGCGTCTTTTTTAGATGGTGTGGGGAAAATAGGGCCTACCCCTAAATAGGCTACGCCGTCTAAATGGCGCGCTTTTAGGGCTTGCTCTAAAGTATTGACGCTCAAACCTATAAATTGGTGCTTTTGGCATAAAGTTACTACCTCTTCTATAGCCATGTCCTCTTGCCCCACATGCACGCCATCAGCCTTTAATTCTAGCGCGAGTCGCACCTCATCATTAATAATAAAAGGCGCGCCGTATTTTTGGCATAATTTTTGACACTCTAGGGCTAATCGTTTGATTTCAACAGGATCTTGTAAGGCTAAATCGCCTTTTTGACGGAATTGAAACGCTGTGATTTTAGATTGTAAGGCTAATTCTAAAGTGTCTAAAAGCGCGTTTGTCCTATCGCCTTTTATGTGGTAGAAATCTTGCGAACCAGCCACAAACATGAGTTTCAAACAATCCGCATCAAACATGCTTTTTAATGCTCCACAAATTCAAAGGCCCATGCCCATGCCCAATGTTTAAGGGGTTTTGAATGATGATAGTTAAAAGCTCTTTAGCCTTTGTGATAGCGTTTTTTAAATCCAGCCCTTGAGCGAGTAAGCCCACAATCAAGCTAGACAGAGTACAACCCGTGCCATGCGTGTTTTTGGTGTTGAATCGCTTGGCGTTTAAGACAAATTCAGCGTCTTCTAAAAACACCCAATCGTTGCTAAACTCCCCTTGAAAATGCTCTGTATGCCCCCCTTTAATCACAGCGTTTTTAACGCCTAAATCCCTTAAAACACCCATCGCTTTTGAAGCGCTTTCATCGTCTCGCGCTTGAACGCCTGTGAGCGCATAGACTTCAGGGAGGTTAGGGGTTAGTAAATTGGTTTTGGGTAAAAGGCGTTTTTTTAAGCTTAAAATCGCCTCTTCTTCTAAAAGCAAAGCCCCATTCTTTGCCACCATCACCGGATCTAAAACGCACAACCCAAAATCGCATGTTTTTAAAGTGTCCGCCACGCATTCAATGATTTGAGCGTTGCATAACGCCCCCATTTTGAACGCCTTGATAGAAAAATCATCTCTAATGGCTAGGATTTGCGCTTTCACGCTCTCAACGCTCAATGGATACACCCCATGCACGCCCTGTGTGTTTTGCGCGGTGATGCAAGTGATCACGCTTGTCCCAAACACGCCCAAAGTTTGAAACGCTTTCAAATCGGCCTGTATCCCAGCGCCCCCACCGCTATCGCTACCAGCAATGCTTAAAACTTGCGGATAAACTTTCACAACTCTTCCTTAATAAGGCTATTTTCTAACTCTATGGGCAAGCTTAGAGCGTCTAAAAAATAAAACAAGAACGAACCATTGGAGCCGTTATTTTCTAACGCTTTTTTTTGTGCATTAAAAGCGGCTTGTTTATAGAAAGCGCAAAGTTGCACCATAGAATCTAAGGGGTCTTTTTTCAAACTCAAAAAGCTCGCGCACGCTGTGGCATGCAAACACCCAGCCCCTGTAATTGCAGTCAAATACTCGCTCCCCCCAGTAATACTCAAAACTTTTTCCCCATCGCTCACGTAATCTGTTTTGCCCGTCATCACCGCTATCACAGAATACTTTTGAGCCGCTCGTTTGACAATTTCTATAGGCGTGGCGGAATGCTTGGAATCTAACCCCTTACTTTCGCAAGAAATACCCACTAAAGAGCCTAATTCGGCAGCATTGCCCCTAAGCACGCTAATCCCTTCGCTTTCTAAAAACTCTAAACTTGTGTTATAGCGCAAAGCGCTCGCTGAACACCCCACAGGATCTAACACGATGGGTTTATTCAAAGCCTTGTAACGTTTGATCGCCTCTTTAGCGCATAAAATGGTGCGTTCATTGAGGGTGCCAATATTAATAGCGAGCGCGTCAGAAATTTTTGCTAAATCGGACATTTCAGCGATCGCATCGCTCATTAAAGGCGATGCCCCTAAAGCTAACAAACCATTAGCCACAAATTGCGCCACCACATAATTGGTGATATTATGCACTAAAGGGCGTTTTTGGCGTAATTCCTTTAACATAACGAACCTCCTTAAATTTTTTTTATTTTATACAAAAAATCCATTGAGCGGCGCTGTTTTTGAAATTTAATATAAAAGCGTTCAACAATGAACTATTTTTCATTCACCTCATCTTTTTTGACCCCATTTTTCTTAAATACAGCACTAGTGAGATCACAAAAGCAGTGGAAAAAACGAGAAAGGCTTGCGGCGACTTTTTCTTTCACCTCTTGATAGTGCGAATTTTTGCCAAATCTGGAGGGTTTTTCTTCAATGATTTCAGGGAATTTTGTCCCGCTGAAATTGATTTCACCCCCACTAAAGGCATGCTGCATGAACGAATAGGCTTTTTCTTCATTCAAGCGGTTTTCTTTTATGATATTTTGGAATTCCTCTTCTCTTTTTTGGTGGATATAGTTTTGAAAATACGCATGGACTTCTTCATCTTTGTTGTATTTGTCAATGAAACCCATGATCAAATCTTTTTTATTCCTTAATTCTATGCTGGAGTTAAGGATCGGCTCTATTTTAGTTTTAACGCCTTGAATTTCTAGATCAGGCTCTTTAGCGTATTTTTCAATCAAGTTTAAAATGTAGTCAATATTGACTTCCACTTGCTTGATGAGTTCAATTTCAAAAATCAAATCGTCGTTAATCTCTTCTTTATCCCTCCCTTTTTCTGATCTCATTGCATCGTAAAAATCAAGGTATTTGCTTTGATAGTCTTGAAAATCCCTTGGGTTGATGTGATCGTCTTTGTTGAAATTTTCAAAGCTGTTTAAAATATTTTCCAATTTCAAAATCTTGCCAAAAAGCTTGATGAAATCCTTTTTCTGGCTTTCTGAAATGATTGGCTCTTTTAGGGGAAACTCGGTCAAAAGCCTTTTGATCAGGCGCTCATAGCCCTCGTATTCTTTATGATTATCCGCATAGCCTTTCAAATAATCTTCATATTTTCTTAATAGCGCAATAGACCTAGCGTCCTTGTTGCCAAAAAGCATGAGCGCGTCATTCAAATCCTGCTCCAAATCCCTAAAACACACGATATTCCCATGCGTTTTAACGCTATCTAAAATGCGGTTTGCGCGCGAGAAAGCCTGGATTAGCCCATGGTATTTGAGGTTTTTATCCATCCAAAGGGTGTTGAGCCTTGTAGCGTCAAACCCGGTCAAAAACATATTAACCACCATTAAAAGATCGATTTCACGATCCTTTACTTTTTGAGAAAGATCCTTATAATAGCTTTGGAATTTTTGATCCGAAGTGTCAAAAGAAGTTTTAAACATTCCATTATAATCCGCAATCGCGCCCTCTAAAAAATCCCTTGAGCTTTTGTCTAGCCCGTTAGCGCTTTCATTGTTTTCATCTTCTAGCGCTTCAAGTTCTTCATTAGCGCTATAGCTAAAAATGGTAGCGATTTTAAGGTCGTGTTTTTCTTCTTTAAAAGCCCGGTAGTATTTTTTCAGCGCTTCTATACCAGAGCATGCCAGAATGGAATTGAATTTTTTATTTTTAGTGGCTTGATTGAAACGCTCTAAAATGCATTTAGTAATTTCTTTGATCCTCCTAGTATCCAAAAGGGCGTTTTTTTCATCAACCGCTCTAACCTTGTTATCTATAATGCCCTCTTTAGCTTTAATGGTGTTGTGGTATTCCACTCTAAAGGGTAAAACATTTTTATCCCTGATCGCATCAATAATGGTGTATTGGTGGAGGCATTCCCCAAATTTCTGCTCTGTCGTGCCTAAAGGGTTGTTTTTATCGCAGTTCTGTGCAAAAATGGGCGTGCCTGTGAACCCGAAAAGGTGGTATTTTTTAAACGCTTTAGTGATGGCTTGATGCATTGAACCTAGCTGACTCCTGTGGCATTCATCAAAAATCATCACAACTTCTTCATTAAAGATCGCATGCCCTTTAAGGTGGGATTTAACGAATTTGTCTAATTTTTGGATCGTGGTGATAATGATTTTAGCGTTAGGGTTTTCAAGCTGTTCTTTTAAAATCTTGGTGCTTGTGTTGGAATTGGCGCAATCTTTTTGGAATTTATCGTATTCTTTCATGGTTTGATAGTCTAAATCCTTCCTGTCCACCACAAACAAAACTTTTGAAACGCTCTCTAATTCTTTAGCCAACGTTGCGCTTTTAAAGCTCGTTAAGGTTTTACCGCTCCCTGTCGTGTGCCAGATATAGCCTTGACTTTTCTTATAAGTTTTACTATTTTGCGCGGCTTTGATTTTTTCTAAAATCCTTTCAGTTGCCACGATTTGATAAGGCCGCATCACCAATAAAACCTCATCGCTTGTGAAAACGCAATAGCGCGTTAAAACATTCAAAAGGCTGCGCTTTGCAAAAAACGACTTGGCAAAATCCATTAAATCCTCAATATTACGATTCTTGCTGTCCGCCCAATAATTCGTGAATTCAAAAGTATCGGCTTTATGGTTTTTTTCCAGCTGGGCTATTCTTGTGGTGTTTGAATAGTATTTAGAGCTCGTGCCGTTACTGATAACAAAAATCTGCACGAAATCAAAAAGCCCATCTTCTGCGCTAAAACTATCCCTTTTATAGCGCTTGATTTGATTGAACGCCTCTCTAATCGCCACGCCTCTTCTTTTCAATTCCACATGCACTAAAGGCAAGCCATTCACAAGGACGCTCACGTCATAGCGGTTCTCATATTTCCCCCCTTTATTGCTGTATTGCTGAATCACTTGCAGAGCGTTTTTATGGATATTTTTCTTATCAATGATTTTAATGTTTTTGGTTTTTCCATTCTCAAGGGTGAGATTAAAAATCGGATCTTCTTGGATTTTTCTCGTTTTAGCCTTATAATCATCGTTTTTATTAGCGATGAATTGAGAATAAAGAATCTCCCATTCCTTAGGCGTGAAATGATGATTATTAAGCTTTTCTAACTGCTCTTTTAAATTGTCTTTTAATTCTTGTTCTTTGTGGATTTTTTTAAATTCATAGCCTTGTTTTTGTAAAAGCTTGATAAACGCCCTTTCTAGCTCTGCTTCGCTCTCATAAGCGCTTTTTTTTCATTATCGCTATGATACTCAGCCATCACGGTGCTTTCATTGCTTTCTGCAATAATCTCATAATTCATGCCATTCCTTTTAAAAAATATTTCAAATTCTTTTTATAAGGGGATAGGGGGGTATTTTGCGATAATACCCCCCTTAACCCCCTTAAGATCCCCCTAACCCAAGAAGACCGCTTTTTTTCAAGAGGCTATCGCTTGCTTACGCAAGCTCTTTGTTATTTAGTGGAGTTAGGGGTTTGAAAGTCAGTAATTTTTCTCGGTAATACTCGTATTGCTTTTTCCTGGCTTTTATTTCAGCCGGGATACCGGCTAATAAATCGGTGGTTAAAGCCAAAAATTGATCCAAAACCTTAACGATCTCTTGTTGGATCTCTAGAGGTGGGATGGGGATTGTTATTTTTTTTAAATTTTCTTGGTTGATTTTTGGCGGAGTTCCAGCAACACAATAGCTAACATCTATCGTTTGTAAATAAAAATACAAAAACTTTAATTTTAGTTCATTTTTTGTTTGAAGCACATGAGCATGATTGTTCACCCATATTTTTCCGCTTGCCCAATTCACAACAGGAGTATTATCCTTATTGATAACGCTCCCATCTTCACCAACTAGCACAAAATCCCCATCAAAAATATAGCTATCAATATAATCTTGAATTCCATTTGCTCCATAATAAGGATAAATTCCCGGATTTCTTTTATTTTTCGCAATTGGGATACGCCGATTATCTAAAATTTCACACACCTCCCCCAATTTCCTAAACTCCACCCCCTTAGGCGCTAAAGTGTGGAGTAATCGCTCTATTTTATGCATTTGACCCCCTTTAAGCTTCTAGCTCTTTAATAATAAGATCAAGGCGGTTCCTTAAAGCGCTCTGTTTTTCCACGATTTGAGAAATTTCACCATTAAGCGCCTTGATGTCAATGATTTCTTTCGTGTCTTCTTGCTCCACATAGCGGTTCACCGAAAGGTTGTAATCGTTTTCTTGGATTTTCTCTATATTGGCTAGAGCCGCAAAATGCTTGATCGCTTTCCTTTCAATATAGGTTTGCAAAATCTTTTCTCGGTTGCGCTCTTTGAGTTTGTTTTTCTTACCCTCTTTGAGGAATTCCTTACTCGCATCAATAAAAAGCGTGGTGTCGTCTTTTTTGTTTTTCTTAAGCACTAAAATGCAAGTGGCGATATTCGTTCCAAAAAAGAGGTTTTCAGGTAAAGCGATCACGCAGTCAATGAAATTCTCTTTCACTAAATACTCTCTGATTTTCTTTTCGGCACCGCCTCTATAAAGCACCCCGGGAAATTCCACGATCGCAGCAGTGCCGCTATTGGATAAATAAGAAAGCATGTGCATGGTGAAGGCGAGATCGGCGGCGTTTTTGGGCGCTAGCACGCCGGCTTTGCTAAAACGCTCGTCATTGATTAAAATAGGGTTGTTATCGCCCACCCATTTAGTGGAATAGGGAGGGTTGGAAACGATCGCATCAAAAGGCTCATCGTCTTCATGCTTGGGGTCTAAAAGCGTGTCCCCTAGCGCGATGTGGAATTTAGAATAATTGATATCATGCAAAAACATGTTGATGCGGCAGAGGTTGTAAGTGGTCAAATTGATTTCTTGCCCAAAATAGCCTTTTGAGACGTTTTTATCGCCTAGCACTTTAGAAAATTGTAAGAGTAAGCTCCCGCTCCCACAGCATGGGTCATAAACTTTATTGACACTCTCTTGGTTGTGCAGGGCGATTTTAGCGAGCAGTTCGCTCACTTCTTGGGGGGTGAAAAATTCCCCTCCGCTTTTGCCGGCGTTGCTCGCATACATCGCCATTAAATATTCATAAGCGTCGCCAAAAACATCGATCCCGCTTTGTTGGTAGTCGCCTAATTGCATGCCCCCTATGGCTTGAAGGATTTTAGTCAATTTTTCCACCCTATTTTGATGAGAGCTCCCTAACTTGTTGCTATTGACGTCTAAATCCGCAAACAAGCCTTTGACGTTTTCTTCTGATGGAGTGTTAAGGCTGGATTTTTCTATTTCGTTAAAAATATTTTGTAAGGTTACATTGAGATCTTCGTTATTAGGCGCGTTTTTTAGCACGTTACAAAATAAAGCGCTTGGCGGGATGAAAAAGCCTTTTTCTTCAATAAGGTGTTCTCTTGCGCGCTCGGCCTCTTCATCGCTTAATGAAGCGTAATCAAAACTCGGATTGCGCTTTCGCTCTTCTTTATTGATGTAATCAGTCATGTTTTCTGAAATGTAGCGGTAAAAAAGAATGCCTAAAACGTATTGCTTGAAATCCCAGCCATCCACTGAGCCTCTCAATTCGTTCGCCACTTTCCAAATGGTGTTGTGCAATTCGTTGCGCTCTAATGACGCTTGGTTATTGTTTGGGTTGTTTTCCATGATATAAGCCCCTTTTTTGTGTTTTGATTGGCGGTTTTGTTTGGCGTTGGGCGCGCACCCTTTAAAGGCTTCATTATAGCAAAGAATATTATTTTTTTATCCAACTAGCGCGAAAAACTCCGTCCTTTAGGGCGGAGATGTAAGCGTTTAGCTGTTGGGCTATTTGAACATTGTTTCACCTAGATCCATTCGCTTTTTAGCGCGTTCTACTTAAAAATCAAAGTTAGCTAATTTAATGCGGTGTTTCTTGCTCTTGTATGTATTGCTTAATCATCTCTAAAGGCACGCCCCCACAACTCCCAGCGAAATAACTAGGCGACCATAAATGCTTCCCCCACAAACTAGCTTCAACGCTTTTGAAATGGTGTTGTCTAGTCAAACGACTGCTAACGCCTTTTAAAGAATTGACTAACTTACTCACGCTCACTTTTGGAGGGTAGTTGATAAGCAAATGCACATGATCGCTCCCCCCATCAAATTCTACCAATTCGCTCTCAAAGTCCTTACACACTTTGGCAAACACCGATCCTAAAAAATCTATCACTTCCTTATTGAACGCTGAACGCCTGTATTTAGTAACAAATACCAAATGCACATGCATTAAAAAACACAATGTCTTCCGTGTCTCATATCATCAATTTTTTTCATAGACCTATTTTAACAAAAAGATGTTAAAATACTTCTATGAAAGTCAATAAGGGTTTTAAATTCCGCTTGTATCCCACTAAAGAACAACAGGATAAATTGCAACACTCTTTTTTTGTCTATAATCAAGCTTATAATATTGGCTTGAATTTACTGCAAGAGCAATATGAAACCAACAAAGATTCACCTCCCAAAGAAAGAAAGTGGAAAAAATCAAGCGAGTTAGATCATGCGATTAAACACCACTTGAACGCTAGGGGGTTAAGCTTTAGTAGTGTGATAGCCAACAATCACGCATAAATGTTGAAAGGGCTTTAAAAGATGCTTTTAAAGTTAAAAACAGGGGCTTTCCTAAATTCAAAAACTCTAAATTCGCCAAACAATCTTTTTCGTGGAACAATCAAGGTTTCTCTATCAAAGAAAGCGATGATGAACGCTTTAAGATATTCACTTTAATGAAAATGCCCTTAATGATGCGCATGCATAGAAACTTCCCTCCTAATTTTAAAGTGAAACAAATTAGTATCTCTTGCAGCCACAGAAAGTATTTCGTTAGCTTTAGCGTGGAATACCAACAAGACATTACTCCCATCAAAAACCCTAAAAATGGTGTGGGGCTAGATTTGAATATCCTTGATATAGCTTGTTCTTGTGGGGTGAATAATCACAAAAAACTAACGGATTTTAAGCGATACCCAATAGACATGAAAGAATTACTAGGGATAGAAATAGATGAAGAGTTGGACACTAAACGACTCATCCCTACTTATTCCAAATTGTATTCTTTAAAAAAATACTTTAAAAAATTTAAAAGATTGCAAAGAAAACAAAGCCGTAGGGTGTTAAAGTCTAAACAAAACAAAACCAAATTAGGAGGTAATTTTTACAAAACCCAAAAGAAATTAAACCAAGCCTTTGACAAGTCTAGTCATCAAAAAACAGACAGATACCATAAAATCACAAGCGAACTTTCAAAGCAATTTGAATTGATAGTAGTTGAAGATTTGCAAGTAAAAAACATGACTAAAAGAGCTAAACTCAAAAACGTTAAACAAAAGAGTGGGCTTAATCAATCTATCTTAAACGCTTCATTCTATCAAATCATCTCTTTTTTAGACTACAAACAACAGCATAATGGCAAATTGTTAGTGAAAGTTCCCCCACAATATACGAGTAAAACTTGCCATTGTTGTGGGAATATCAACCACAAGCTTAAATTAAATCATAGGCAGTATTGGTGTTTAGAATGCGGGTATAGAGAACACAGAGACATCAACGCTGCGAACAATATTTTAAGCAAAGGGTTAAGTCTTTTTGGGGTAGGAAATATCCATGCAGACTTTAAAGAACAAAGCCTTTCGTGTTAGTGTCCATTAGGGCGCTTTAGTTAGGAAGCTCCTTGCTTTAGCAAGGGGTGGTTTCACTCCTTGCGTTTTCCATGCGTTTGTGGGGTAAATAAGCTATAATCGCCTTTTTAAAAGTCATTTTTTAAAGGGGTTTGAATGGTATTTGACAGAACAATCAGCGTAAGAGAAAAATTTGTGGGGTAAATAAGCTATAATCGCCTTTTTAAAAGTCATTTTTTAAAGGGGTTTGAATGGTATTTGACAGAACAATCAGCGTAAGAGAAAAAAAAGCGGCTAAAACGCTTGGGATTATTGGGATCGTCTTTTTTATTTTGTTTGGCATCGTAATAAGCGGGGTGGCTTTTCAAAAAGAGTGGGTGCAACAATTGGATTTGTTTTTTATAGACTTGATCCGCAACCCAGCCCCCATTCAAAAAAGCACGTGGCTTTCTTTCGTGTTTTTTAGCACATGGTTTGCGCAAAGCAAGCTCACCACTCCTATAGCCTTACTCATTGGCTTGTGGTTTGGGTTTCAAAAACGCATCGCTTTGGGGGTGTGGTTTTTCTTTAGCATCTTATTGGGTGAATTCACCTTAAAATCTCTTAAGCTTTTAGTGGCGCGCCCACGGCCTGTAACCAATGGCGAATTGGTTTTTGCGCATGGCTTTAGTTTCCCTAGCGGGCATGCTTTAGCTTCAGCGCTTTTTTACGGCTCTTTGGCGTTGTTGTTATGCTATTCTAACGCAAACAATCGCACCAAAACTATCGGCGCTATCATTTTACTTTTTTGGATTGTTTTAATGGCGTATGATAGGGTTTATTTAGGGGTGCATTACCCTAGCGATGTTTTAGGAGGGTTTTTGTTAGGGATTGCTTGGTCGTGTTGCTCTTTAGCACTTTATTTGGGGTTTTTGAAACGCCCTTATAAAGCCGCTTAAAGCGTTTTTTAAAATCTCGTTTTTTAAAAAGAAAGCGATGGGTTAGGGTATAGCTCCTCTTTCTTTTTAACCTCATCAAATTCATCTTTATAGCGGTGTTGGTAATTTGGGTCATAATCCACGACGCTCTTTAAAAAACCGCTGAATTTTGGATTTTTCTCGCTAAGCTCTAAAGCCACGGTGTAATCAATTTTTTCTTTGTATTTAGCGTTCAATAAAATAGCGCTTTTGTCCTCATCAGTTCTCAAATCAATCACGCCAATCCCAAAACTCGCATGCAAACGCTTCAACAAATCCATGAGTTTGGGATTATGCGTATCAATATGATGGCCCACTAAATACCCCTCATTAGCCCACGAGCTATTAGAAATCGCTTGAAAATAACACTCCCTGCAATTATTCACGCTGATTTCTTTTTTCAATTCAAAGCTCACCAGTTTAACGGGCAAAGTGTCAAATTTCTTAGAAAAAGCGATTAAATTTTCATTAGACAATTCAGCGTGCAAAAACCTAACCCCCACCATGTCCGGATAAAGCCACCTGTCCATGCCTTTTGACGATTTTGAACTCTCTTCATGAAAAATGGTTTTCGTGTAGCATTTCAAATTTTCATTATTAATAGCCATGTAGGTTAAAAAGGGGTGCAAATCCCTTTCATGCATGATTTTATTATGCACGATTTTAACGCTTGAAACGCCGGGCTTTTCAATGTTTAAAACCGGCTCTTTAGCCGCGCTTTTTAAAGCGATTAAAACCGGCTTTTCTTGCACCTTAAAAAAGGGTAGTTCTTCGCCCTTGTTTAAGGCGGTATAAATAAGGGAGCTAACACTCTGGTGTGGAGTTTTGCCCCCATAATCAAACATGTTTGTAATCTCGCCTTTTTCAAAAAGCTCTTTGGCTTTATCATACACTTCAGTAGGGCTAATCGGCCCTGTGATCTCTAAAACGCTTTGAACGATTTCAATGTCTTGCGGTTTCATTTTTTGCTCGCTAAATACTCTTCATAACTGCCTTTAAAATCAATGATTGAAGCGCCTTTAGGGCTTGGGACTAATTCAATAATCCTGTTAGCATACGCATCAATAAGCTCTCTGTCATGGCTTATGCAAATCAGCGCCCCATCAAATTTAAAGAGCGCTTCACCTAGTGCGATAATCGCTTCTAAATCTAGGTGGTTGGTTGGCTCATCTAAGACTAAAAAATTCCCCCCCTCTAGCATGAGCTTGGATAAAACCATTCGGTGCTTTTCGCCCCCACTTAAAGCGTTCACGCACTTTTCTTGCTCTTCGCCATTAAACAGCATCCTCCCTAAAGCGTTCCTAACCTCAGCGCTTTCAATCTTTTTATTGAAATTAAAAAGCCATTGATACAAGGTCTCTTCGCCGCTAATTTCTTCGCTCACGTTTTGAGGGAAATAGCCTTTTGAAACGGTCGCTCCCCATTTCACCACGCCCTTATCAGGCTTTAACTCTTCTACTAGAATTTTACAAAGCGTGGATTTACCCACGCCGTTTGGCCCTATGAGAGCGATTTTATCTTTAGGCATCACTTTCAGGCTCACTTGATTTAAAACCATTTGCCCATCATAACTTTTAGAGACATTTTCGCACTCTAAGGCTTCATTCCCAATGGTGCGTTTGGGTTTAAAAATAATGCTAGGATCCCTCCTGCTGGATACCGCTAAGCTTTGAATGTCTAATTTATCCAGTTGTTTTTGGCGGCTTGTGGCTTGCTTGGCTTTAGAAGCGTTAGCGCTAAAACGAGCGATGAATTTTTCTAGCTCTTCTTTTTCTTTGAGTTTTTTATTGCGTTCGGCCTCTTGCTGTTTAATAATCAGAGTGGAAGCGATATACCAATCGTCATAATTCCCGCTAAATTCGCGCACGCTGTGAAAATCCAAATCCAAAATATGCGTGCATACCGCATTTAAAAAATGCCTATCATGGCTAATGACTACCATCGTGCCTTCATGGCGTTTGAGGTTGTTTTCTAGCCATTCAATGGCGTTTAAATCCAGGTTGTTCGTAGGCTCATCTAAAAGCAAAATATCCGGTTTAGGGAACAAGACTTGAGCGAGAAGGATTTTAAATTTATCGCTGCTTGGCAGGGTTTTCATCAGATCGTTGTGTTTAGAGCTAGGAATGCCTAAATCTTCTAGGATTTTTTCAATCGCCACCTCGCATTCATACATGGGATCTTCTTCCACGCAAATGGTTTCTAACTCCCCTAATCTGGCATTCACTTTATCATCGCTCAAATCGCCTTCAATGTATAAGCGCTCTTTTTCTTTGATAGCGTCATACAAACGCTTATTGCCTATCAAAACCGCATCTTTAAGGCTCAAATCTTCAAAAGCGTATTGATCCTGCCCTAAAACCCCCATTTTCATGCCGCTTGTGATGATGACTTCCCCACTGCTGCAATCAATGCTCTTGCTTAAAATCTTTAAAAAAGTGGACTTTCCTGCGCCATTAGCCCCAATCAGTCCGTAGCGTTTGTTTTTATCCAGCTTGATATTCACGTTTTCAAACAATTTTTTAGTCGCATAGCGTTGCGTTAAGTTGATGGTTTGCAACATCTTATGATTTCCTTATTTTTGTGATTAGATTATAGAAAGTTTATTGTAGCGTTTTCTTTGCAATATTGTATCCCTTGCTTATTGTGGTTATTCATAAGGCCTTTGACGCCCAAAATTTGATCGAGCCTATATCATTCCCTCTTGATTTTTTATTCAAATTAAGGTAAAAATAATGCTCGTGTTTTACTATTATGAATATCAAAAGGATCGTATCATTGAAAGTGTTTGATTACGAAGACGTCCAACTCATTCCTAATAAATGCATCGTGAATAGCCGTTCAGAGTGCGATACGACCGTTATTCTAGGCAAACATGCGTTTAAAATGCCCATAGTCCCAGCCAACATGCAAACAATCATCAACGAATCGATCGCAGAATTTCTAGCAAAAAATGGCTATTTCTATATCATGCATCGCTTTGATGGAGCAAAAAGAATCCCGTTTGTCAAAAAGATGAAGGAACGCCAATTAATTAGTTCGATCAGCGTTGGGGTGAAAAAGGAGGAATGTCTTTTTGTAGAAGAGTTGGCCAAGCAAGGATTAGCGCCAGACTATATCACGATCGATATTGCGCATGGCCATTCAAATTCTGTCATTGAAATGATCCAACGCATCAAAACGCGTTTGCCCGAAACTTTTGTGATTGCCGGGAACGTTGGCACGCCAGAAGCGGTCCGTGAATTAGAGAACGCCGGCGCTGACGCTACGAAAGTCGGTATCGGGCCTGGGAAAGTGTGTATCACTAAAATCAAAACAGGCTTTGGCACGGGTGGTTGGCAACTAGCGGCTCTTAGGTGGTGCGCTAAAGCGGCAAGAAAGCCCATTATTGCAGATGGCGGCATTCGCACGCATGGGGATATTGCAAAATCCATACGCTTTGGCGCGACAATGGTGATGATTGGCTCGCTTTTTGCAGGGCATGAAGAATCATCTGGAGAAACAAAAATAGAAAATGGTGTCGCATACAAAGAATATTTCGGTTCGGCATCAGAGTTCCAAAAAGGTGAAAAGAAAAATGTTGAAGGTAAGAAAATTTGGATCCAACATAAAGGATCGTTAAAAGACACGCTGGTTGAAATGCATCAAGATTTGCAATCTTCAATCTCCTATGCAGGCGGGAGAGACCTTGAAGCGATCCGGAAAGTGGATTACGTGATTGTGAAAAATTCAATTTTCAATGGGGACACGATCTAAAAAAGATCAATGAAACAATAAAGCTAATTTTTACGAGCGAAATGCCTTTCAATGCAATCGCATAAGATGTGGATCATAAGAATGTGCATTTCTTGGATTCGTGGGGTGTCACCACTAGGGACGATCAACGCTATATCGCTTAAAGGCTTCATTTTCCCCCCATCACGCCCCGCTAAGCTAAGCGTTTTCATCCCTAAATCTTTGGCTTTTTCATAAGCTTTCAGGACATTTTTGGAATTACCGCTTGTAGAAATCCCTATTAAAACATCTTCTTTATTCCCTAGCGCTTCCACTTGTCTGGCGAACACTTCTTCATAACCATAATCGTTCGCAATGGCGGTGAGAGCTGAGGTATCGGTATTAAGGCTTATCGCACTCAAGCCTTTCCTTTCTAATTTATAGCGCCCGGTCAATTCAGCGGCAAAATGCTGCGCGTCGCTCGCGCTCCCCCCATTACCGCAAATAAGGATTTTCCCTTGATTTTCTAAAGTTTCTATCAAAAGATGAACGCTTTGCTTTAACGCTTCTTGCAAACTTTCTAAACTTTTTTCTAACGCTTCCTTATGGGCTAAAAATTCTTTTTGGATTAAATCATCAATCATTATGTGTCCTTTTAATTTTTTCTATGATAGCGCTTGTGGAATAACCTTCTTCAAATTCTATCAAACGGGTTTCTTTAGCCAACTCGCTCCCTATGACTTCTTTATTGAGGTAGTCCGCTCCCTTGACTAAAATATCAGGCTTTAGGGCTTGAATCAATTTTATGGGCGTGTCTTCTTCAAACACCACAACATAATCCACGCAAGACAAACTCGCTAAAAGGAACGCTCTGTCTTTTTCGCTCACTATGGGGCGTCTATCCCCCTTAAGCCTTTTAATGGAACTATCGCTATTTAACCCCACAACAAGAATATCCCCTAAAGCTTTAGCCTTTTGCAAATAACTCGCATGCCCTTTATGGAGGAGGTCAAAACAGCCATTGGTGAAAACGATTTTTTGCTGGTTGTGTTCTAAAGTTTCTAACAGCTTTTCTAAAGGGAGGATTTTAGGGTGCGTTTGGTTCAAAATCAAAGCGATTTCTTCCAAACTCGCTAACGCGCTCCCCATTTTACCCACCACCACCGCCGCAGCCGCATTGGCAAACTCGCAAGCATCTTTTAGGCTCATCGATTCTAATAAAGAGAGCGTTAAAGACGCTATCACCGTATCGCCTGCCCCCGTGACATCATAAACTTCTTTAGCGATAGTGGGGCAATTGACTAACTCGCCTTTTTCCAAAAAAGCGATGCCTTGTTCGCTCAAAGTTACTAAAGGCATGGCGATTTGATAAGTTTCTTGTAAAATTTGGAGCGCTTTTGATAAATTCGCATGGCTGTCTAATTTCAAATGGAGCGCTTGCTCTAATTCAGCGCGATTAGGCGTGATCAAACTCGCATGGGAATATTTGCTATAATCCTTTCCTTTAGGGTCGCATAAAATGAGCTTGTGGTGTTGGTTAGCTAGCGTGATGATGGTTTGAGTGAGTTCAAAATCCAACACGCCCTTATTGTAATCTGAAAGGATCACGCCGTCTATTTCTTGGATTTTTTCTGCGATAAAATCTAAAAGATTCTTTCTTAAATCAGCGTTTAAGGGGTCTTTGATTTCCTTATCCACGCGCGCGATTTGCTGGTTTTGCGCGATGATGCGCGTTTTAAGCGTGGTGCAACGGGTTTTATCTATCAAAATACCTGAAGCGTCAATCCCTCTTGCTTTTAAAGCGCTAATAAAATGCTTGCCCTCTAAATCATCGCCCACTACCCCACATAAAAAAACTTTGGCTTTCAAAGAGATAAGGTTATTAGCCACATTGGCCGCTCCGCCTAAATTCTTGCTCTCTTTTTTGACTTCTAAAACAGGCACAGGGGCTTCAGGAGAAAGCCGTTCGCTCTTCCCCCACAAATAATAATCAGCGATCAGATCGCCTATGACTAAAATTTTTTCATGCGCGTTGTTCTTTAAAAATCGCATGGATATGGGGCAAATAATCTTTAATACCGCTTTCTAAATCGTATAAAGGGGTGTAATCTAAATCCAAAATAGTGGGTTCAATGTGCGCTTGGGTGTGCTTTTGGAAAAAAGTATAAGGGTTTTTAATATAGCTCACTTTAAAATCCCCTAAATGCTCTTTTAAAATGCTAACGATTTCATTATAACTCCTGGCTTGTGAATAACCCACATTATAAACCCCGCTTTTTTGAGCCTTCATCGCTTTCACATTCGCTTGGATCACATCTTCAATATAGACAAAATCCCTTAACTGCTCGCCAAATTCAAAAAGCTTGACTTCCTTAAACGCCATCGCGCTTAAAGCGAGCTGCAAAACCATGGAAGCGGTTTTTTCTTTATAAAATTCCCTAGGCCCATAGACATTGAAATACCTTAAGCCCACTTGAATGTTATCGCTTGAATGAGAAAGGACAAATTCGTCCATGCAAAGTTTGGAAAAGCCATAAATGTTTTCAGGGCTTTCGTTTGAGCCTACTATATTGGGGGCTTTGGTGTTGCCATAAACGCCCGCTGAAGAAGCGTAAATCACTTTAGCTTTTTTTGATCGAGCGATTTCTAAAAGGTTTAAAAAAGCCTGATAGTTGGTTTTCATCACTAATTCTTGATTGAGCATGGTCGTATCAGAGACAGCCGCTTGGTGGAACAAATAATCAAAATGCAACTTTTCTAAACGCCTTAAATCTAAAGGATTATTAATATCAGCGGTAATCACTTCGCCCTTAAAACCGATCAAATTCTTAAAATGCCCTAAAGAACTCGGGCGGTTGTTGTTTAAAAGCGTGTTGTTACGAAACTTATCCAAAATTACCACTTTAGCCTTAGGGTGGTTCTCTTGAAAATAAAAGGCTAGATTACTGCCCACAAAGCCAGCCCCACCGGTGATTAAAATCGTTTGATTTTCCAATCCATCATCAATATAACGCATTACTATCCTTATTTAATCCAATCAATCATCTCTTTAAGATTTTTACATTGTATCCAAGAATGAGGAGTTTTTAAAGGGTTTTGAGTGAGCAAAAGGTTATTTTTAACTTTAGCGTTCAAGCCGGCTAACATGTCGCTCTCCTTATCGCCTATCATGAAAGATTGATCCAAGCAAATTTGATGCTCTTTAGCGGCTTGTAAAATCAAAAAGGGCTTTGGCTTCCTGCAAGCGCAATTTTCTTCTGGGGCGTGCCTGCAAAAATAGACGCCGTCTAAATTAAAACCTAACTCTTTGAGCAAGCTTTCTTGGAGGTATTCGGTAAGGTTTTCAAAATCTTTAAGGGTGTAATAGCCTCGGTTGATCCCGGATTGGTTGGTGATTAAAAGCAGTTTGTAGCCTAAAGATTTCGCATGCTTTAATAATTCAAAAATCCCTTTTTGGAACTCAAAATCTTCTTTTTGACTCACATAGCCTTTATCAATATTGATAATGCCGTCTCTGTCCAAAAAAAGGGCTTTGTTAGTGGCGCTCATGCATTCGCTTGTGATCGTGTTGGGTGGTTTCGCTTGAATGATGCATCGCATGGGGGTTTTGGTGGTTAATGAGCATGATCCCCATATAAAGAATATAAAGCCCAAAAACCCCCATTAAACCTTTAGACAAAAGATTGAAAAATTTCCTGTAAGAAATAGAAATTTTGCTTAAAAAAACCCCCATTAAAAACAACGGCACGCTGGTGCCAAGCCCAAAAGAAAGGCCTAGCATCGCTCCCATAAACGCGCTATGACTAAGAATCACGCTCGCTAAAAACGAATACACCATCATGCAAGGTAAAAACCCGTTCAACACGCCCAAAAAATACAGCCCTAGAATGTTTTGAGATTGCAAGGTTTTTTTCATCAAAAAAGAGATGAAAGGGATTTGAAAGCTTAATTTTTCCACTTTAGCCCCCAAGAGCGCTAAACCGATCAAGATAATCCCCATGCTGATGAATAAAACACCCCTAAAACCCATGTTCACGCTAAGACTACGCCCTAAACCTGCCGTTATAGCCCCTAAGAGCATGTAAGTGCTGATCCTCCCCACATTATAAAGGGCATGGCAAGTGAGCTGGTAAGAAAAGCTTGTAACTTTAGAAAATCTTATTTGACTAAACGTGCTCACAATCCCCCCACACATGCCCACACAATGCCCTAAAGACATGCTCAAGGCGGCTAAAAACATGCCCAAAAAACTCAAATTGTGCATCATTTGCATTCTAGTATCCCTGCTTTTTTAAGAGTGATTTCCATCCCATCAAAAACCAAACGCTCCTTGCAAACAGAATGAGGTAAAAACGCGCTCAAATACTTCGCATCGCCCCCACAAAGATAGATTTTTTGATTTTTGGCTAAATGCTGGATACAAGAGATGATACTCAAAATCATGCCGTAATTCACAGCGTCTCTAGTGTTTTTGGGTAAAACTTCTAAAGAATCTAAGGCTTTGAAAGGTTGCTCTAAGATTTTAGCGCTTTTTTTATACGCATGAATATATTGGGCTAAACCGGGTAAAATACACCCTCCTAAATGCTTGCCCTCTTTGACTAAATCTATCGTAATCGCACTCCCAGCATCCACTATAACCCCATTAGCCACCGCTAAACACGCCATTTGCCGGTCTATCCCAAGCCCTACATAGTCGGTTTCTAAATGAAAAAATCTTGCAATATTTTTAGCGTTAGGGTAACAATTCAAAAGGGCTTTTTCATTTTCTTCATTCACGCTAATGTAAAAAATTTCCTTTTGAATACCCAAACGCTTTAAATCTTCTTTAGCGCTTGAAAAGAGTTGGTAGTTTTGTGCGAAATGGATGCGCGTGTTGCCTATATCGCATAAAACCAGGTTTTTCAAATCTGTAAAAGATTGCCTAGCTGGCATGGGCCTACTTCTTATTCATTTCTAAAGCTTTTTTTCTTTCTTCAAGCTCTTTTTCATCTCTTTCTTGATGCTCTCTCGCTCTTTGTTCAAATTCTCTCGCTCTTTGTTCGGCTTTGGCCTTTTTCTTTTCTTCTTTCAAGCGGCGTTTTTCTTCTTTAGGGCTGAGTTTTGGCGCCTCTTTAAAAGCGTTACCCTCTTTTGAAACAGAAGCGTTTTTGTTTTCGCTTCGTTGGATAGCGTTATTTTGATTGTTAATAGGCTCCATAGCGCGTTGGTTGGCTTTAACTTCATCCTCTTCAAACCCGCTATTTCTTGGCTTAATTTTGTTTTCTTCTAAAGGTTTTTCTTTGACTTTATGCCTTTCTTGCAAATAAATAGGAGCGTTCCCTTTTTCGCCTTTTTGAGATTTTTCAGATGCAGGTTTTTCCACAACGGGATAAAGCTTGGGCTTAAAATCATTATAATCTAAATAGTAGCGATCATAATACACCCGATTTTTATCATAAAACACCCCTTTATCCAAACGATTGGATGAAAAAAACTTAAAACTGCCTATAGTTGGCGTTTTATAGACATTATACGAATTAAAATCATTCAAATCCACTTCTATCACATACCCGCGTTTTTCTAAAGAATACAATTTATTATGGTTTAATACAATGGTATTGAGCGAAGCAAAGGGCAGTTTCACGCTGTTTAATTCCCTCAAACTCTTATCCATTTGCAAAATCTGCCCGTCTAGCGTGAGCACATATAAAGTCCCCTTATCATAAAGCAAATCTATAATATCCCCATCATAGTTGAACTCTTGACCGCTCACGACTGAGAGTATTCTTTTCCCTGTAGAAGCGATCATGTTATTGCCATCTACGATAAGATAAGTGATATTGTTAAAAAACTTATCGCTGCTGATAACAATGTTTCTAATAGGCGTAGGGGTTCCATGCACATAATCCACGACCAACAAGCGCCCATCTAGCATAGGGAATACCACGACCGTATCCATAAAAATAGGCATCGCCATTAAAGAATTGATCGTGGCGCTTGGGGAACCTTTCTCACTAAAAAGCAATTTTTGAGAAGTGATGTCGTATAAATTCGCTGAATTGTCCGCTAACACCACCGCTAAAAGATTCCCTTTAACGCTCGCGCTCAAGGCAAAAGTCTCCAAAGGAATAACGATAGATTGTTGGCTGGCGTTAGGGTTATTGCTAATCAATTCCACTTGATGACAGACTTTATCTTGGACTTCCGCTTCAACGCCCTTTAATTTCAATTCCGTTTCTTCAGTCTTAGCCACCTTGCTTTTGCTTGTTTTTTTATCAATCTTATTCAAACAATCTTGCGCAAGGATGAAAAACCCCTGACTCTCATTTAAAAAACTGCTTTCATAATTGAAATTCTTACCGATTCTTAGCTGCGTTAAACCTTTATCGCCTATAACCGCTCCATTTTTCAAAATGGCTCCATAACGATTAGACGAAACGATACTTTCTTGCAAATGGTTAGGGAAATACGCTTCGCCTTTAACTTGGTGTTTAGCGGGTTTGAAGTATTTTCTCATGTTACAGCCGCTAAAGGCAATTAGGGCTATGAGTAAGATTAAAAATGGTTTATTCATCAAATCAATGCGTTCCTTGAATGGTTTCTTTCTTTAGATTGGTTGGTTTGGAAGGGTTTTGCTGAATATCTTCTAACATTCCATAGTGTTTTAAAACAGAGATTATAGCATAGAGTGAAGAACTTAGAGGGATAGTGGATAAACTTTGATGCGCTTTTTTGATCGCGTCTTTAGAATTTTCCTCATACAACAAGTTCACTTCTTGTAAAGCGCTCATTTCTTTAAGAATGGGGCTTTTTTCAAGTAGGTTTTTATCTCTAGAGAGCGATGCGTAAGAATATTGTGCAAAAGTTTTAACGACTTCATTAGAAGATTGCGAAAGCCTTTTAAACTCGTTTGCATCGTTTCTCTCACTCGCTCTGGCGAACTGATACAAGTCATACAACTCTGGGGCGACTTCTTTCAATCTTTTTTGCAAGGCTATATTATTAGGGCTCTCTAGCACTTCATTATAAATTTGAGTGATCCGCTCTCTCGTTTGCTCATGCTTATAATCTTGCAATTTTGTATCCCCTAAATAAGCGATAAAAGCCACCACGATAAACAACAACACCCACTTGTAGCGTTTGAAAAACTTTTCTAATCTAAACACCCCCTCTAAAAGCTTTTCATCGCTTTTGAATTCGTTTTTAACTTGCTCTAAATTTTCCTTAATATTCATGCCTTGCTCACTCCTGTGCTGCCAAACCCCCCGCTACCCCTTGAAGTTTCATCTAATTGTTCGCATTCTATAAATTCGGCTTTATAAGTTTTTTGAACCACCCCTTGAGCGATCCTATCCCCTACTTGAACTTTAAAATCTTTATCGCTCAAATTCGCTAAAATGACCTTAATTTCGCCCCTATAATCATTATCCACCGTGCCAGGAGAATTCAACACCATCACCTGATGATTCAAAGCCAAACCGCTACGGGTGCGCACTTGCAATTCATACCCCACTTCTAAAGACAAACAAATCCCTATTTTCACCAACCCCACGCTATGAGATTTGATCGTTACTTCTTCTACAGCGTGCAAATCAAAGCCTGAAGAACCCTCGGTTTGGTATTCAGGGGTAAGGGCGTTTGGGTGGATTTTTTGGATTTTAATTTTCATCAAAACAAATCTCTTTATAGTAAATGTCTAAAATCTCAAAATCGCTCTCACCATTGGGTAATTGAATGCTCACCATATCGCCCTTGCTCTTACCGATCAAACTCTTAGCGATCGGCGAACCAAAAGAGATTAACCCTTTAGCCGGATCGCTCTCCACGCTCCCTACTATCGTGTAAGAAAACTCTTTATCGTTGTCTAAATTAAGGATTTTAATCGTGCTGCCAAAACTCACTTTATTATGGGCTAAAGCACTCGGATCAATCACTTGAGCGTTAGCGACAATCTCGCTTAAATCCACGATCCTCGCTTCAATGAAGCGTTGTTTTTCTTTAGCGGCATGGTATTCAGCGTTTTCTTTCAAATCCCCATGCCCTCTAGCAATATCAATTTCTTTCACAATATTAGGCCGTTCCACCTCTTTTAATTGCTTTAATTCCGCACAAATCTTATTGTATCCATGCATACTCATAGGTTCTTTATTCATTTAATCTCCTAAGCTTATTCAGTAGAGATTATAGTAAAAATTAAGTTAAATTCAGCAAAAAAGCCATCTCTTCGGCGACTTTTCTCGCGCTCCCATGTTTTAAATATTCCCTTAATCTCAAACTTTCTTTAAAATAGCGCTCTCTATCCATTTCTTTATACGCTTTTAACAAACCCTCTACGCTCAAAAAATGCTGGATTAATTCCGGGTGCAATTGGCTCTCCCCAAGCCCAGGAGTTTCATCATTTAAGGCGTTATAAAAAATATTCGCTAAACCTATATAATGCAAATTGACAAACATTCTAGCGATCAAAAAATCCATCGTTTTAGCCCTATACGCCAACACAAAAGGCGTGCCAATCAAGGCGGCCTCTAAAGTCGCCGTGCCGCTGCAAATGAACGCAAACTCCGCTTCAAACAAACTCTTATGCGCATCATAAGAAATTTCAAATAGTTTGATGTCTTCTCCATAAAAAGCTTTCAAATCCAACCCCTTAAAGAAACTCGGCACGACTAACACACGCCTTTTAAACCCTTCGTTTTGTTCTAAAATTTGAGCCGCTTTGACAAACAAAGGGAACATTTTAGCGATTTCGCTTTTTCGACTCCCTGGCATAAACACCAGAGTTTCGCCCTTAATATCTTTTTTATAATATTTAATTTCATCTAATAAAGGGTGTCCCACATATTGGGCTTTTTTTTGGTAATAGCCCACTTCAAAAGGCAAAATCGCCCCCAAAAAATCGCAGTATTTTTCAAGGCTTTTAGTGCGCCATTTTTTCCATGCCCAAACTTGCGGTAAAATATAATACATGATTTTTTTATGCGGATCTTGTTTTTTGATTTTTTTGGCTAGGGGGATATTGAAAGAAGAAGAATCCATTAAAAGCACCAAGTCCGCTTGTTTGGCTAATTGGACCATTTCTTTATGGGCTTTGAGTAAAAACCCCAAACGGCCTATCACATCTCTAAAACCCATGACAGAAAATTCCCTAGGGCTATAGAGCGCGTCTTCCCCTTCAAACACCCCAATGAAACGATAATCTTTGGGTAAATTGTGCCGTAACTCCTCTAAATGAACATTAGAACTCGCTTCTAAAGCGCTCACTAAAATCGTGGGCATTATTTGTCTTTCAAAAGGTTTTGGACTTGATAGAGCTTGATTTCTTTATGCAAATCCCTCAATTCAATTTTGAGCAACGAATTTTCAAAATCTTTTTTAGAGAGATGGTTTTTTAAAAGCCTGTTTTCGCGCAAAACGCTGCGGTATTGCAAGTAAATCCCTTCATCAAACACGCGCTTGCTTGGTTTTGCCATGATAACCTGATTATCACTAGTGAAAACCTCCAACTCTTCAAGGGCTTTAGGGAAAATCCATTCTTCTTCTGTATTTTGTGTTTCTTTGTTTAAGCGGGAGTTTTCTTTTTCTGATTTTTTTTGATAGATTTCTTGTTTCAAACCTTTTAAAACGCTCTTTTTCTTACGCAAGATTTCTTGGACCTGCTTCAATTCCAAACGGATTTTTTTTAAAACTTCTCTAGTGTCTTTAATTTCTTGCTGGTAAGCGTTCAATTCTTCTTGCATCGGTTTTTATTCCGCTAACATTTCTAAAGACAACAAACGCATTTCATTGCCTTGAGTGATAATGACATTCTTGCTGTGGCATTTCTCACACACCCCATAATCTAGGGCGTTAGGCTTAAAAACATGCGAACAATCCTTGCATTCTAATTCAACCTTTTCATCTACAATGTCTAAAATAGCGTCTTTACACACCAAAGATTCTTCTCTAAAAGTCTCAAACGCGCTCACAAACAAGCTCTTATCCATAGCACTTCTTTCGCCAATACCAACCACGACTCTTTCAATCTTATGGGCTTGATTTTTCTTCGCATGCTCTTCGCAAAGAGCGATTAAAGAAGAAACGACCGAGTATTCATGCATACTAAACCTTAATCTCTAAATTAGCCCCTATTATATTGTATTAGAGTAATCCTTTGGTTTATTGCTTGAGATTCAACAGGGTGTTAAGGATTTGATCGGATGTGGTTACCGCTTTAGAGTTCGCTTGAAATCCCCTTTGAACCACAATCAAATTCGTTAAACTCCGGCTCAAATCCACATTACTAGATTCTAATTTAGATCCTGAAATTGAACCCCTACGCCCCGTATTAGCCGCACCGATTAAGGCTTGCCCTGAGTTTCCGGTTTGAGAAAAGACATTTCCGCCTAAAGCCTGTAAGCCCGCATCGTTAGCGAAATTCGCTAAAGCCACTTGAGCGAGCGCTAAAGTCCTACCATTACTGAACGCTCCTAAAAGCACCCCGTCTGAATCAAAGCGGACATCCATCAAATCGCCCGCTTGATAGCCGTTTTGCTCAATCGCATAAGTTTCAGAAATCTTATCCACGCTCGTTAGCCCGTCAAAACTCCCTGAGGAACCAAAGGCTAAATTGATGCGTTGGGGAGCATCAGCACCATTTTTAGGATCAAATTGCAAAAGAGGCGGGTTCATGCCTGCAAGCGATCCGTCGTTATTAAAATGCAAACGGCCTCCTTCAAACACATTAGGCCTAGCCGCTGACCCCCCTACTAATTCCCCAGGCTCAGGCACGATCACTCTAAAATTCCATTCCGCTCCCCCACTCCTATAAAACTCAATGCGCATGGCGTGTTTAGTGCCTAAGCTGTCTATCACATCAATGCTTGTCGCATGGGTAGCGTGGGTGAATTTAGAACTGCTCGCTGACGCCCCTCCTTCAATCAAAGAAGCGGTATTAAGCCCTTTCATCGCGTTTTTAAACAAAACATTGTTCGTTACGCTGTCTGAAGAATACCCGCTCACAAAGATATTGAGATTTTCTTTAATGACATTTTTATTGTCTTTATTATTGATTTCAAACATGCCGTATTGATTGACAGTAACCCCTATAGAAGCGGCTGAGTCCTGGTAATTGTCCGCTAAACTAGGATCTTTAACGATATTAGCGTCATGCTGGATTAAGGCGCGCAAGTCTTCAGTGGTCCTAAACTGCCCAATATCCGCATTAGGGCTGATAGAATGCGTATAACTATATTTGAAAGCCGTTACATCTTTATCGCCGTCTAAAAAGTTAGCGAACGCTCCGGTCCCGGCTTGAGTAACCACAATGTTTTTAAGCTTTTCATCGCCGTCTAATTCATTGGTGTTTTCCAAACGCAATTGCTTGCCGTCCAAATAAGCTTCAATCCCTGTTTGGCTTTTGACCGCATTGATCGCATTTTTCGCTGCCACTAAGCTTGAAGTCCTGCTCACCGCTGAATCGTTCGTGAAAGAAATCTTAACCCCATTCAATTCAAGCGTGCTGTTTTCTGCAGAAGGGAGGATGTCTTTAACCATTTTCGCACTCTTATAGCTCACCCAAATCCCTTGGTTTTCATTCAATAAAAGAGCGTCGCCATCTTCATTGTATAAAGATCCCATGTCTTCGGCGACTTGAGCTAGATTCGTGCCTGAATCATACACCGGATTAATGCCATCTGAAGGGGTTTTGGCTGAAGAATCCAAAGCGAATATCGCCGCTGTTTGATCGGCATGCCTTCCAGCGTTTAAATTCGCCCTCATAGAAATGCGGTTACTCGCTCTAGCAGGCATCACCATTCCAGGATCAATCCTAATGTTTTCTAAAGGGCCGGTGTTATCCACTTTTAAAGCGTCCGTATCGCTCCCTTTATTGCCGGTATCGCTCCCGTTTCTCACCCACCCTTGCACCACAAGCCCACCGGTGGTAACCAAACTCCCTTGCGAGTCAAAAAGAAACTCCCCATCTCTAGTGAAATTGCGCGTGATCCCCCTATCAGGGCTAATGATAAAGAAGCCATCGCCTTGAATCGCTAGATCGGTTTTGACATCTGTGTTTTGGATATTGCCTTGTGAAAAGATTTTAGTCGTCGCATCCACGCCTACCCCAAGCCCCACAGAAAAGTCATTCTGCCCTGCCAACCCATTTTTATAGGGCGCGGTAGCGATGAGTTTGACTTGAGAGAGCATATCCACAAAAGAAGCCCTAGAATATTTAAACCCAGTGGTATTCACATTCGCAATATTATTACTCTCAATATCCAAAGCGATTTGGTGGGCTTGCATCCCATTGACACCAGACCATAAAGATCTAAGCATGGTTATCCTTTAATTTAAAGAAATTCAATCTATGCAAAATAAAGCAAAAGTTGTTCCTAAATGGCTTTTTAGAATGATTGGTTGCGGATTTTAAAGTTTTATTGATAAAAAAAGATCAGTCAAATTCATGAGAGGATAGGGGGTTTTGTAACACTACCCCCTATAACGCTTTTTAAAGCTTATCGCTCAAATTTAGAGTTTAACTCGCTTTAGTGCAAAATCGCGCATTCATGATCTTGAATCTCTTCGGCTGAAGCGCGATTTAAAGTCAATGGGTTAAATTGTGTCGCTAACAAGACAAAAGAGTTATCGCTTTGTTGCACCACCGCCAAGCCATAGTCTCCCATGCGTTTATGCGCGTTAGGCACTTCTTTATTAAGCATGATAAATGGGCTTTTTTGCGCTAATTCACTCTCTGTTACCCGACGCGCCAAATATTTATGCCCGTTCAAGCCACCTGATAATGGCGACCAACGGCTGTTGATTTTTTTTAGGTTATTATCCAGCTGTTTGCGCGCATCAAGGCTAATGCAAGAGATATGGATATGAAAATGGTTTTGTGATCGCCCTTTTTTAGAGTTAATCGTCAAAGAAATTGCGCTATCAGGAATGGGTTTGCCGTATTTTTTACTCATAAAATTGCGCACTTGCCATGATAAGTAAAAAAGTTAGGCGTAGAAGGATCAAGCAGCAAAGGGCTTTCAATACCGCTAATGTGGGTTGTTGGCATCAACAAATATTGCAACGGGCCGTTAATATCTTTTAAAACCACATAACCGGCATCGGGTTTGATTTCTATGCATGGCGAAGGATTCTGACTTTTCTCATAATTAGGCAGACATTTCTCAAAAACAATCTTACGCAACACATTCGGATCTTTGGCGTTTAAACTCATAACAGCGATAGCTACCACCGCTAAAAAAAGAAAGCCCATTTTTTTCATCTTTTTTGCTCCTTGTTTTTAATGAGAGTTTTTACAAACCCTCTTGTTATTTTTCTACAATAGTGGTTAAAAGCTTTAATTATTATGATTATTTTAACGAATTTTAACTTATTAGTAACTTTTAGTAACCTATTTCTAAAAAGAGCTTTTTGAATACCAACGAAAAAAACTTAAATTGATAATATTAAAAAAGCTAAAAGAATTTTTTAAAATATTAAATAGCTTGTGCTAATCAAGCGATAATTTTTCGCCATGCGATCTTAGGGGGTTGGTGCTTATCAAATTAAAGCGTTTTATAACCTTGCTTTAGGTAATATCATCAACCTAATACCACAATAAGGACGATCATCATGCAAGATTTACCCCCATGCCCTAAATGCAACGACGCCTACACCTACCATGATGGCACGCAGTTCGTTTGCTCTAGCTGTTTGTATGAATGGAATGAAAATGAAGTTAGTAATGAAAGATTAATCGTTAAAGATTGCCACAATAATCTTTTACAAAATGGGGACTCGGTCATTCTCATTAAGGATTTAAAGGTTAAAGGTTCATCTTTAGTGCTTAAAAAAGGCACCAAAATCAAAAACATCAAACTTGTCAATAGCGATCACAATGTGGATTGTAAAATAGAAGGACAGAGTTTGTCTTTAAAATCTGAATTCCTTAAAAAAGCTTAGGAAATACAAAAGCTTAAAAATAAGAAAGTTTAAGGACTTTCTAGCCCTATAAAAACAACTATTTTTTAGAAAAAATCAACTTATCCAATTTGAAAAAAATCACCGCTCCAATGGTTTGCCCCAAGAAAAGATTGAGCCACAACGGAAAATTGAAATAATAAAAAACCTCCATAAAAGGCAACATCACCAACGCGCTCAACATCCATCTAAGCCAATAAACCAAAAACAGCTTGGAAGCGTATTCTGCACCAAGTTTCTTAAAAAATTCTCGCATAAGACAACCCTTTCAAATCCTTTTTGCAAACCCTCCTAAAAAGGAAAGCTCACCATCAAGGAATATTCCTAAATCTCATGCCTTTAGACAATCGTATAGGACACTCTTTTTTCAAATAACTTGCTCTCATAGTTATTCAAATCCCTACCATCTACAAGGGCAAAAGCATCGCCAAAAGTCGCCAATAAGGCAGAATCTAACTGCATGTCTTTATGGCGATTCAATGGGATAAAGACTTCCTTGTGATTATTTTGAAAATCAAACGCTAGAAATGAATCTTTCAAATACACTTCCACTCTAGGAGCGTTTTTCACCACGCTGTTTTGACCTAGTTTCAAGCCTTGCACTTCAGCGCTTTTAATCCCGCACGCATGACATAAGGACACAAACATGCTCTCTTGTGAAATGGTTGCAAACCAAGGCAAACTATCTCGTTTAGGTAAATTTTCTTTACCCTCTAAAGCCTTTTGTCTCTTGGGCATCTCATGCTTGATGAACGCATAAAAGTTACGGACGCTTTCTTTAGGGGTTGTTCCCTTGAGCTGGTTGGCAATGTTAGCCACGCTCGCATCGTCTCTTTCATAACGCCCCATTGCTACAAAATCGCTCGTTTCAAACAAACGCTCATTCAATTGATAGCTAGCGATCTCATAAGACAAATGGACTTGCTTTTTTTGAGCGCTTTTTAAAAAATCCACTTGCAAATAAGGCACTCCAAAATTGAGCATGCTTTTATAGCTGGCATGGTTGCCTTGTAAATGCACATTGCTCGCTACAACACTCGGCATGGGAATGAAAAGTGAAGTGTGTTCTGCAGAATCAAAATCAATGCTGTATTGAGCTTCTATTTTATATTTTTTTGCAACACTCCCTTTGCTTTCTTCTGCTTGCAAAATCTGTGCTCCTAAAACAGCACCTGTAGCGCCTAAAGCAGTCGTTTTAATAAAATCCCTTCGTTTCATAACTATAACTCTTTATTGTAATTTTTAAATTCGTTGAATGAATGAAAAAATAGGACACACCACCAAAGGATTGATGAGTATCCAAAAACCTAAATTTTGAAAGACAAAGCGTTCCTAAAAATAAGAACGCTTAAAGAAAAGGGTTACTTTTTCTTTTTTGTGTGGTGCATGTCTTTTCCATGCATGTCTTTCATCATTTTTTGGTGTTTTTCAAGAGCTTTTTTAACTCCCTCAGCGTATTTGGGGTCAGCTTTCTTGAAATGCTCCAATTGTTTATCCACAATTTCCTTATGGGTAACATGAGCTAAAGACTCTCCAATAGTGTCATGCAACCTTTCTTTTTCATCAGCTGGCAATGAGCGGTAGTAATCACCTGGTTGGGTGTAGTAATCACTATCCTCAGCTCTGTAATCCCAATTCCACACTTCAAACTCTTTCTCAATATGAGCTAAGTTGAACTTAGGATCCCTAGTGCTCTTATCTTCTTTATAACCCGGCAATGAGCTAGGCGTATAGTTTTGTAAAGAGCCGTAGTACCCATTTTGCATGTAACCATCTCTGCTAGAAGAGTGGAATGGGCATCTTGGTTTATTAACCGGTATTTGAGGATAATTAACCCCTAAGCGGTAGCGGTGTGTGTCTCCATAAGAGAATAAGCGCCCTTGTAACATCCTATCAGGGCTATAGCCAATTCCAGGAACGACATTAGCCGGAGAGAATGCCGCTTGCTCCACTTCTGCGAAGTAGTTTTCAGGATTTTTATTCAACTCTACAATGCCCACTTCCATCAACGGATAATCTTGGAGATACCAGATTTTAGTAACATCAAACGGATGGAATCGATACTTCTTAGCGTCTTCTTCTGGCATCACTTGAATGCTTAATTTCCATTTTGGGAAATCCCCTCTAGCGATCGCATTGAATAAATCCCTTTGATTGGAATCTGGATCATGCTTTCTGATTTCTGCGGCTTCTTCATTAGTCAAGTGCTTAACGCCTTGCATGGTTTCAAAGTGGAATTTCACCCAAAAGCGTTCACCTTTAGCATTGATAAGACTGAAAGTGTGGCTGCCAAAACCATCCATGTGGCGGAAAGATTTAGGGATCCCTCTATCGCTCATAACCCATGTTACTTGATACAAGCTTTCAGGAACATTACTCCAAAAATCCCATACCATGTCATGGTTAGGCAAATTGGTTTGAGGATCTCGTTTTTGAGTGTGGATGAAATCAGGGAATTTGATCGCATCACGGATAAAGAAAACGGGTGTGTTGTTCCCTACTAAATCCCAATTACCTTCTTCAGTGTAATACTTCATCGCAAAACCTCTAGGGTCTCTTACCGCATCCGCACTGCCTCTTTCACCAGCCACAGTAGAAAATCTGAAAAAGCATTCTGTTTTTTTGCCTACTTTAGAGAAAATTTTCGCTTTAGTGTATTTAGTGATGTCTTTAGTCACGGTGAAAGTGCCATAAGCTCCGCTTCCTTTAGCATGCACTACCCTTTCAGGAATCCTTTCTCGATCAAACGCCGCTAACTTTTCCAAAAACCAAGTGCTTTGCAATAAAACAGGACCTCTAGGGCCGGCCGTAATCACATTGTTGTCATCCCAAACGGGAACGCCAAAAGCAGTGGTTTGTTTCACATCTTTATTAACCATCTTTTTTCCTTTATTCCTTTATTTTAAATCTTCGTAATCTAGCACTAAACCGATTACTTGTGGTGATTATTACATAATTTGTTATACAAAGACTAACAAGATTCAATTTCCTTAAAAAATCTTTTTTTTAAGAATAAAAAACCCCCTTAAGTATTTCTATTTGTAACAATTAATGAAAATTAAGAAAGATTAAAAACAAAATTTTATTTTTAATCTGGTTTTAATAATAATTATCATACTATTCTTTCTCAATGCATTGACGGATTTTGTTTTTTTTTTTTTTATTTTTTGAATTTTCAGATTAAGGAGAGTTGTTTGATGTTTTTAAGATCATACCCAAAGCTTAGATACGCTTTATGTTTCCCCCTACTCGCTGATACTTGCTATAGCGAGGAGCACACTTTAAATAAGGTTACCACCCAAGCTAAAAGGATTTTCACTTACAACAATGAGTTTAAAGTAACTTCTAAAGAATTGGATCAACGCCAAAGCAATGAAGTCAAGGACTTGTTTAGGACTAACCCTGATGTGAATGTGGGCGGAGGGAGCGTGATGGGGCAGAAAATCTATGTGAGAGGCATTGAAGACAGGCTTTTAAGGGTTACGGTGGATGGGGCTGCGCAAAATGGCAATATCTACCACCACCAAGGCAACACCGTGATTGACCCTGGCATGCTCAAAAGCGTGGAAGTTACCAAAGGTGCGGCGAATGCGAGTGCAGGGCCAGGAGCGATTGCAGGAGTGATTAAAATGGAGACTAAAGGAGCGGCTGATTTTATCCCTAGGGGGAAAAATTATGCAGCCAGTGGGGCGGTGAGTTTTTATACCAATTTTGGCGATCGAGAGACTTTTAGATCGGCTTATCAAAGCGCGCATTTTGATATTATCGCTTACTACACGCACCAAAACATCTTCTATTATAGAAGCGGCGCTACAGCGATGAAAAACCTTTTCAAACCCACACAAGCCGATAAAGAGCCAGGAACCCCTAGCGAGCAAAACAACGCTTTAGTTAAAATGAATGGTTATTTGAGCGATAGAGACACGCTCACTTTCAGCTGGAACATGACACGAGATAACGCTACACGCCCTTTAAGGAGTAACGCTATAGGGTTAGCCTATCCTTGTGAAGCCCCCTTTAGTCCTGATAGTTCTCAAGGGTGTCCTAATGTGTTGGATAGTTTCACAAGATACATGTATCACTCCGTCAATACCGCCAACAATCTTTCCTTACAATACAAAAGGGAAGCGGGAAATTCTTTTGGCGACCCACGATTAGATTTTACCCTTTATACGAGCATCAGGAACGCTCAGTTTGATCCCCTATTTGATCCTAATGGCGTTTATGCTAAATTCCCTACTTCTCAAGCTACTGCATGGGAAAAAGAAAATTACCCATGCGTTGAAGGCGGGTATTGCACCCCAAGCTTTTCTGATGTGGATAAACCAAGCTCACAGCCTAGAAATTTATTTTTAAACAATACCGGCTTAAACCTTAAAGTCGCGCATGTGATTGATGAAGCCACAGACAGCCTTTTTGAATACGGATTCAATTACCAAAATTTAAGCGTTTTTGACGCTCGCATCCCTAAATCAGAATTATACAGGCCTAATCAAGTCTATACTGATGATAAAGGGCAAAAACAAATCGCTTGCAGCCTTGTGGATAATAACCCCAATGACCCTACTTTATGCCAAAGAGGGAAAGCGAACGGGAATATTTATGGAGGCTATGTGCAAGCGAATTATTCGCCTCATAAAATCATCACTTTTGGAGCCGGGGTAAGATGGGATGCATACACGCTTTATGATAAAGACTGGAACCACCGCTACACTCAAGGCTTTAGCCCTAGCGCGGCCCTTGTGCTAAGCCCCATTGAGCCTTTATCTTTAAAAATCACTTATTCTCAAGTTACAAGGGGGGTTATGCCAGGAGATGGCGTGTATATGCGCCAAAACGATTTACGATACGCCAAAAATATCAAGCCTGAAGTGGGCTCTAACGCTGAATTTAATATTGATTATTCAAGTCAGTATTTTAGCGGGAGGGCTGCGGCGTTCTATCAGGCTTTGGATAATTTCATCTCCCAATACGCGCAAAATTTGATTGTAACCAATTTAAATCAAGCGATTAGGATTTATGGCTATGAAGTGGGTGGGACTTTTAGATACAAGGGCGTGAGCTTGAATGTGGGGATCTCGCGCACTTGGCCCACCACCAGGGGGTATTTAATGGCGGATAGCTATGAGCTTGCCGCAAGCACCGGTAATGTTTTTATCATCAAATTGGATTACACCATCCCCAAAACAGGGATCAATCTTGCATGGCTTAGCCGCTTTGTTACCGGTTTAGATTATTGCGGGTTTGATATTTACTTGCCTGATTACGGGACGGCTGAGAAACCCAAAACCCCTACCGATTTAGCCAAATGCGGATCCCAATTAGGGTTAGTGCATATGCATAAACCGGGCTATGGCGTGAGTAATTTTTATATCAATTGGAGTCCTAAAACCAAAAGCCGCTGGAAAGGTTTGCTGCTTTCGGCGGTGTTTAATAATGTTTTCAACAAATTCTATGTGGATCAAACAAGCCCCTATGTCATGAGCCCGGATATGCCAGGCACTGACGCTGTTAAAAGAGCGATCGCAGAGCCTGGTTTTAACGCGCGCTTTGAAGTGGCTTACAAATGGTAGTTAATGGAGCTTTAAGCGTTGCGCATGCGTGATAGCAACGGCTATCGCATCGCTAATATCCAAAGGCTTGATTTCGCTTGTGATATTAAGCAAGCGTTTGACCATAAAAGCTACTTGTTCTTTAGCGGCTTTCCCGTTACCGGTTAGGGCTTTTTTGACTTGCAAGGGCGTGTATTCGCTAAAATTACCAATCCTTTCTAAAATCTTTAAGGACAACGCCCCCCTGAATTGCGCGAGCTTGATCACGCTTTTAGGATTATACGCAAAGAAAATGTCTTCAATCGCTACTTCATTGACTTCGTAACGATCCAATAAGCAATCTAAGGCTTCTATCAAGTCTAAAATCTGTTCTTGCAAGCGTGTCGTGGTGATATTAATGAACCCGGCCGTGATTAAAGAAAGCTTGTTAGAAGTGTGAGAAATGATAGCATACCCGCATTTCCTACTGCCTGGGTCTATTCCTAAAATACGCATCAATCATTCCTATTATTTAATTGCAAGGTTTAAAAAACGCTATTATTATATCCATGTTTCTTGTTAGTGCAAAATACAAGATTGCATTAAAAACTTTTAAAAGATTAGCCTATATATAAGGGAGCAATAAATGAAAGCAAACACAATCATATTAGTGGATTGGGAGAATTTCAGGCGCGATATTAAACAAACAAAATGCGTTAATTACAATATCGCTTTAGATGTGATCGTTACTATCAGAGCTTTTTTACTAGATGATGAATGGATCAGTCGCATTTACTTTTATACCACCCCACCTTTTGATTTTGAACATGCGTTATGGGATAAGAGGAATGACACCCTCCAAAATGAAAAAAATCCGGGAACAGAAATGAAAATCTTCACAAGCAACGACATTGAAGAGATCTTACAAAGCAGTGAAGCGACTAAATGGGAGAAGATTTATAGCGATGTGGAAAATTTCCAACACGATCTAGCTTCATTGGATCAAGTGGAATTGAGATTGGGGAGGACTAAGTTAAACGCAATAAGAGTGGAGTTTGATGGGAGTTATAAGGCGTTATTAGAACAAAAGCAGGTGGATATGCTCATGGGTCTTGATATTCAAAGAATAGCCTTTAAAAAAATAGCCGATAGGATTCTTATATTTTCAAAAGATACGGATTTAATCCCAGCACTCAAATTAGCCAGAGATGAGGGGCTAAGGGTGGATATTGCCGATTTGTCTAACCGATTGTCTCTTCTTAGCCAGGATTTGAAATACAATTCGGATAAAGTGAGGAAATTGAGCAGTAACGAAGTCAAAGACAAGCTTTTTTCCATCAGAGAAAATCTCACTAAAACCAATTGGGCTTTAAACTAAACCATAAAAAGGGTTATTTCATTTTTATAGAGTTTTAAAAATCATTTTTTAAAAACTCAATTATTGGCATTTGATCAGAACAAGGCCAGAATTTTTAAAGGGGTTTTTAGGCTTATCTTTCTCATACTGACCGGGTAGGTTTGGGTAGTTTATTGCCTTGCTTATTCTTTTGTGGTAGGATTGGGGTTATCAAGGTTTAGGGGATTAGTATCTTTCCCCTTGTAATTTGGCGCTAAAGGCGACTCAATTAGCCCATTCCTTGTTTTATCTGCTTCAAACCTTGTAATAACCCACTCACTCTTTAATCATTCGCCTTATCCATTATCGTTCTCGCTTCTTCTATGATTTGGTTATAACTTTCGCTCGTTTTCATTTCTTACTCCTTGACTTATTTAATTTTTTGTTTTATAGTTTCAACGCAAGATCACTCATTGCTTTTTAGCATTTTCAGCTATCTTGCGGAATGAAAGAGTGGATAATGTCCGCCTTGTCAATCTCTGCTTTAACATCATTTTTTGTTTGCATTCATTCTCCTTACACTCTCAAAGATTTAAGCCGTTGTTTTGCTTTATTGTGGTTTTTGTGGTAGCACTCTTACAGACATCGCTATAGGAACTCAACCTATGGTTGCCCCTTAGAGGGTTTGGTGTCTTGTAACGCTTTTCGTATTATTCTTAAAACTTTAATTTATATATCGTTTTTAAAGCTAATCCATTTTCACTCCTTGACTTGTTAGATCTTTTTGTTGTAATATCATAACATCAATTAATGGGCTAGAGAATATTTTCTAACCCATACTAAAAACACTTTGAGTGTGCCAAGAGACCCTGACACATAAGACGCAAGGGCTTGTGTATGGTCAAGGTGAGGCTTTTTAATGCTTTTCATTCCTTACTCCTTGTGTTTAATTTTTTATGTTAAAGTTTCAAAACACATTAGCTTTATCAAATATGTCTAGCACTCAGCTCATAACTGATGGTCAATTGCTATTCTGAGATTTTGCTAATGTTTTTCTATGGGCTACACTATCCTTATAATTTCGTTTTATGCTTCGTTTTTAGTATTAATTCATACTTTTCGGCGTTGGCTTGCTCTAAAGGGCTTAAATGGGTAGCGTTTTGTGTGGTTTCGTTCTCTAATTCTCTATTTTTTAATAAATCCTCTTGATCTGTTAGCGGTTTTTGTGTAGTATTCTCTGTAGCACCACCATGGGAACTCGACCTATGGCTGAACCTTTGCCTTAGCATTGAGTCCGGTGCTTGAAAACTTCTTATAAGCGTTGTTATTCTTATAATCTCCGTTACTCTTAAACATTGTTTTTAAAACTAATTCACTATTTCTATTAACCGCTTGCTCCACGACTACCGCATAGCCGTTGATTTGTTTAAACGCCGTTATATTTTCTTTATTTCCTTTTCCTATGGCTCTAATAATTTCATCAGCACTATTAACAATATCTCTATAATTAGCTATGTCTTCGTAAGTAATAGGGCTTTCACCATTTTTGACATTAACAGAATTAACGCCATGCCTTTTGAGTATGTGAGCGATAGCATCATGATCTAAACTCGCTCTTATGTTTTCAGGGTGCTTAAAGTTAGCGTCTTTTAAAAGTTCTAATTCTTTGTTAGAGGCTTTTTCTATAATCATTTTTTTGTTATTTTTGTGTAAAAATTCAACGATTTCAGAGTTTAGGTTATTCACTCCAAAAGTGATCGCATCTCTCCCGCTTGTAGGGATTTCTGCGTTATTTAATAGCTCTTTGATTTGCTCGTTAGTGAGTTTTTGATTAGAAAAATCAAACGCTTTCTCTTTGATTTCTTCGCTGGCTTGCTTGACGCCGTTATTAAGCTCTTCAATGATTTTAAGCGTGTTGTTGGAAAATTTAGCGTTTTGTGCGCTTAGTTCTCTTACTAGGGTTTTAGCGAGCGGATACTAAAAACCTTTTTTAAGAGCGCAGTTGTTGTAAGGCTTCTTTAATCGCTACTTCTATGCTGAGATTGGGTTTTAGGGTTTTTAAGACTTGGTTGATTTCGGTGCTTTTAAAGCCCAAACTCTCTAGGGCTAAAAAGACTTCATTGCGTGCAGGTCTGTTTTCATCTTGAATGAAAAAGCCAATCAAATCCACCATGATCTTATCAGCGAGCTTTTTGCCAATGCTTGGGACTTGCTGGAGTCTTTTGACTTCTTTGGTGGCGATAATGCTTTCAAATTCGTTCGGCGAAAAGCTTGAAAGAATGGCTAAAGCGATACGCCCCCCTACCCCATTGATTTTCAAAAGCCTTTCAAAAAGGATTTTTTCGCCCTCTTCTAAAAACCCGTATAAAAGATGCGCATCTTCTTTGATCACTTGCAAGATTTTCAAACGCGCTTTTTGGCCCGCTTGAAGCAAGGCAGAAGTTCGCATAGAAACTTGCACCCCATAAACAACCCCTTGCACTTCTATATGCACTTCTAAAGCGGAAATTTTTTCCACAACCCCTATCAAACCCACTATCATTTTTATCCCTTTTTTATTTCTTGTTCTAGCCTTTTATCGCACTTTTAGGGACTTTTTTGATTTTATGATCTTCATAGATCACATTCACGCTTTCATTATGGCTTAACATGGCGGTTGAATTGCTCACTTTGGGGTAATTGCGATGGTAAATCACAATATTTTCTTGCTTGAAAGGGTTTTTAGTCGTAATGCTTGCATGCTGGAAGCTGTTTTCTATGCTGATGAGTTTAGCGTAGCATTCGTTATTGATTTTTTGCAATTCTAACATTTGAGCTTTTAAGATTTTCAAACGCTTTAAAGCAAACATAAACTCGCTATAAGCGTCTTTCACGCTTTCTTGTTGCATTAAAGATCGTTTGATTTCTTCAGTGGCGTTTTTAAGCTTTTCCATGATGGCTTGATGGTTTTTGACTAAATGGTTTAAGGACTGGTGCTGAGCGATGATTTTTTTAGATTTTAACCCTAACGCATTGAGTTTTTGTTTAGCGATCTTCAATTCTTCTTGGTTTTCTCGCCCCCCAAAAGCGTAAAAAATAAAGCGGTTGCCATTGCCATCCACCTCATCAATCCAACATTGCTTGGAAAAATACAGCTTGTTGTCGCTTTTGAGCTTTTCTAAAGCGATTTCTTTCGCATAGACCACGCTCCCTGCGCTCGCTTCCACTTTAACGCTATTGGCATACACTTTAGCGCGCTCCAAATACTTGCACTCAAACTCTTTAGCGTAGCACACCCCCTTATGGTTAGTGATACGCGCCTGATTGGCATAGACATAGCTTTCAGGGTGGATTTGCCCCTCTATAGTGATTTCTTTGGCCACTAAGATCACATTCTTGCCCACATTGCCCTTAATATTAATCGCACTCGCTTCTAAAATGAGGTTAGAATCGATCGCATCGCTCAATTCGTCTTTAGCTTGGATCTCTAAAGCTAACCCGCTCTCCACTCCCCCTAAAAGATTAGGCGTTTCAATGGACTTGATCCCGTTTTTAAAGATAAAATTTTGCTTAGAAACCAAACGCCCCTTTTCCATTTTAACCCCTTGTAAGGCTTTGGAGTAATACACTAAGGCGTTATCTTCTTCTCTTTCTTCAAAAGCGTTTTTGTCATGCCCTATAGGGGTGGGCGAATGGGCAACTTTAGGCAATTCAATATAAAGGCCTTTAAGATTACGGCCGTCTCTGCCTTGTTTGGGGCAATTCACGCAAGCGACTTTTTGGTTTTCTTTAGCGATATAGTAATTTTCTTTAACAAACGATTCTTCTTGATCGCTTAAAAAAATGGTATGGGTTGGAAGGTATTCTTCTTCTAATAAAAAATGGGATTGTTCTTCTACATTAGGGATAAAGGTTAAAGAAGCGTATAAAATAAAGCGCTTGTTTTGGGCTTCTTTTTGATATTTTCTTAATTCTGTTTTTAAATTTTCATACATTTGTGAAAGGTGGCGAAACACCACACCTTGAAAGGCTAAACACTCTTTAATATATGCAAACATTTCTTGGTAATGCTCTTCAGTGTCTAGGACAATAAAACACTCGTCTAAAATAATTTCTATTTTGCTTAAATCTTCATCCACTTCCACTTCAAAAAAGCGTTTATAAACGTTTGATTTGATTTTAATATCATGGGTTTGATAAAGGGTTAGCTCTTTTTTTTCATAGTATTCCTCTTCTTCTAATTGCTGCAATTCCCCACCAAAAGCCTCGCTAAAATCGTCTTTAGCGCTGTTTTTGATAAAAATAGAAGTTTTTAAAATCTCAAACCATAGATCTTCTGTTTGTAATTTATTTTCAGCGGCCACTTTTTTTAATTCTTTTTGAATGTCTTTGCACCGCTCAACTTTTATAGGGGCAAAACGCTCCAAGCTCATTTTTTAATCCTTAAATGGTATAATATAAGAATTTGAAAAAAGAAATATGCTAACAAAAAAACACTGAAAATTAGGTAATAAATACAACCAGTATGCTAAAAAAAATATTTTTAACGAATAGCTTAGGGATTTTATGCTCTAGGATTTTTGGCTTTTTGCGGGATTTGATGATGGCCAATATTCTAGGGGCTGGGGTGTATAGCGATATTTTCTTTGTGGCTTTCAAATTGCCTAATTTATTCAGGCGTATTTTTGCGGAGGGCTCTTTTTCTCAAAGCTTTTTACCAAGCTTCATACGAAGTTCCATTAAAGGGAGCTTTGCGAGTTTGGTGGGGCTTATTTTTTGTGGCGTTTTATTCATGTGGTGCTTATTAGTGGCACTCAATCCCTTATGGCTAACCAAACTCCTAGCTTACGGCTTTGATGAAGAAACGCTCAAACTATGTGCCCCCATTGTAGCGATCAATTTTTGGTATCTTTTATTGGTGTTTATCACCACTTTTTTAGGCGCGCTTTTACAATACAAACACAGCTTTTTTGCCAGCGCTTATAGCGCAAGCTTACTCAATTTATGCATGATTTTAGCCCTTTTTATTTCTAAAGAAAAAACGCATTTAGAAGCGTTGTATTATTTGAGCTACGGCGTGCTTTTAGGGGGCGTGGCTCAAATCTTATTACACTTTTATCCTTTAATAAAATTAGGCTTATGGGATTTATTATTTAAGGGGTTGTTGAGCTTTAAAACTAAAAACGCGCTCAAAAAAGAATATCGTTTGAATAGGGTTAAAAAGGATCTGAAAGGGTTTTTCAAGCAGTTTTTCCCCAGCGTTTTAGGCAATTCTAGCGCTCAGATCGCTTCTTTTTTAGACACCACAATCGCCTCTTTTTTAGCGAGCGGGAGCGTGTCTTATTTGTATTACGCTAATAGAGTCTTCCAGCTCCCTTTAGCCTTATTTGCTATCGCTATCTCTAGTGCCCTTTTCCCCAGCATTGCGATCGCTATTAAAAACAATCAGCAGGATTTAGTCTTACAACGCTTGCAAAAGGCGTGGTTTTTTTTGGTGGGGGTTTTGCTTTTTTGCAGCATTGGGGGGATCATGCTAAGCAAAGAAATCACCGAGCTTTTATTTGAAAGGGGTCAGTTTAGCCCTAAAGACACCTTAATCACTTCGCAAGTCTTTTCGCTCTATCTTTTAGGCTTGCTCCCTTTTGGGCTAACTAAACTCTTTTCTTTGTGGCTTTATGCGAAATTAGAGCAAAAAAAAGCGGCTAAAATCTCTTTAACTTCGCTTTTTTTAGGTTTAACGGCTTCTTTGAGTTTAATGCCTTTGTTAGGGGTTTTAGGCTTGGCGTTAGCGAATAGCTTGAGCGGGCTGTTTTTATTTGTTTTAACAATAAAAGCGTTTGGCTTTCAGTCATTCTTGGGTATAATCAAGAATTTAAAATCATGGCTTGTAATCCTTTTCCTCGCTTGCGTGGAAATCTTATTACTCTTAGCGTTCAAATCGTGGGTTACGCATTTATATTTATTTTATTATTTTCAAGGTTTTTAAATGTTCATTTATGATACCAAATTAAAACAAAAAGTCCCTTTTGAGCCTTTAGTCCACAATAAGGCGAATATTTATGTGTGCGGGCCTACGGTGTATGATGACGCTCATTTAGGGCATGCCAGGAGCGCGATTGCTTTTGATTTGTTGAGGCGCACGCTTGAATTGAGCGGCTATGAAGTGATGCTAGTAAGGAATTTCACGGATATTGACGATAAAATCATCAACAAAGCCCTAAAAGAAAACAAAAGCATTCAAGAATTAAGCAGCATTTACATTGAATCTTACACGAGGGATTTGAACGCTTTGAACGTGAAACAACCCAGCCTAGAGCCTAAAGCGAGCGAGTATTTAGACGCTATGGTGCGCATGATTGAAACGCTTTTAGAAAAAAATTTCGCTTATCAGGTCTCTAATGGGGATATTTATTTAGACACGAGCAAGGATAAAGATTACGGCTCTTTGAGCATGCATAATAGCAGTGTGGAATTTAGCCGTATCGGTTTGGTGCAAGAAAAACGGCTTGAGCAGGATTTTGTGTTGTGGAAAAGCTATAAGGGGGATAATGATGTGGGCTTTGATAGCCCTTTAGGCAAAGGGCGCCCCGGCTGGCATATAGAATGCTCTAGCATGGTTTTTGAAACTTTAGCGCTCGCTAACGCCCCTTATCAAATTGATATTCATGCAGGCGGAGCGGATTTGTTATTCCCCCACCATGAAAATGAAGCGTGCCAAACCCGTTGCGCCTTTGGCGTGGAGCTTGCCAAATACTGGATGCATAACGGCTTTGTGAATATCAATAACGAAAAAATGTCTAAAAGTTTAGGGAATAGCTTTTTCATTAAAGACGCTCTCAAAAACTATGATGGCGAAATTTTGCGCAATTACTTACTAGGGGTGCATTATCGCTCTGTTTTGAATTTCAATGAAGAAGACTTGTTAGTGAGTAAAAAACGCTTGGATAAAATCTATCGCTTAAAACAGCGCGTTTTAGGGACTTTGGGAGGAATAAACCCAAATTTTAAAAAAGAAATTTTAGAGTGCATGCAAGATGATTTAAACGTTTCTAAAGCGTTGAGCGTTTTAGAAAGCATGCTTTCTTCTACGAATGAAAAACTGGATCAAAACCCTAAAAACAAGGCTTTAAAGGGCGAAATTTTAGCGAATTTGAAATTTGTAGAAGAACTGCTTGGCATCGGGTTTAAAGACCCTAGCGCCTATTTCCAATTAGGCGTGAGCGAGAGCGAAAAACAAGAAATTGAAAACAAGATAGAAGAAAGAAAACGCGCCAAAGAACAAAAAGATTTTTTAAAAGCCGATAGCATCAGAGAAGAGCTTTTACAACAAAAAATCGCTTTGATGGACACCCCACAAGGCACGATTTGGGAGAAGCTTTTTTAAACGCCTCCAATTTTACCTTTTTACACGCTCTAGCCACAAATTCTAGCCATGTTGCTTTTTAATCTTGTTAAGTTTTATGTTCATTTACCTTAATTTGATAAAAGTTTAACATTGGTTGTAGATACTATATATTTATAGCCTTAATCGTAAATGCAACAGAAATTTTCAAGTCGCACCCTTTGTGCAAAAATCGTTTTACAAAAAGAAAGGAAGAAAATGGAAATACAACAAACACACCGCAAAATGAATCGCCCTTTAGTTTCTCTCGCTTTAGTAGGAGCATTGGTCAGCATCACACCGCAACAAAGTCATGCCGCCTTTTTCACAACCGTGATCATTCCAGCCATTGTTGGGGGTATCGCTACAGGCACTGCTGTAGGAACGGTCTCAGGGCTTCTTAGTTGGGGACTCAAACAAGCCGAAGAAGCCAATAAAACCCCAGATAAACCCGATAAAGTTTGGCGCATTCAAGCAGGAAAAGGCTTTAATGAATTCCCTAACAAGGAATACGACTTATACAGATCCCTTTTATCCAGTAAGATTGATGGAGGCTGGGATTGGGGGAATGCCGCTAGGCATTATTGGGTCAAAGGCGGGCAGCAGAACAAGCTTGAAGTGGATATGAAAGACGCTGTAGGGACTTATACCTTATCAGGGCTTAGAAACTTTACTGGTGGGGATTTAGATGTCAATATGCAAAAAGCCACTTTACGCTTGGGCCAATTCAATGGCAATTCTTTCACAAGCTATAAGGATAGCGCTGATCGCACCACGAGAGTGAATTTCAACGCTAAAAATATTTCAATTGATAATTTTGTAGAAATCAACAATCGTGTGGGTTCTGGAGCCGGGAGGAAAGCCAGCTCTACGGTTTTGACTTTGCAAGCTTCAGAAGGGATCACTAGCAGTAAAAACGCTGAAATTTCTCTTTATGATGGTGCCACGCTCAATTTGGCTTCAAACAGCGTTAAATTAAATGGTAATGTGTGGATGGGCCGTTTGCAATACGTGGGCGCGTATTTGGCCCCTTCATACAGCACGATAAACACTTCAAAAGTGACAGGGGAAGTGAATTTTAACCATCTCACTGTGGGCGATAAAAACGCCGCTCAAGCAGGCATTATCGCTAGTAACAAGACTCATATTGGCACACTGGATTTGTGGCAAAGCGCAGGGCTAAACATTATCGCCCCTCCAGAAGGCGGTTATAAAAATCAAACTAATAATACCCCTTCTCAAAGTGGTGCTAAAAACGACAAAAATGAAAGCGCTAAAAACGACAAGCAAGAGATCAGTCAAAATAACAATAGCAACACTCAGGTCATTAACCCACCCAATAACACGCAAAAAACAGAAATTCAACCCACGCAAGTCATTGATGGGCCTTTTGCGGGTGGCAAAGACACGGTTGTCAATATTGATCGCATCAACACTAACGCTGATGGCACGATTAGAGTGGGAGGGTTTAAAGCTTCTCTTACCACCAATGCGGCTCATTTGCATATCGGCAAAGGCGGTGTCAATCTGTCCAATCAAGCGAGCGGGCGCTCTCTTTTAGTGGAAAATCTAACTGGGAATATCACCGTTGATGGGCCTTTAAGAGTGAATAATCAAGTGGGTGGCTATGCTTTGGCAGGATCAAGCGCGAATTTTGAGTTTAAGGCTGGCACTGATACCAAAAACGGCACAGCCACTTTTAATAACGATATTAGTTTGGGAAGATTTGTGAATTTAAAGGTGGATGCTCATACAGCTAATTTTAAAGGTATTGATACGGGTAATGGTGGTTTCAACACCTTAGATTTTAGTGGTGTTACAGGTAAGGTCAATATCAACAAGCTCATTACGGCTTCCACTAATGTGGCCGTTAAAAACTTCAACATTAATGAATTGATTGTTAAAACCAATGGGGTGAGTGTGGGGGAATACACTCATTTTAGCGAAGATATAGGCAGTCAATCGCGCATCAATACCGTGCGTTTGGAAACTGGCACTAGGTCAATCTTTTCTGGGGGTGTCAAATTTAAAAGCGGTGAAAAACTGGTTATAGATGAGTTTTACTATAGCCCTTGGAATTATTTTGACGCTAGGAATATTAAAAATGTTGAAATCACCAGAAAATTCGCTTCTTCAACCCCAGAAAACCCTTGGGGCACATCAAAACTTATGTTTAATAATCTAACCCTGGGTCAAAATGCGGTCATGGACTATAGTCAATTTTCAAATTTAACCATCCAAGGGGATTTTATCAACAATCAAGGCACTATCAACTATCTGGTCCGAGGCGGGAAAGTGGCAACCTTAAATGTAGGCAATGCAGCAGCTATGATGTTTAATAATGATATAGACAGCGCGACCGGATTTTACAAACCGCTCATCAAGATTAACAGCGCTCAAGATCTCATTAAAAATACAGAGCATGTTTTATTGAAAGCGAAAATCATTGGTTATGGTAATGTTTCTACAGGTACTAATGGCATTAGTAATGTTAATCTAGAAGAGCAATTCAAAGAGCGCCTAGCCCTTTATAACAACAATAACCGCATGGATACTTGTGTGGTGCGAAATACTGATGACATTAAAGCATGCGGTATGGCTATCGGCAATCAAAGCATGGTGAACAACCCTGACAATTACAAGTATCTTATCGGTAAGGCATGGAGAAATATAGGCATCAGTAAAACGGCTAACGGCTCTAAAATTTCGGTGTATTATTTAGGCAATTCTACGCCTACTGAGAATGGTGGCAATACCACCAACTTACCCACCAACACCACTAACAACGCGCGTTCTGCTAACTACGCCCTCGTGAAGAACGCTCCTTTCGCTCACAGCGCCACTCCTAATTTAGTCGCTATCAATCAGCATGATTTTGGCACCATTGAGAGCGTGTTTGAATTGGCTAACCGCTCTAAAGATATTGACACGCTTTATACTCATTCAGGCGCGCAAGGCAGGGATCTCTTGCAAACCTTATTGATTGATAGCCATGATGCGGGTTATGCCAGACAAATGATTGATAACACAAGCACCGGTGAAATCACCAAGCAATTGAATGCGGCCACTGACGCTTTAAACAATGTAGCCAGTTTAGAGCATAAAACCAGCGGCTTACAAACTTTGAGCTTGAGCAATGCGATGATTTTAAATTCTCGTTTAGTCAATCTCTCTAGGAGACACACCAACCATATTAACTCGTTCGCTCAACGCTTACAAGCTTTAAAAGGCCAAAGATTCGCTTCTTTAGAGAGCGCGGCAGAAGTGTTGTATCAATTTGCCCCTAAATATGAAAAACCCACCAATGTTTGGGCTAACGCTATTGGGGGAGCGAGCTTGAATAATGGCTCTAACGCTTCATTATATGGCACAAGCGCCGGCGTAGACGCTTACCTTAATGGGAATGTAGAAGCCATTGTGGGCGGTTTTGGAAGCTATGGTTATAGCTCTTTTAGCAATCAAGCGAACTCTCTTAACTCTGGGGCCAATAACACTAATTTTGGCGTGTATAGCCGTATTTTTGCTAACCAGCATGAATTTGACTTTGAAGCTCAAGGGGCGCTAGGGAGCGATCAATCAAGCTTGAATTTCAAAAGCGCTCTATTGCAAGATTTGAATCAAAGCTATAATTACTTAGCCTATAGCGCCACAGCAAGAGCGAGCTATGGTTATGACTTCGCGTTTTTTAGGAACGCTTTAGTGTTAAAACCAAGCGTGGGTGTGAGCTATAACCATTTAGGTTCAACCAACTTTAAAAGCAACAGCACCAATCAAGTGGCTTTGAAAAATGGCTCTAGCAGTCAGCATTTATTCAACGCTAGCGCTAATGTAGAAGCGCGCTATTATTATGGGGACACTTCATACTTCTACATGAATGCTGGAGTTTTACAAGAGTTCGCTAACTTTGGTTCTAGCAATGCGGTGTCTTTAAACACCTTTAAAGTCAATGCCGCTCGCAACCCTTTAAATACCCATGCCAGAGTGATGATGGGTGGGGAATTGCAATTGGCTAAAGAAGTGTTTTTGAATTTGGGCGTGGTTTATTTGCACAATTTGATTTCCAATATAGGCCATTTCGCTTCCAATTTAGGAATGAGGTATAGTTTCTAATACCATTCTAAAACCCATGCTTTTGGCATGGGGCTTAAGAAATCTTACAAAACCCCTACAACGCATACACGACAAGCTTATTATCATGCCAGATCGCTTCTAGGGGCGTGTCATAGAGTGCGCTTAAATTGTGCGAAGTCATAGCGATTGGCGTGGAAGCTTGCAAAAAAAGTTTTTTATCTTTGAGCATGACCACATGCGTGGAGTGCCTGGCAACCAAATTGGGATCATGGATATTGACTAAAACGCTCAATTCTCGCTTCTTCATCTCATCTTTAATCGCATCAAAAAAAAGGGCTTGGTTTTTTAAATCTAACGCGCTCGTAGGCTCATCTAGTAATAATAAGGGCGTTCTTTGCAACAAACTTCTGGCTAAAAGCACCATTTGCCTTTGACCGCCGGACAAATCATTGATGCCTTGATCTTTTAAGGACTCTAAATCCAAACGCTCTAAAACGCTCGTGGCTTCTTTAATGTGCTTAGCTTTAGGCATAGCGAATAGATTCAAATGCGTCGCCTTCCCCATTAAAACAAAATCCAACACGCTGAAATTAAACGCATAATATTCCACTTGGGGGATATAAGCGATTAGTTTGGCTTTTTCATAAGGCTTTAAGGGTAAAATATCTTTGTTGCACGCTTTAATTTCGGTTTCTTCTAAAGGCTTCAAAAGCCCTAAAAGGCATTTTAAAAGCGTGGTTTTACCCGAGCCATTAGGCGCTAAAATGCTGGTGATGCTGTTTTTTGGCACGCTAAAACTCAACTTGTCTAAAATGAGTTTTTGAGAATATTTAAAGGATAGGTTTTTAACTTCTAAAACCATCACACCCCCTAGTTCTAAACAAAAGACACAAGAAGAAAGGCGCTCCTAAAACGCTTGTCGCAATGCCCACCGGTAAATCATAGGGGGTAATGGTTTTAGCCACCACATCCGCTAAAAGCAAGAAAAACGCCCCCATTAACAAAGAGCTTAAAAGCAGTTTTTGTAAATTCGCCCCAAAAAACAACCTAGCCACATGCGGAATGACTAACCCAATCCAGCCAATCGTGCCGGACACGCTCACCGCTAAAGCGCTCGCAACGCTCACGCACACCAAACAAAGCGATCGCAATAACACCGGGTTAATCCCCAAACTCAAACTTTGCGCATCGCTCAAGCTCAATAAATTAATGCGCCACCTTAACAAAAAAAGCGGGATAAAGCCTAAGGATAGCCCTATGAAAGCGATCAGGCAATCCTTATAACTGCTCAAAGACAAGCTCCCTAAAAGCCACACGACAATCGCTTGCGCTTTTTGGGGGATCACAAAGAATTTGATCGCTCCAGCTAAAGCGCTTAAAAACGCGCTCAACACCACCCCTGAAAGCACCAACGAAAGGACGGAATTACCCAAAACCCTATTCATCGCCAAAACAGCAAGGCTGGCTAAAATCGCCCCAAAAAACGCTAAAATCGCAATGTTGGATTCAAAAATTGATATCGCCATCGCCACGCCTAGCATCGCCCCGCTAGAAATCCCTAGTAAAAAAGGATCCACTAAGGGGTTTCTAAAGATCGTTTGCATCACCACCCCACTCCCGGACAAACTCGCCCCCACTAAGAGCGCTAAAATCACTCGTGGTAGTCGTATTTCTAAAATAATAATACTTAAAGAGCTCAGTTCTTCATTATGCAAAAAGTGGTTTTTCACATTAAGGCACACTTCTTGCCATTCTTCAAAGCTCAAGGACTCCCCTCCAAACAAAAGCACCACCACCGCTAAAATCACGCAAGCTAAGGCAATATGATAGGTTTTAAGCATCACGCTTCCTTTTAAGAACGATTAATCTGAACAAAGAATCATACCAGCTACTCGGGAGGATTCTATACAACGCTAACAATAATTGGGTTTTTAAGCCGATCAAATAGCGGGCCTTGATTTTTTGACTCATGCTAAGAAAAACGATTTTTTGCGCCACGGCTTTAGGGCTTAGGGCTTTTTGATACACGCCAGAATAAAAGCTTTTAGCCGCATTCACCTCTAATGCATAAAGGCTATCTTTTCGCTCATCATTTTCAAAAGCGGTTCTTTCCCAGTTGCTTTTCACCGGGCCTGGCTCAATCAAACACACTTGAACGTTAAAGGGTTTAAGCTCTAAACGCAAGGCATCGCTATAAGCTTCTAGGGCATGCTTACTCGCGCTGTAATGGCCTAAAAAGAGCATGCTCACACGCCCCGCTATGGAAGAAAGGTTAAAAATCTTAGAATGGGGCTTGTTTTTTAATAAGGGCAAACAAAACTGCACCACTTCACAAAGGGCGAAAAAATTCACGCTAAATTGCTTTTTAACCTCTTCAATGGGCGTGTCTTCTACGCTCCCAAACACCCCATAACCGGCGGAATTGATCAAAACGTCGCAATGATTTTCTTTAGCGCTGATGTTTGAAAACACTTCTTTTAAAGCGTTAGAATCGCTCACATCAATATCAACGCACTCGCACAACGCATGGTTTAAGGCCACGCACAAAGTCGCATGCCTAGAGAGTGCATAGACTTTATACCCTTGATCTAACAGCATTAACGCGCACTCCAACCCAATCCCAGAACTCGCCCCAGTGATAACCGCCACCTTTTGGCTTTCTTTTTTCTCTCCAACGCCCATTATCTAACGCTAACCCTCTTATTATTTTTCTAATTCCTCTAATATTCACTCAATATTACTTAATTTTTACTAATATATAGTTCTTGGAATGTTTTTTACAAAAGACATTTTTAACACCAATTTTAATTAAGGAGAAGCAATGCCTCAAATACAATCATCGCATTCTAGCCATTTTGATTTCACTATAGACACAGCGGATCGCACTAAATTATTGATGAGCTATTTAGTCGTGCCTACAACCGCTAATTTCAACAACGTCATGCATGGGGGGAATTATTGAATTTATTGGATAAAGTGGCTTACGTGTGCTCAACTCGTTATTGCGCTAAAGGAACGGTCACTTTAAGCGTGGATGGGGTTACTTTCAAATACCCCATTCCTGTAGGGAATTTGCTCACTTTTTTAGCCAGCATCAATTATGTGGGCAACACCTCGTGCGAAGTGGGGATTAAGGTTTTGAGCGAAGATATTAAAACTCGTGAAATCACGCACACCAATTCATGCTATTTCACGATGGTGGCTGTGGAAAATGGCAAACCCACCCCCATGCCCAAATACGAGCCTAAAACAGAGGTTGAAATCCGTCGCTATGAAGGGGCTTTGAAGCGTAAAGAAATGCGCACAAGAGGGTATTTAAAAAGCGGGAAACACGAGAATATTTAAAAAATAAAAAAGCGTGAGCGGTGTTTTAACCCTAAATTTTATCCCTAAAAAGGGGGGTAGTTGGTTTGAGCGGTTGGTTTGAGCGTTATAAGTTGTGTGGGTGGGTTAAAACAGCTCGTTATGACTGCCTAGTCTTACTAAAAAAGCGTTGCTTTCCACTCCATAAGTGCCAAGAATTTTAAAAATTCGGCTAAACGCCAGGATTTCACAATCTCAGTGAAATCGCTAAAGTCCTCTACCTTAAACGCTCTAATACCCCTAACAGACTTTTTAAACCACTCAATTTGAGAGAGTTTATTGATCGCTTTATAGACTTGCGCTAGAGTGTTTTCTTTAGAATAATTAACATAAACGCTCCCTTGAGTGTTTTCAAACCCTAATAGCTCTAATTCTTGCCTTAAATCATCATAGGCTTTATTGTAGGGTTCTCCGTATTCTTTTTTTAAAATCTCAATCTTTAAATCAAACGCTAGAGCATACATTTTCAAAACCTTTATTATTTTCTCTTTTTAACTCGTTTGTAAGATCATCTAAACTATCAATTTGAGTGAGATTAACCCCATTTAACGCTTCTCTCATGGCTTGTTGCGTTTCAAGGTTTGGGATCTTGCGCCCCAAACAACAATCTCTTTTATCATCAAAAGCTTGGCTGATTTTTTGCAAGAGTTCATTTAATGCGTCTATTTTATCCTTAAAGTTTTGATCCCTTTTTTCCAATTCTTTAGCCATTTTTTCTTTAAAAGAAACTCTATCATTTTGCATCTTTTTGATTTTTCGCTCTAATTGATGGATTAAATTAAAAAGCTGTTTTTCGCTGTATTGGGTGTAGTCTTTTTCTGCGGTAGTGTTTGGCATGCTTTATTCCTTTTTTAAAAATATCAGCTCATTATAGCGCAAGCGATAGAGCGGTATTAAAAAGCTAGAAATCAAAACTTAAAGATTGAAAAGCGGATTGGGAAGTTAATGAAAAAATTAAAGATCAAAAACTTAAAGATTGAAAAGCGGATTGAAAAATCAGTGAAAAGATTAAAAGATCTTTTAGTAAAAAATTTTAAAAAAGTTTAAAAGAATAAAAGTTCTGTGAGTGAAAAATAATCGTTTTAGATTTGATTTTATTATAAAACTCATTTTATTAAAGTTTCGTTTTATTCTCTTAAAGAGATAGGAAGCATTTGAAACTATTCTCCCCCTTTTAATTTAAACCACCCTAAAGAAGCACTTTTTAAGAGATTGTCGCTTGAATTAGCGTCAAGTTTCATACTAACTAATCATCAAAAACGCTAAAAATGATTTTTCATCAAACCCCCAAAAAAAGAGGATTCAAAACAAAGAGTTCAAAAAAGAAACCCCTTAAAAAAAGAAGCCCTCCTAAAACAAAGAGTTTAAAACAAAGGGTTCTCCCCTAAAAAGGGAGCTTCAAAACAAAGAGTTTAAAACAAAGGGTTCTCCCCTAAAAAGGGAGCTTCAAAACAAAGGAATTTAAAACAAAAGGAGTTCAAAAAATCAAAAAAAAACCCCCCAAAAAACAAAGAGAGTTCAAAACAAAGGGTTCAAAAAAAGAAATCCCTTAAAAAGAAGCCCCCCTAAAACAAAGGGTTCAAAAAAAAAAGAGGGTTCAAAAATGAAACCCCCAAAAAAAGGGAGTTTCACAAAGGGTTTTTAGCTTCTAGTAAGCGAACACGTAATTCAAATACACGCTATAAAGCCTGCGGTATTTGAGTTCAGCCCCCATAAAGGAATAATAGTTCGTGTTGATGGTAGGGATTTTAAGCCCTAGTTCAATGCCGTGTTGGGCCACATGATCGCTGCCTTTTTTCTTAGATCTAGCTAAATTCATCCTCACTCCCATGTTGAATAAGAATTGGAAATTCGCCACGTTCAATTTAGCGTTATAGACGTTATTCACGGTGGCTAAATTCACGTATTCAGAATTAAGCCATGAAGTGCCCGCTAACGCAATGCCTCCAAAAAGCCCCACAGAAAGCTTGTTGTTTTTGCCTAAGAAATTGGTGGCTTTATCGTTGATGAAGTTATAGAGAGCGTCCGCTCCAAAACCATAAGTCCACACGTCAGAAGCCGAGTTGAAGAAGCTGGATTTGATGAACGCATGGTTGTAATCAAAAAAGCCGTAATACCTAGCGCCCCATCTTCTTTTTTGGCCAAAGAATTGTTTGTAGCCTACTTGAATACCGATCCCATTCATCGCGCCGTTGTTGGTTTGAGAGCTAACGATGCCCAATTTCCTAAAGGGGTTTCGCCCTAGTTCTTGGTTGATGGTTTGGACTTGGTTATAAGCACTTTGATTGAGGTAGTAATTGGTTTCTATGCCTTGCGGGCTATAGGGGTTATTCTTTTTGCTCACCACATTTTGCAAAGATTGAGCGTTAGGGACTTTGGAGAGCGCGGTGGTGATGCTGTTATAAGTGTTGCCCAATTCATTGTATCGGGATTTGAAATGCACTAGAGTGTCAGCGATGTTTTCTGCTTGCTGTATTTGCTGTTCTTGAGTGCCAAAATGAGCGATGCTGTTGGTTAAATTCGTTAGGGTTTGTTCCACATAGGCGCAACCGGAAGCGAAAGTTTGAGTGGTAACCGTGCCAGAAGGTGAACCTTGTGTGCCACCAGTGCCAGCTGTTGAGGGGTTGTTGCATGTGGCTAAAAAGCCTGTAACAAAATTTTTAAAAGTCCCGCTAAGCCTCTCAGGGTTGATGGCTTGCCCCACTTGTTCGGCTAGATTGAGCATCTTGGCTTGGGCTTGCGCGTTAGCGAGCATGCCTTGAGCGAAGCTAGCGTCTGTGAAAGGGTTGAAAGGCTTGCCGTTATTACCACCCACTTGATCGGATTGCTCATTGCTAGTAATGACGCTCGTTTGGTTGACCAGATCTTGCGCGTCCGTGATCATCTTTTGGATCGCGCTGATTTCTTGTGAAAAAGCGCCGCATAATTTGTTAGAGGACCACTCCCATTTTGGGCCATTAGGTCGGTTAGCAGGCGCGTGGAAATACGGGCATGCTTCGTTGATGGTGTTGATGAGCGTGCTCGCTTGCGCTAAGAGCGCTTGAGCGCTATCAGGCACTCCGCTCAATTCGTTAGTGATTTCGGTGTAGGAGACACCTAATGTATTACCTGGTGCTTTAAAATCAACGACTTTTGAACTGATCGTGGTGTTCACTTGTTTGCCGTCTATGGTTTGGGTTTTAGTTGCTGTTCCGCCGTTTCGTTTGTTGTCATTTATTCCAAATAATGACGGATCGCAGTTGTTATTCCCTTCCCCTGAGCATGTGTAAGTATACTTTACTTTGACCGTTCCGTTGTTTTCTTTGAGCGCGGGTAAGCCTTTCTTTAACGCCGTTTGGAGGATCTGATAGGCTTCGTTAAGCTTTTTAAAATTCTTAATACTCATAGGGCCGTAGTATCCAGGCATATACCTGTTCAAAGAGCAAGTGATGGAAGTGGATCGATACCCTGGCTCGTTGTTGAAGATGGTCGTGGAAGAGGTGCTTTTTGCGCCATGAGCGTTACCTCCGCATTGCGTCACATAGCCCACGACATTCCAAAACCCCACCGCCGCGTTGATCGCTAAAAGCACGGCTTGATACGCTGGGGAGTTGGCTTTATCGCCGATCAAATTCTTCGCGCTCGCGCCCAAATCGTTACGCACCCCATTGATCGCGCTCGGATCAGCGGACAATTTGATCAGGGTGTTTAGGTTGCTGTATCGGGTCAAAAGGTTGTTCAAACTTTCATAACGATCTGAAAGATCTTGAATGCCTTTGGTGTTTTTCACCATTTGAGCGGCCTCACCGATCTGATAGCCAACGCTTGTGTAAAAGCCGTCGTCTTCAGCGCTCAAAGTGGAAACTAAAAGCGAGCCTAAAGTTAATGAAAGGATGTGTTTTTTCATGTTTTCTCCTTTTTAGATTGGATTTAGTAGATTTCATACATTCAATAAAATGTATTTGGAGCATTATAGCATAAAAGCGTTTTTTTTTTTTTTTTGTAGTTTTGAAAAAATTGTGTCATTTTTTTGCTTTTGACGCTTTTTGTTTCATTTGGTGGTGTGGTTTGGTGGTGCGATCTGAAAGATTGGTTGCGGAGAATGGATTTGAACCACTGACCTTTGGGTTATGAGCCCAACGAGCTACCGGACTGCTCTACTCCGCGACACGCTAATAAAGGAAAAATGGCTGGGGTGCAAGGATTCGAACCTCGGAATGCCAGGACCAAAACCTGGTGCCTTACCGCTTGGCGACACCCCAACAACATATAACAAAATAAAGAAAGCATTATACAAAAGCTTTTTAAAAAAGTCAAGCTAAAACGCTATAATCCCATCATGGAAAATGGATTTAACCCCTTGATTTATAAACGCTATCTGAAAAAGAAAGAAACCTTTTTGCTGTTTAAAAGAATCGGCCAAATGTCTGCGTTTAAAAATTTAAAGCTCCAGCTCAAGCGAAGAGAGGTGATCAATCGTTATGTCGCTGGAATTTTAGGGGATTTAAAGCATGGGTTTAGATACGCCAAAATTGAACACCAAATCCTAAAAATCTATTTCACGCACCCGAGTTTCTTGAAAGCTTTTGAAACAGAAAAAGACCATTACACCAACAACCTAAAAACCCGTTTCAAAGAAACGCAAAAAACCCTAAAAGCCTTGAATTACCCTTTTGATTTTAAAATAATCCAAGCGAGCGTGAAAAAAAGGGCTTATGAAAAACCGGTTGCAAAAAAAGAAAAACCCCCTAAAAAACCGGTTAGCGTGGATGTCAATTGCGAAGGTTTGAGCGATTTCACTAAAAAGCAATTTTTAAAGCTCAAACGCGCTTGTAACGATAATACGCCGCGCACGCCCCCTCAGAGCTGACCATGCAACTGCCGATTGGGTTTTGTGGGGTGCAAGTTTTGGCAAATAGCGGGCAGTCTAGGGGTTTAGCGATGCCTTTTAAAATCTCCCCGCACTTGCATGCCTTGTTTTCTTTAGAGGTTTTGTGGCTTAAGTGTTCTTTAAAGACTTTTTCAGCGTCATAAGAGGCGAATGCTTCTTTGAGTTTGAGAGCGGAATGTTTGATATTCCCTAAGCCTCTCCATTCAAAATTTTCCCTAACTTCCATGCATGCATTGACTAACTCTTGCGCTTTTGTATTCCCTTCATAGCTCACCGCTCGTTTGTATTGGATTTCTAGCTTGGCTTCTTTGTTTAAGGCTTGTTTAAGAAGCATCAGCACGCTTTCTAATATATCCACCGGCTCAAAACCGCTCACGATAATGGGGAGTTTAAAGCGATCCACTAAAGGGGCGTAGATTTGAGCGCCGTTCATCACGCTCACATGGCTAGGGGCTAAAAGAGCGTTGATCTGGCATGCTGGATCTTTTAAAATCGCGCTCACGCTTGGAGGCACTAAAATGTGGTTGATGTGGAAAAAAAGATTTTTTAATTTTTCTTTTTTGGCGTTCAGTAAAACGCTCGCTGTCATGGGCGTTGTGGTTTCAAAACCGATCGCAATATAAATGACTTTTTTATGCGGGTTTTCTTTAGCGATCTCTAAAGCTTGCATGGGCGAATACAAAAAGCGCGCATCTAGCCCCTTTTCTCTGGCTTGTATCAAGCTCCCATAGCTCCCTGGGACTTTCATCATATCCCCTAAACTTAAGATGATGCTATCTTTAATCATAGCGAGTTCATAAGCTTCATCAAGGCGCACTCTTGGCATCACGCATACCGGACACCCTGGCCCATGCACAAACTCTAAATTGTTAGGCATCAAATCTAAAAGCCCGTATTTCATGAGAGAATGCGTATGCCCTCCGCACACTTCCATGATGACTAATTTTTTTGTGAGTTTGGAAGCGAGTTTTTTGATTGCATTAGAGAGCACTAAAAGGGTTTGCTTGTCCCTAAAGGGCGAAATGAGGTGATCAACGCTCATTGTTATTATTCATGCGTTTCGTTCATTTTGGCGATCATTTCTTGATAAAGCTCAATGGATTCTAGGGCTTCTTTTTCATCAATCTTACTCATCACATAGCCGATGTGGAGCAACACATAATCGCCCACTTTAACGGACTCGCCCATTAAATCCAAGCTCGCCTCTCTTTGAACGCCCAAAGTCTCCAAAAGCGCCACATTATCGTTAATGGCTATGACTTTAGAGGGGATCGCTAAACACATTAAAACGAATGCGTGGATTGGTAATTTTCACGCTTTTTTTCTAAAAGGAAATTTTTAAAATCTTCCAAACTTTTAGGGTCTTTAGAGCTCATTAAAAAAATAGGCGCTTCAGGCTTTAATTTTTGCATGTCTTCTTTGACTTGAGAAACCCTGAAATTAAACACTTCAATCATGTCCGCTTTACTGATAATGACCGCATCCGCGCACATAAACATCGTAGGATATTTTAGCACCTTATCATCGCCCTCTGGAACGGAGAGTAAAACGATATTCATCGCCGCCCCTAGATTATAGCTTGAAGGGCAAACCAGATTCCCCACGTTTTCAATGATTAAAAAATCGCTTTTTTCTAACGCTCCCTCATCTTTTAATAAATCAAACGCCCCCTCAATCATGCTCGCTTCCAAATGGCACGCTTCACCGGTGGTGATCTGATGCGCGCTCACGCCTTTTTTACGCAATCTGTCCGCATCTCTGTTGGTTTGCAAATCGCCCTCTACCACGCAAAACTTGAAGTCTTTAAAATCCGCTAGATTTTCTAGCATCGTGGTTTTACCGCTACCGGGAGAACTCATGAAATTCAACACATACAGCCCTTCTTTTAAATAGCGTTCTTTCATTTCAGCGGCTTTAATGTCGTTCTTGCTCAAAATCTTTTCCACGATTTTGACATCTTTTTTACTCAAATTAGGGTTATTTTGTAAAGATTCTTTTCGTTGTTCGCTCATGTTTTTCCTTTCTTTTAAAATTTTCGTATCGTAGCGCGCTTAATTAAACGGCTATGATTTAACGACTTCTTTTATCTTCTTGGCTCATCTTTTTAGATCAAAAACATGCTTTACCCTAACCCCTTATCGTCGCTGTCGTTTTTATCTTTTAACACTAATTTAATGATCCTCCATATGATGATTAATAAAATGATGGTTAAAAGCAAATACCAAACATTGATAAAAACGGCTTTCATCATTTGATTTTCCTTATTTTTTACTCAAAGACAATCTGATAACGCTATTTTCTAAAGCGTCCAAACGATGCGAAACTTGGGCTTCCAGGCTGATTAACGCTCCCTTTGGCATTTCTATTTTTTTATCTCCCACTTCAAAAACGATTTTACCCTCTAAAACCTGCACGCTGATAGCTCCCGGGGCCTTGTGTTTGTCTATGATCGCTCCTTTGGGCATGCAAATGCGCATTTCCTTATTGGAAGAATTTTCACTCAACGCTTCAATGTGGAGCTTTTCAAAATGAACGCCCTCTAAAAAATGAACCATTTTCATCAAAAACTCCTAGTGTGATATTTTCTTAATTTAGAACTTAATTTAAGAAAGCTAATTTTTTACCCAAAAATTTCTTATAGATTTCTTAAACAATTCTTTATTCTGTTTTTTCCAAAACCTTTTTGGTTTGTAAAGCGATTTCTAGCTCTTCATCAGTAGGGATTCGTAAAATTTGGACTTTAGTATCAGGCTGGCTTAAATTCACCAACCCACTGCCCGGATTGTCGTTCGTGGGCTTGTGTAAAGCGATCCCTAAATTTTCTAAGCCTTCACACACGCTCTCTCTTAAAGCCGAATAATTTTCCCCTAATCCCCATGTAAAGAGGATCGCATCTACTTTTTTTAAGACTACTTAAGACTACCATGTAAGCCCCAATATACTTTTTAATGCGATAAGCGCACATTTCAAAAGCGAGCTTGGCTTCTTTATCGCCTTTTTCTTTCCTGACTTCTATGTTTCTCATTATCCCCACAAATGCCTTTCAAACCGCTTTCATAATTTAAAATCTTCATCACTTCTTCTAAGCTCTTATTTGCGCATTGTGCGATGTATTCCACCACAGTGGGGTCAATATCCCCACACCTTGTACCCATAATCAAGCCCTCTAGTGGGGTTAGCCCCATAGAAGTGTCCACGCTTTTACCCTTTTGAATGGCTGCTGCACTTGAGCCGTTCCCTAAATGCAAACTGATAGCGTTAAATTCCTCATAAGCGATATTCAAAAATTTCGCCGCTTCTTTAGCCACATAATGGTGTGAAGTCCCATGGAAACCATAACGGCGGATTTGATACTTTTCATACAATTCATAAGGCAACGCATACATGTAAGCGTAACTGGGCATAGTGGCATGGAATGCGGTGTCAAAAACAGCGATTTGAGGGATATGGGGGTGCGCTTTTTGGACAAATTCAATACCGGCCAAATTCGCCGGGTTGTGCAAGGGGGCTAAAATAGAAAGATTGCCAATTTCTCGCATGACTTTTTCATCCACTAAAACCGGGGCATGGAATTTATCCCCCCTTGAACCACACGATGCCCTATAGCGTCAATTTGATTGAAATCTTTGATGATCCCCATTTTCGTTAAATTCTCACGAATCATTAAAAGCCCGCTCGCATGATCTTTAATCACAAGCTTTTCTTTTAATTCTTGATCGTTATGGTGCAAATGCGATTTGATTTTCAACTGCCCTATTTCTTCGCCGATTTTTTCGGCTAAACCGCTCGCTAAGGGCTTGTTTTCTTTCATGTCAAACAACTTAAACTTAATAGACGAACTGCCCAGATTCAACACTAAAATTTCCATCATTTCTCCTAATCAATTAATCTTGCGCTTGAATGGCGCTAATCAAAGCGGTGTTGATAATATCTTACACTAAAGCGCCCCTACTCAAATCGTTAATGGGCTTGTTCAAGCCTTGTAAGATAGGCCCTATCGCCACGGCTTTAGCGCTTCGTTGCACCGCTTTATAAGCGATATTCCCAGCGTTTAAATCCGGGAAAATAAAAACGCTAGCTTGCCCGGCCACTTGGCTGTTAGGCCTTTTTTTCTTGGCTACGCCTTTATCTATGGAAGCGTCAAATTGCAAAGGACCATCAATTTCTAATTGGGGATCTAATTTTTGTGCGATTGTTAGGGCTTCTTTGATTTTGTCTATCATTTCGCCTTGAGCGGAATTTCCTGTCGCATAAGAAAGCAAGGCCACTTTAGGCACGATATTGAATTGCTTGGCGCTCTGCGCGGAAGTGGTAGCAATCTCGGCTAATTCTTTAGGGCTAGGGTTAGGGATAATCGTGCAATCCCCAAAAACGAACACTTGAGTGTCCAAACACATTAAAAACACGCTTGAAACCAGGCTCACGCCGGGCTTAGTCTTAATGATTTGTAAAGCGGGTCTAATGGTCTCAGCTGTGATTGACCCCAGAAACCATGGCATGCGCGTATCCTAAATGCACGAGCATGGTCGCAAAATAAGTTTTATCCAACGCTAATCGCTCAGCTTCTTGCTGATTCAAGCCCTTTGATTTTCGCAATTCATACAAATGATTAGCGAATTCTTCCCTATAATGCGAAGTGTTGGGATCAATGATTTCTATATTTTCTAAATTCAAGTTTAAGTTTTTCGCTTGGGAATTAATGGCCTCTTTATCGCCTAATAAGATCAATCCTACCGCACCCATAGCGTTCAAACGATGCACGGCTTTTAAAATCCTTTCATCTTCGCTCTCGGGTAAAACGACTTTTTTAATCTGCCTTTTAGCCTTTTTTCCAAACCCATTTGAAAGGCTAAAGGGGTAATAATCTCGCTTTTTGTTTGCAACACGCTTTCCATCACGCTCGCTTCTAATGTGCATTGTTGCTTGCAAAGAGACGCGCTTAAAAAATGTGGTTTTTCAAGCATCTCACCCGCAAATAGCCCTAAAGCGAAAGGGGCTTCTTTTTTGAGAATATGAGAATGCATGGCTTTCAAATATTCCAAACTCGTTTGCGCGACAGCCACCATAGGAGCGTTTAAATGCTTGGCTAAAATGGTGTTTAAATCTAACAGAGCGTTTAAGAAAAACTTCGGCGCATACCCCAAATTAATGACAAAATCATGCGTGGATTGTAATTCATCATAGCGTTTGAGAATCGTTTCAAATAGTAACTCTTCTTGAGCGGTGCTCACAAGCTCTAAAGCCTTTTGTTTGTCTATGGCGCTATGGATCTCTAAAGAGCTTAGACCCTCGCACCCCCCCAAGCCCTCGCACTCCCCACTAATGGGCGAAAATAAGGCGATTTTTTGATAGCGCGGTTTTAGCGCTTTTAAAAGACTCTTACAAGCAACCCCTAAAACTTCGGTATCCTCTGGGTAAATCCATAAACTTTGCATGCCAATCTCCCTAAAATCATCGTTTTTATTCAATTGTAGCAAAATTTAATTAAACCTAAACGAAACCATAGTTTTGTAAAAAGGCTTTTAGCATTTTTTAGATTTGATCATTCATCTTAAGGAACTCTTTTTGCTTGACTCCTACCATGTAAAATAAAAGAGTTGTTTTAAAGGATAGTCATGCCATCTCCTGTTAATCCCATTCACACCAACACAAACGCTTTAAATGGCGGGGCGAAAAACGAAGTTAAAGACGCCAAAAACGCCCCTAAAAGCGCATCAAAGGATTTCAGCAAGATCTTAAACCAAAAGATCTCTAAAGACAAAACCGCCCCTAAAGAATTATCAAGCTCTAGCACTTTAAAAACCACGCCTAAAGACGCTAAAGCGCTTGAAAAAACCCCTACCCTACCCCACCAACACGCTCAAAATCTCGCCAAAAACCAACAAGCCCCTACCCTAAAAGATTGGCTCAACCACCCAAAAACCCACCCAACAGCCCCACATGAGGCCCAACATGAAACCCATGAAGCTAATGAAACTAACCCCAAAACCCCTAACGAAACTTTAAACAAGAATGAAAAAAAGCCTAACGAAGTTGCTTCTAACGCTCATCAAACAAACTTGCCTAATAAAAACCCTATAACCCCTAACCACGCTAACAACACTAATAAAACCCCCACCACCCCTACCCATAGCGCCAAAGATCCAAAAACCCTTAAAGACATCCAAACGCTCAGCCAAAAACATGACCTAAACGCCAGCAACATTCAAGCGGCCACGACCCTAGAAAATAAAAACCCCTTAAATGCGAGCGATCAGCTCGCTTTGAAAACAACGCAAACGCCCACTAACCACACCCTTGCAAAGAACGACTCTAAAAACACCGCTAACCTTTCTAGCGTTTTGCAATCTTTAGAAAAAAAAGAACCGCCAAATAAAGAACACGCAAACCCCCATAATGAAAAAAAAATGCCCCCTTTAAAGGAAGCTTTAGAAATGAACGCCATTAAGAGGGATAAAACGCTTTCTAAAAAAAAGCCAGAAAAAACCCCCATTCACGCTAAAACCCAGACCACAGCCCAAGCCACAACGCCAGAAAATGCCCTTAAAATCCCTCTTAAAACGCCCCCTTTAATGCCTTTAATAGGAGCTAACCCCCCTAACGATAATATTCCAACGCCATTAGAAAAAGAAGAAAAAACTAAAGAAATAAGCGACAATAAAGAAAAAGCTAAAGAAACTAGTAGCAGCGCTCAAAGCGCGCAAAACACCCAAGCTAGCGATAAGACAAGCGACAATAAAAGCATCGCCCCTAAAGAAACGATCAAGCATTTCACCCAACAATTAAAACAAGAAATCCAAGAATACAAACCCCCCATGAGCAAGATCTCTATGGATTTATTCCCTAAGGAATTGGGCAAGGTTGAAGTAACCATTCAAAAAGTGGGTAAAAACCTTAAAGTGAGCGTGATTTCTCACAATAACAGCTTGCAAACCTTTTTGGACAACCAACAAGATCTTAAAAACAGCTTGAACGCTTTAGGCTTTGAAGGGGTGGATTTGAGCTTTTCGCAAGATTTTTCTAAAGAGCAACAAGCCCCCAAAGATCAACCAAAAGAGCCATTTAAAGAACAGGAATTAACCCCCTTAAAAGAAAACGCCCTAAAAAGCTACCAAGAGAACACAGACCATGAAAACCAAGAAACGAGCATGCAAATCACTCTTTATGCGTGATTTTAAGCGAGTTTGCTCTATAATTAAGACATCTTTAATAAGGAAGAGATCATGGCCATTGATTTAGCAGAAGTTACAGGAGCTAAAGCCGCGCAAGAAAGGAAAAAAGAACAGCCCACCATCGCTAACGGGTTGGATAAAAACGCTTTCATGAAACTCTTTTTAGAGCAATTGAAAAATCAAGACCCCACCGCTCCTATGGAAACGGATAAAATCATCACCCAAACCGCGCAACTCACGCAAGTGGAAATGCAAGAAGAAAACAAAAAAACCATGCAAGAAGTCGCTAGCGCGATGAAATCCAATAAAGAAACTAACGAATCTTTAAAAGACTTTCAAGGCACTTTAAAAGACACCATGGAAAACCTGAACAAGGGCATGGACGATAGCTTAAAGGCTAATAACGCTTTAAGGGAAGTAACAGCACTCAATTCTGTGAGCATGATAGGCAAAATCGCTGAAACCGATGTGAGCGGGGCGAATTTTGACGGCAACAACAAGCTTTCTTTTTCGCTCTTTTTTGATGAAAAAATTGACGCTTCTAAAGGAGTGCCAGCGATTCAAATCTTAAATGAAAATAATGAATTAGTCAAAACGATTTCCTTAAAAGATTATAATGGGCAAAAAGGGTATATCAATTTTGAATGGGACGGCACAAACGAAAAGGGCGAAAAAGTCCCTAAAGGCAATTACAAAATCAAGGCTGAATACAATTTAGACTCTCAAAGCAAGCAGTATTTACAAACGCGCATTGGTAGGGGCGAAGTGGAGAGCGTGATTTTTGATAAAGGCAAGCCCATGCTGAGAATGGGCGAAATGATTTTACCCATAGACAGCGCAATAGAGTTTTACAAACCGGATCAGAAACCGATTGATCAAAAACTCTCTGATCAAAAAGCCCTTGAACAGAAAATCTCTGAGCAAAAACCGCTTGATCAAAAACTCTCGGATCAAAAACTCTCTGAACAAAAACCGCAAGAACCGCTTGATCAAAAATTCTCGGATCAGAAGCCTCAAAAACTCTCTGATCAAAAACCCCAAACTCCCCCTAAAGAGACAGCATGAACGACACCTTATTAAACGCTTATAGCGGGATCAAGACCCACCAGTTTGGTATTGACAGCCTTTCCAATAATATCGCCAATGTCAATACTTTAGGCTATCGCTCCAATGATCCGGAGTTTAAGACCTTGTTTTCTTCGCATTTAGACGCTTTGAACGCCAAATCCGTTGTGGCTAACGACCGAAATTACGGCGTTACAGGCTCAGGCAATGTCCTTTCTAATAAGGACGGCGAATACATGCCAAGTGAGGGGGAATTCCACATGGCGTATCAAGGGAAGGGCTGGTTTGTGATAGGGCCCAATAAAAATGGGGAAATGACCATTAATAAAGACGGCTTTAGCAAAAAACAGGATAATTTTCTCACGCGTGCCGGCAATTTCGCACGAGACGCCGATGGCTATTTAGTAACCCCTGAGGGCTATTATGTCTATGGTATTGATTTGAAAAAGATCAAAGACGGCACGCTCAATTCCACCGCTAGAGATGAAGACATTGAAAAATTGCATGGCAACACCCTTTCGCCCTTACAAATCCCCCAGGATTTGACTTACCAGCCCGTGCTTAGCACGAAAGTGAATATCAGCGTGAATCTAAACCCTAAAGATCATTTAAAAGGCGTGCAAGATTTTTTCTTAAACGATAAGGGCGAAATCATTAAAGAGCGTTTTTTAAACCAGGACATTAACGCTTTAGCGAATAACGATAACGAGCCAATAGACGCGATCACGAATCGCAAATTGAATGTGAGTATCCAAAAAGAAGATGGCAAAAAAGAGGATTTTGTTTTCACTTATGGGGACGCTGAAAAAGGCGAAAACCAATTCAAAACTTTAGGCGATTTGCAAAAACTCCTTAAAGAAAAAACCGGGCTAGACTTAAACCTCATCAAAAGCGAAAAAGACGCCAAAAGCCCCCCCCTTTTATTAGAGATCGCTAATCCTAGCCAAACGCCTATCACCTTTAGCTTGAGCGGGGGCATTGCGGATAAATTGGGCTTGAAAGCGGACGGAATGGAACTGAAAAAGGGCATTAGCAGGGATTCAGTAGCGATCAAAATCCCTTATTACAGCACAGAAGTGGATATTTATGATAAAGCCGGGGATAAATACTTGCTCCAAAGCGAATATTACATGACCAATTCCAACGATCCCACATCAAGCCCCACGAGTAAAAGGAAAAACCAAACTTGGGAAGTGAAAAGCTACATCGTAGATCCCAAAAACAAAACCCCTATCAATGATCCCACTTGGGAAATTGTCGGCTTTGATTCAGCCACGCATAAAATGAAATCCGCTCCCATGACTTTGGATTTTAAAGGCAATAAGCTCACCTATTCTTTAGATAAAAGCGAAAACCATGATTCTAGCGATTTGTCTTATCAAGACTCTAAACTCTTAGAAGCGAGTCAAGACGGCAAGCCTAGGGGCATTTTTAGAGACATGCGCATTGAAGAAAATGGCGTGATTTCTCTAGCCTTTAGTAACGGGGTGGTAGAGCCGGTCGCTCGCATCGGTATTTTAGCTTTCACTAACGATCAAGGCTTAAGGAAAATCGGCGGTAATCTCTATGAAATGCAAGAAGGCACCATTAATGGCGAAAACAGACCCCTAAGCGGTAACCCCATTTTAGGGTGGGACGAAGAGGGCAAGCTCAAGTTTGGGAAAATCAGGCATAAATATTTAGAAACGAGCAACGTGAATGCCGGGAACGCCCTAACCAATCTCATTTTAATGCAAAGAGGCTATTCCATGAACGCTAGGGCCTTTGGCGCGGGCGATGACATGATTAAAGAAGCCATTAGCTTGAAAAAATAAAAGGCTGAAATAAGGAGTATGGTAAAATATCCTTTTTAATAAGGATATTTAATGATACCCACACAGCTTAATGAAATTGCAGAATTTTTAAAAACAAACCCTTATCATTTGTCGCAACCCTTACAGGATGGGCGATTGAATTCATCGGTCAATGAAGAAGAAATTTTAAATACTATTAAGGATTATTTTCCTATCCAACTGCCAAAAGCTAGAGAGTGGTGGGATTTTAGTTTTGAAGAAAACGATATTTTTTATCCTGTTAATATTAAAACCACCACCACAAAAACCGCTGACAATCTTAATTGCAAATTAGGGATTTACTATGCATTATGCGGCTTATTACCGGAATTTAATAACGAAATCGCATGGTAAAATACTTCCAAAAACTTCACAAAGACTTAGGCACAAACACCGATAGGGATTATTATTTTTTGATTATCAACAAAAACGATCCTAAAGATATTTTTATCAATTCCTTAAAAGGCATTCAAACTCTTCAGCCAAATGGCAATAACTTGCCCTTCCAATGCAAGTGGGACAACAACAGAGAAATCGTTCAAAGAAACTTTATTGAAAGTAAAAACTTCATCTTAAGCGCTTTAGCCAAAAGCGTTAAGTTACGAGCTAATATTTATTTAACATTCAAAGAAGTTTTTGGAGAATTTTTTGAATAATTTAGATATTAAAACTTTAGGGCAGGTTTTCACCCCTAAAAATATAGTGGATTTCATGCTCACTCTAAAGCACAATCATGGGAGTGTTTTAGAACCGAGTGCGGGCGATGGGAGTTTTTTAAAGCGCTTAAAAAAGGCTGTAGGGATTGAAATCGATCCTAAAATCTGCCCTAAAAATGCCCTTTGCATGGACTTTTTTGACTACCCTTTAGAAAATCAATTTGACACCATTATCGGTAACCCGCCCTATGTCAAGCACAAGGATATTGCGCCAAGCACGAAAGAAAAACTCCATTACAGCCTTTTTGATGAAAGGAGTAATCTCTACTTGTTCTTCATAGAAAAAGCGATCAAGCATTTAAAGCCTAAAGGCGAATTGATTTTCATCACCCCAAGGGATTTTTTAAAATCCACTTCTAGCGTGAAATTAAACGAATGGATTCACAAAGAAGGCACGATAACGCATTTTTTTGAATTAGGCGATCAAAAGATTTTCCCAAACGCCATGCCCAATTGCGTGATTTTTCGTTTTTGTAAGGGTGATTTCAGTAGAATCACCAACGATGGTTTGCAATTTGTGTGCAAAAAAGGCATTTTGTATTTCCTCAACCAATCTTACACGCAAAAATTAAGCGAGATTTTTAAGGTTAAAGTGGGGGCAGTGAGCGGGTGCGATAAGATTTTTAAAAATGAAAAATACGGGAATTTAGAATTTGTCACCTCAATCACGAAAAGAACCAATGTTTTAGAAAAAATGGTTTTTGTCAATAAACCTAATGATTATTTACTCCAGCATAAAGATAGCTTGATGCAAAGAAAGATTAAAAAATTCAATGAAGATAATTGGTTTGAGTGGGGGAGAATGCATCACATATCCCCTAAAAAACGCATTTATGTCAATACTAAAACGTGCCAAAAAAACCCCTTTTTTATCCACCAATGCCCAAATTATGACGGCTCTATTTTAGCGCTATTCCCTTATAACCAAAACTTAGATTTACAAAACCTCTGCGATAAACTCAACGCTATCAACTGGCAAGAATTGGGCTTTGTGTGCGATGGGCGTTTTTTGTTTTCGCAACGCTCTTTAGAAAACGCTCTTTTGCCTAAAGACTTTTTAAACTAGGATAAAACTTGTTAGAAACCTTACAATTAAACCCTGAGCAACTAAAAGCGGCCAAGGCTTTGAAAGGGTATAATTTAGTGATTGCGAGCGCTGGCACAGGGAAGACTTCTACGATTGTGGGGCGCATTTTATACTTGCTTGATAACGGCATCAAGCCTGAAGAAATCTTGCTTTTGACTTTCACCAATAAAGCGAGTAATGAAATGATCGCCAGGGTGGCTAAATATTTTAAATTAAGCTCCAAAATTGAAGCGGGCACTTTCCATGCGGTGGCGTATCGCTATTTAAAAGAGCATTACCCTAATTTAAGCCTGAAGCAACCTAAGGAATTGAGAAAACTTTTAGAAAGCATTGTGGACACTAAAAACGCGCTAACAGATGACGATAAAAAGCCCTACACTTCGCAGCATTTATACGCCCTCTATTCGCTTTACACTAACGCTCTAAAACAAGAAGATTTTAGCGCATGGCTTTCTAGTAAAAACCCTGAACACACGCCATACGCCGCCTTTTATGAAAACATTTTAGAAGAGTTTGAAAACACTAAAAAAAAGCATGATTATATTGACTATAACGACTTACTGCTGCTCTTTAAAAAAGCGATGCTAGAAAGACCTAGCCCTTATAAAGAAGTGCTTTGTGATGAATTTCAAGACACTAACCCCTTACAAGAATCCATTTTAGACGCTATCAACCCTCCTAGTTTGTTTTGCGTGGGCGATTACGATCAGAGCATTTACGCTTTTAACGGGGCGGATATTTCTATCATTTCTAATTTCACTCAAAAATACAAAAACGCCCGAGTTTTCACGCTCACCAAAAACTACCGCTCTTCTAAAGAGATTTTAGATCTCGCCAATCAAGTGATACAGCATAACGAGCGCATTTACCCTAAAAATTTAGAAGTGGTGAAATCAGGGAAATTCAATAAACCCACGCTTTTAAATTACAACGACAATATTGTGCAATGCCAAGACATCGCTAAACGCATTGTGATGCGAAAAAATTTTAAAGAAGTGGCAGTGATTTTTAGGAATAACGCCAGCGCGGATCAATTAGAAGCCGCCTTAAGATCCCACAACGTGCCAAGCAAAAGAAAAGGGAGCGCGAGTTTTTTTGAATCCAAAGAAGTGGCGTTAGCGTTAGATATTTGCGCGCTCATCTTTAACCCTAAAGACATTATGGCAGCGATTCACATTTTAAGCTATATCAGCGATATTGGCTCTAACACCGCTAAAGACATTCATGAAGCCTTAATGCTTTTAGGCAATGGCGATCTCAAATCAGCCTTAATTCAGCCTAATCAAGAAGCCAAAATTTACACCAAGAAAAAAGAAATCACCTCTATGGGGCTTTTTGAAGAAATTTTTGCTTTAGAAAACAGCTCAAGGTTTAACAGCGTGATAGATAAGGCGTTTTATTCGCACCCGGTGTTGATGCACCCTAAAATCTCGCTCAATGGGGCTAAAATGCTCAGCGATTTTTTCACTCTTTATACCAAAGCCCCTACCCATTCCCCTAGCGCTTTAATCAAGCACATTATAGAAAGCGCGTTTTTTCAAACCTTTAAAACACGCCTTTTAAAAGAGCGATCCAAAAATAAGGACGGCTCTTACAACGAGTTTAAAAAACTCCAAGCGCAAAAACGCTTCAATGAAAAAATGGACTTGCTGAGTTCTTTGGCGAAAAATTACCAAAATTTAGGGCGTTTTTTAAACGGCACTTTAATAGGCTCTAGTGAAGCCACGCAAGGCTGTGGCGTGAATCTATTGAGCGTGCATGCTTCTAAAGGCTTAGAGTTTAAAGACGTTTATATTATAGATTTAATGGAGGGCCGTTTCCCTAACCACAAGCTCATGAATACCGGTGGGGGCATTGAAGAAGAGCGGCGGCTTTTTTATGTCGCTATCACTAGGGCTAAAGAAAATTTATGGCTTTCTTATGCGAAAAACGAATTGAGGGAAAACGCCAAACCCAAAGAGCATAAGCCTTCGGTGTTTTTGTATGAAGCGGGGCTTTTGAAGCTTGATTCAAAATAAAATTGGTTTTTGTATTGTTTGTTTAAGCAGAAAATGATATGATCATAGCGATAGTTAAGCCCCTAAGAGCTAGGAACTCTTAAGAGCCTGTTTTTAATAAAGTGGCAGTGTCAAGATAACCACTAAAACTATCGCTATAAAAATAATTTTCCAAAAACGAATTTCATGGTAGTGCCTCCTAACGGAGTGCCACCCACTACAATCTCCCAACCCATTAGATCAGAAACAACTAATTGCTCCAAATTCGCTTAACACTAGAATTACTGCCATGTCATATCATTGGAGTATTATAGTATTATAATGGGATTTTTATGAGATGTAAGAAAAATACAAAAAACGCTAGCAACCATAGATTTAACTCTAGCTTGCACTAGAGCCAAAATTTTAGTATAATGGTGTCGCTAGGACCATTAAAACTATGATCACTAATAGTAATTTCATAGTTGGTTATCTCCTTTCGGGGTAACCACCCACTATCACCCCAAACCCTAACATGCTCCAAATTTTCACAACAAAAGAGATAACTTAAAATGACTATTTGCGTTGGCGTGATTTTACATTAAAAAGCCTAGAAAGATGTTGAAAGTGTGTTTTTTATGATCAATAATCAAAGAGATTAACGCTAGTCAAAAAAAAGAAAACGCTAGCAACCATAGATTTTAGACTCTAGCTTGCGCTAGAGCCAAAATTTTAGTATAATGGTGTCGCTAGGACCATTAAAACTATGATCACTAATAGTAATTTCATAGTTGGTTATCTCCTTTCGGGGTAACCACCCACTATCACCCCAAACCCTAACATGCTCCAAATTTTCACAACAAAAGAGATAACTTAAAATGACTATTTGCGTTGGCGTGATTTTACATTAAAAAGCCTAGAAATGCCAAAAAGCGTTTTTAAAAACCCCCAAAAATTTAAGGCTAATCCCCCTAAGATCCCGTTTTTTTTTTTTTTTGTAAAAAGCGCTCCAATTGTTGTAACTTTATTTCCTTTATAAGGGGTCTTTAAGGGGGTTTTTAAGGTTAGTTTAATTTTCATTATGTGAAAATATCACAATTACATTTGACAATTTGTATTACTAAACATTATTTACAAGCTCTGATGTAACTAAATCCCAAATTTAAACTCAATCAAGGAGCATCCCATTGATAAGGAAAATTATGATAAAGAAAAATAGAACGCTGTTTCTTAGTCTAGCCCTTTGCGCTAGCATAAGTTATGCCGAAGACGATGGAGGGTTTTTCACCGTCGGTTATCAGCTCGGGCAAGTCATGCAAGATGTCCAAAACCCAGGCGGCGCTAAGGCCGACGAACTCGCCAGAGAGCTTAACGCTGATGTAACGAACAACATTTTAAACAACAACACCGGAGGCAATGTCGCAGGGGCGTTGAGTAACGCTTTCTCCCAATACCTTTATTCGCTTTTAGGGGCGTATCCCACGAAACTCAATAGTAACGATGTGTCTGCGAACGCTCTTTTAAGTGGTGCGGTAGGCAGTGGGACTTGCGCGGCTGCAGGGACGGCTAATAGCAGCTCTCTTGATAACAGTCAAAGCGCTTGTACCGCTGCGGGCTATTACTGGCTCCCCAGCTTGACTGACAAGATTTTAAGCACGATCGGCAGCCAGACCAACTACGGCACGAACACCAATTTCCCCAACATGCAACAACAGCTCACCTACTTGAACGCGGGGAATGTGTTTTTTAATGCGATGAATAAGGCTTTAGTAGCTAATAATGGAACTGCTACTAGTGGCACTAGCGGTGCGACTGGTTCAGATGGTCAAACTTACTCCACGCAAGCTATCCAATACCTTCAAAACCAACAAAATATCTTAAATAACGCAGCGAACTTGCTCAAGCAAGATGAATTGCTCTTAGAAGCTTTCAACTCTGCCGTAGCCGCTAACATTGGGAATAAGGAATTCAATTCAGCCGCTTTTACAGGTTTGGTGCAAGGCATTATTGATCAATCTCAATTGGTTTATAACGAGCTCACTAAAAACACCATTAGCGGGAGCGCGGTTAATAATGCTGGGATAAACCCCAACCAAGCTAACGCTGTGAATGTGCGCGCTAGTCAGCTCCCTAACGCTCTTTATAACGCGCAAGTAACTTTGGATAAAATCAACGCGCTCAACAATCAGGTCAGAAGCATGCCCTACTTGCCTCAATTCAGAGCCGGTAACAGCCGTGCGACGAATATCATGAACGGGTTTTACACCAAAATAGGCTACAAGCAATTCTTTGGGAAGAAAAGGAATATCGGTTTGCGTTATTATGGTTTCTTTTCTTATAACGGGGCGAGCGTGGGCTTTAGATCCACTCAAAACAGCGTAGGGTTATACACTTATGGGGTGGGAACTGATGTGTTGTATAACATCTTTAGCCGCTCCTATCAAAACCGCTCTGTGGATATGGGCTTTTTTAGCGGTATCCAATTAGCCGGCGAAACCGTCCAATCCACGCTCAGAGATGACCCCAACGTGAAATTGCATGGGAAAATCAATAACACGCACTTCCAGTTCCTCTTTGACTTTGGGATGAGGATGAACTTCGGTAAGTTGGACGGGAAATCCAACCGCCACAACCAGCACACGGTGGAATTTGGCGTGGTGGTGCCTACGATTTATAACACTTATTACAAATCAGCAGGGACTACCGTGAAGTATTTCCGTCCTTATAGCGTTTATTGGTCTTATGGGTATTCATTCTAAGAAAGGGGGGAAGAGACAAACATGAAACAAAATTTAAAGCCATTCAAAATGATTAAGGAAAATTTAATGACACAATCTCAAAAAGTAAGATTCTTAGCCCCTTTAAGCCTAGCGTTAAGCTTGAGCTTCAATCCAGTGGGCGCTGAAGAAGATGGGGGCTTTATGACCTTTGGGTATGAATTAGGTCAGGTGGTCCAACAAGTGAAAAACCCGGGCAAAATCAAAGCCGAAGAATTAGCCGGCTTGTTAAACTCTAATACGACAAACAACACCAATATCAATATTGCAGGCACAGGAGGCAATGTCGCTGGGACTTTGGGCAACCTCTTTATGAACCAATTAGACAATTTGATTGATTTGTATCCCACTTTGAACACTAGCAATATCCATCAATGTGGCGCTACTAATAATGGTAGTAGTAGTGCGACCGCAGCCGCTACTACTAGCAATAGCCCTTGTTTCCAAGGTAACCTGGCTCTTTATAAAGAAATGGTTGGCTCTATCAAAGCTTTGAGTCAAAACATCAGCAAGAATATCTTTCAAGGCAACAACAACACCACGAGCGCTAATCTCTCCAACCAGCTCAGTGAGCTTAACACCGCTAGCGTTTATTTGACTTACATGAACTCGTTCTTAAACGCCAATAACCAAGCGGGTGGGATTTTTCAAAACAACACTGATCAAGCTTATGGGAATGGGGTTACCGCTCAACAAATCGCTTATATCCTAAAGCAAGCTTCAATCACTATGGGGCCAAGCGGTGATAGTGGGGCTGCCGCAGCGTTTTTGGACGCCGCTTTAGCGCAACATGTTTTCAACTCCGCTAACGCCGGGAATGATTTGAGCGCTAAGGAATTCACTAGCTTGGTGCAAAACATCGTCAATAATTCTCAAAACGCTTTAACGCTAGCCAACAACGCTAACATCAGCAATTCAACAGGCTATCAAGTGAGCTATGGCGGGAATATTGATCAAGCGCGCTCTACCCAACTGTTAAACAACACCACAAACACTTTGGCTAAAGTTAGCGCTTTGAATAACGAGCTTAAAGCTAACCCATGGCTTGGGAATTTCGCTGCCGGTAACAGCTCTCAAGTGAATGCGTTTAACGGGTTTATCACTAAAATCGGTTATAAGCAATTCTTTGGAGAAAACAAGAATGTGGGCTTACGCTACTACGGCTTCTTCAGTTATAACGGCGCGGGCGTGGGTAATGGCCCCACTTACAATCAAGTCAATTTGCTCACTTATGGGGTGGGGACTGATGTGCTTTACAATGTGTTTAGCCGCTCTTTTGGTAGCCGAAGTCTTAATGCGGGCTTCTTTGGGGGGATCCAACTCGCAGGGGACACTTATATCAGCACGCTAAGAAACAGCCCTCAGCTTGCGAACAGGCCTACAGCGACGAAATTCCAATTCTTGTTTGATGTGGGCTTACGCATGAACTTTGGTATCTTGAAAAAAGACTTGAAAAGCCATAACCAACATTCTATAGAAATCGGTGTGCAAATCCCCACGATTTACAACACTTATTATAAAGCTGGCGGCGCTGAAGTGAAATACTTCCGCCCTTATAGCGTGTATTGGGTCTATGGCTACGCCTTCTAAAAAAGCTCAAGGCCTTTTATAGGCTTTGATTGAACCCTTTAACCCCCACTTCAAGAACAACATAAATATTTATCAAATAATCAAATAGTGGGATTACCCCCTAAAAACGCTTAAAAAATTTGTTTGCACAAGCTCTTTTTATGTTTATTTTAAAATACGCCTTGGAGTGTTTTTAACTTGCTGCGATTAGGCTTTGATTTAACCCTTTAACCCCCACTTCAAGAACAACATAAATATTTATCAAATAATCAAATAGTAGTGGGATTAACCCCCCTAATAACGCTTTATTAAAAGCTACCACTCACAAAAAGCTTAACGCTCAAGGCTTATTGAGATTTTAAAACGCTTGATTAAAAAACTTTTAAAAGCTTTAGCGCTTCAAAACTCTTTTATATTTAAAACCACCCAAGCAGAAATCCCAATCGTCTTTAGCGGTTTGGCACTTCACAACGCTTGATTAAAAACTTTTAAAAGCTTTAGCGCTTCAAAATTTTTATACTTAGAAAAACAACCCAAACCCTTATCAAATGATCTAATAAGGATTAACCCCCTAAGAACGCTTTAATGGTGAAAGCAATCAAACGCTAAAGGCGTTTAGGGTTTCTGTGGTTTAAAACTTTGTTTTATCGTTTTAAATTTTATGGTAAAACCCATTTTTTAAGGGGATAAGGGGCATTTTGAAACCCCCCACAACCCCCCAAAAAACTAAATCCCCCTAATCTCTAGGAAACGCTTTTAAAAAACGAGCTGTGCAAAATCTTTTATACTTAGATTAAATGCCTTGGAGTGTTTTTAACTTGCTGCGGTTTGATTGAAAATCAAAACTTCAGCGTGAGGTTGGTCATCATGTAACTTCTGTCTTGGTAATTGGCACTAAAATCGCCATCAGGGTTATTGAACTTGGGCGCTCCAAAATACCCTGCTTGATACCCTTTATTGATCCTAGCCCCATAATAAGTGATCCTAAAGTTAAGGAGAACCGATTCAGTGAACGCATAGCTCGCATTGAATTGCAAAGAATATTCATTAGCCCTCCCCACTTGCCCTAGTGCATTTTTATTTGCATGAGAGACGCGCCCAAAAACATGCCATGCAAAACGCTTATGGATCCCTCCAACAGAAGTGTAAAAAGTGAAAGTGTTAGCGTTAGTGATTGCATCAGCCAGCCCATCATAAGCCGTATTATCCCAAAAATCATAGCCAATCATTCCGGCATGCCTAGTCGTTACGGAGATTTCATTACTGATATAGGAAGTGTTATTACCCCTTGGCATCGTGTGAGAGCCTAAAAAAGCGTCTGAATTGCCAAAGGTGTTATAAAAGCCAATGGACCAGTTGAAATTATCCCACCAAAAAACCTGGCGGATATTTAAAGTAACGCCATTCCTCCCTAACAACGAGCCATGAGGCGTGCTGTCTTCTAAACTATAAGTGTTTGTCTCTGGGTTATACCACCCCCTATAGTATAAAGGAAAGGTTGTCATTATCATGCTTTGAGAGCGAAAGCCCACATTTTCAAAATTCCTATTCGTGTCATAGACTAGTTTAAAACCGGGAGCGTTATAAGTCTTAGGCGCAAAATAATAAAAAAATTGAGCGTCTAATCCTTTATAAGAATAAGTCGTGGTGATCCCATGCCAGCCGTAATTGATGAAATCGTTGCTGTTACTGGGATTGCCTCCCTTTTTCAAATAAGGCACTGTCGCAAAAAACTCATAAATCCAAGAGTTGAACGCCAAACCTCTCCCAAAAGAACTCCACCACCAAAACCTTAATTTTTGCGTCTCAGTCTTATAGGGCTGATAATACACTTCCCACCCCTGATTCGAACCGCTCATAAAATCAATATTCGCTTCATAGCGCCCCGCCTTAAACCCAAAAACATCTTTGTAATCGTATCGTAAAAAAGCGGTATCCACCACATAAGGCCTTGCATGATAGCTCGCCGATTGGGAAGTCCCCGCATAAGCAGGGCCAAGATACTTATTAAAAAAGTATCCATGATAGCCCCCAATGAAATTCTCCACAATTGAGCCAAAAACCTTCCCGTTAGCTTGGTTAATATAATACTTAGTCTTATCATAAGGAATGGCTGCAATCGCCCCACCCAAAGAAACAGAGAGCCTGTGGTTTTCAGTGCCTTTAGGGAGTAAATTGACTTTGACTTGCGCTAAAGTTACAATATCTATAAAACTTTCAGTAGGATAAATCCCTTTTTTAGTATTGATTTGAGAATTGTTAAAACCAATTTTAGAAAAGCTCTCCACACGACCACTAAACCGATAATCAAAAGCTTCTACAGGACACAATAAAAACGATAAAAGCGATAAAGAAGAAGTCAGAAAATACTTTTCTTGCCTCATTAAACTCTCCCTAATTTTAATTGTATGATCTTTTTTGTTGAGATTATAATTATAATCAAAAAAAAAAAAAAACAGCATAAAGTTAAAATATTGATTAAAACCCACAACCTTATTTTACAAAAAATAACCCTTTATTGTAAATTGGTTTAAAATTAAAGGATTAAAATCATATATTTGTTACTTCTAAAGAATGTTTTATTTTTGATTGGACTCATTACGCATGAAATCCTCGCTTCTTTTAGCCCTCCTTTTTTGTTTTTGTGCGGGCGTTTTTATTTCTTCACTTCTTTAATCGCTTCAAAGAAAATAGCCCCCACGCGCTCAAATTTTAAAACTTATAGGAAATTTCAAATCTAGCGTTAAAGCCAGGCTCTGCCATGCCCCTTGCGTATTTGTCTTGATTGGGTTCATCAGGGCTCATCACCGGGCTTGCTTGATCAATATATTGTTGGTTAAAAACATTGTTAAACACCGCATTCAGGCTCAACCCTTTGAGTTTTTTATAAGTGGGCTTGTAAGTGATAAAGAAACTGCTCACCCCATAGCCGGGCTTATGCACATGAAAAATCCCGGGGGTTTTAGGGCAATTGCTAGGCCGTCTGTCAATATCCGTAGGGCCGTTACGATAAGGGCTATAAGAGCAATAACTCAAATCCGTAACAAAGCGTGAAAGCCAAGTGATGCTAAGACCGGTGCGTGGGATCGTATAGCTTGCCGTTAAAATAAACACATTGCCGGTTGTGGCCGCCAATTCATACACATCAGCGATCAAACGCCCCTTTAAAGAAGGCCATGATCGCGCCACGCTCAAGCCTAAAGAAAAGCCCTTGTATTTAGCTGTCCCTGAAACTTCATAACCAGGCACATAAATAATATCTTGTGCGGGCAAGTTGGTGACAAAAAGCGTTGAAGAAAATTGATTGATGTAATTAGAAATCAATTGGACAAAACCAGCAGCTCTAAAATCAAAATACTGACTGCTGTATTCGGTGTTAAATTCCGCATTCTGCCCAATTTCTGGCTTTAAATTGCGGTTGTAGCGCAAATTATCTTGACGCATCCACACCAAGCCTCCAGGCATAGGGCCTCTGGTTACATACGCGTAAGAAAGCCTGAAATTCAAATTTTCTAAAGGCGAGACGTTTAAAGCCGCGCTAGGGCTAAACCCTTGGGTTATGTGCAATTGCCAGTCTTTATCCACTAAAGTATAGACATCGTAACGAGTCCCTGCCCCTAAAGTTACCATAGGATGCAAGGTGTAATTCGCTTGCGCATACACCCCAACCACATTCGCCGTAGCGCCATTTCGTTGGCAGCGCCCGTTCATGTTAGGATCATTAGGTCCTGTAACTCTTAAGCATGCGTCAGGGGCATCGCCGGGCTTGACTAATTCGCTATTAGGGATCGCTTTATCAAAAGTGGTTAAATTCTGGTAATTCAACCCGTATTCCAAAAGATTGTCATTCTTGTGGTCTATGGTGTGGATCACGTTCGCATTAAACCCAGAATTGATGATGAATAAATTTTTATTAGCGACCACAGAACCCCCTCCAAGGCTTTTAAAAGTGATGGAGCAAGTTTGTTTAGTAGCGTCATAAATGCCCCCTTGCGCCACGCATTGATTTTCTTCACCGAGTTTTGGGTTTGGGGTGAAAGGAATGATAGCCGCTATATCGTTAGGCCTAAAAAGCGGGTCAATTTGGACATTCCTAATACTCGTATAGCCATTGATTTTTAATTTAGGATCGCCAAAACGACTCCCCCCTTCTCTTTCATAATTCAAGCTCACGTTATGCACTAAATTGACGCTATAAGTTTTAAACAAACTGGCGTCATTTTCAAACAAACAATCGCTAGGGTTTTTCTCGTTAGGGAAAGCGTTAAAATCACCGCAAGAATAGGGTAAAAAAGTGCCTGTAAAATTCGCTCTTAAAGGGCGGTTAGCGTTATCTCTGGTCATGTTATAACTGAGCGTTAAGATATCCCTTTCGCTCAAATAACCATTGATCTTAGCCATCACATTGTTTTGCTCGCTAGGGCTTGCTGTAACTTTATTCTCCGCTTTAGGGTCAAAAAGATTTTTCATCGCATTATCCCCATCACGATAATAAAAATATTTTGGTGCGTGTAATACAAAAGCGCATCAAAATGATGGTTACGATAAGCGCCCATAATGGTTTCCCTGTCCCCAAAATTGGTTAAAAAAGTTGCAGCCCCACTTATGGCATAGTCTTTACCTTTAGGGATAAAATCGCCAGCACTCCTAGTCTCCATTTTGATCGCGCCAATCAAAGCCATAGGCCCCGCGCTCGCTTGAGCCGCCCCTTTAGTAACCACCACGCTTTTGAGCATTCCAGGATCAATAATCGTATTGCCTTGATGCCCATAGCTTGCACCCATTTGCGCCGCGCCATCCACCGTAACCCGAGCCAATCTGTCTTCAATACCGCGCACATAAATTTTTTGCGCTATCACCGCGCCTCCGCCCACATTGATATTGGGGTTTCTTCTAAACATGTCGCTGATTTGGTTGGCTTGCCTTCTTTCTAATTCTTTACTTGAAATGGTTGTCTGGTTGTTGTAATTAAAGATTTTAGCCGCTTGAGTGGTAACTTTGCCTAGAGTGTGTTGGGCGTTCTTATCTTTTTTCTTTCTGTCTTTTTTTCTTCTTTTTCTTCTTCTTTAGCCTCCAATTCAAACATTCCTAATAAGGACAAAAAAATAGAAAAACTACAATACTTTCTAAAACGCTTGTCATTCATTCTTAAAATCCTAAATATTATAATAATTTCTCTTAAAAAACAAAGGTGTTATTATAATCAAAAAAATATTACAATCGCCTTAAAAGAGCTAGCCATTTTTGATAAACAAATGATAAACTTTTAGAAAAATCCCACAAAAACCCCTTTCAAAACGCGCAGAATGCGAAAGGTCTTTTCTACCTCACCCTCACTTTTTTATCTTTATAAAGCTTGAATATTTTAGAGCTAGCGCTTTCAAACAAACCCCTTTCATCGCTCACAATGACATCAGCGAGATTGGAAGCGATCTCTTTATCATAAGCGCATTGGGTGAGGTTGGCTGAGGTGCTATAGAGCGTTTTAAAACGCTTTAAAAAATCCCCATGCCTGCCTTTAACCACACGAACGGCCTTGGAATTAGGGTAAATAAAAGTGGTTTTAGCGCTTCTTCTAATGAGGTTTTTAAAAGCGTTGGGCGCGCGCACTAGGCTCTTTAAAGTGGTAAAATCAGCGCTTTCTATTAAAACGCTTTGGTTTTTAGGGCGGCCTTTTAAGGCGTTGAGTTTTTCGCTGTCTTTAGAGAGTAGCCCGATAGTGGTATCGCTTTGAGCCAGATACACTAACGCCATCAAACTACTTTAAATAATCTTGTAAGGCTAACAACTCGTCTTCTTTAGAGCTTTCTTCTAACGCCAAAATCAAGACTTCTATCGCGCTTAAAGTCGTGAAATAACTCACATGGTTTTTAAGCACAGAAGCGCGTATGAGTTTGGCGTCATCTTGAGATTTGTGATCGCTAGTGTTGATAGCCATGCTGATTTCCCCATTCATCATCAAATCCATGATATTGGGACGGCCCTCAGAGATTTTAAGCACTTTTAAAGACTCCACCCCGGCTTTTTCCAAAGCCTTATGCGTGCCTTCTGTAGCGCACAATTCAAAGCCTAACTGAACCAAGCGCTTCATTAAAACGCATGCTTCTTCTTTATCCTTATCCTTAATAGAAACAAAAATAAGCCCCTTGTTTTTAATGGGGTTAAAGCAAGCCGTTTGAGCCTTGAAAAAAGCCAACCCTAAAGATCTAGCAATCCCCATCACTTCACCGGTGCTTTTCATCTCAGGCCCCAAAATCAAATCCGATCCATAAAGTTTATTAAAAGGGAAAACCGCTTCTTTTAAAGCCACAAAATGGGGCATTTTAGGCTTATAAACGCCTTTAGAATATCCCACGATATTTTTTTTATCATAGAACTTCAAGGCTTCTTTCAAATCTTCTAACACCATAACCCTAGTCGCTACTTTCGCTAAAGGAACGCCTAAAGCCTTACTTAAAAAAGGCACAGTTCGGCTGGCTCTGGGATTGACTTCAATCAAATAGAGCGAATTTTGATGCACAGCAAATTGGATATTCAATAGCCCTACTACGCCTAAATGCAGAGCGATTTTCGCGCTCACTCGCTCAATTTCATCTAAAATTTTAGGGCTTAGAGTGGAAGGGATAAAGCACGCCGAATCACCTGAATGGATTCCGGCTTCTTCAATGTGCTGTAAAATGCCGGCAATATAGACCTCTTTTTTATCGCAAATAGCATCCACATCTAATTCCACCGCTTTTTCTAAAAACTTATCAATAAGGAGCGGATTTTTAGGGCTAATCTCTAAAGCATGCGTAACGCTTTCTAAATAATGGCGCAATTCTTCAATATTTTCTAAAATTTGCATGTGTTGGCCGCCTAGCACATAACTAGGGCGCACGATAATGGGGAAACCAATCACATTAGCGATACTATAGGCTTCATCAATGCTCTTAGCCATGCCGTTTTCAGGCTGCTTGATGTCAAGCTCTTTTAAAAAGAGGGAAAATTTTTCCCTGTCTTCAGCAATATCAATCACTTTAAAAGGAGTGCCAATAATGGGGGCTTGCATTTTGGCTAGATCTTTAGCGAGTTTTAAAGGGGTTTGTCCCCCAAAATGCACGATAATGCCATCCACTCGCTCCCTTTGAATGATGCTCTTCACGCATTCAAAATGAATGGGTTCAAAATAGAGCGTATCACTGGTATCATAATCTGTGCTAACCGTTTCTGGATTGCAATTGAGCATGACGCTTTTAATGTTTAAATCTTTCAAAGCAAAGCTCGCATGCACGCAACAATAATCAAATTCAATGCCTTGACCGATGCGGTTAGGCCCAGAGCCTATGATTAGGATTTTCTTTTCTTGTTTTTCTTGTTTGTTTTCAATAGGGGGCAAAGGATTAGGGGCATAAGTGGAATACAAATAAGGCGTGAGCGATAAAAACTCCGCCGCGCAAGTGTCCACCTCTTCAAAATGGGGCGCGATTTGTAAATGCATTCTAGCTAATTCCACTTCAAAAGGGCTGACCTCTAAATTTTCATTTTCTTTGATTTTAGCGGCAATCCTGGCATCGCTAAAGCCTAAATTTTTAAGCCCTCTTAATTTTTTGGCATCCGTTAAAACGCTAGAATTGATGCCCTCTTCTGCTTTGACTAGCTTTTGAATTTGAGATAAAAACCACCTGTCAATCTGGCATAATTCAAACACTTCATCAACGCTAACGCCGAGCCTGAACGCATCAGCGATATAGAGCAAGCGCTTGGGATTGGGCCGGCGGATTTCCTTTTTGATCGCTTCTAAATCTTTGCTTAACGATTCAAACCCTAGCCAATTATTTTCCAAAGAGCATAACGCTTTTTGTAAGGCTTCTAAGAAATTCCCCCCTATCGCCATCACTTCGCCAATGCTTTTCATAGAAGTCCCTAAAGTGCTAGAAACACCGGCAAATTTTTCAAACGCAAAGCGAGGGATTTTCACCACGATATAATCCAAACTAGGTTCAAAACTCGCCGGGGTGTTGGTAATATCGTTTTTGATTTCATCTAAGCTAAAACCCACCGCAAGCATGGTAGCCACTTTTGCAATAGGAAACCCGGTCGCTTTTGAAGCTAGAGCGGAGCTGCGGCTCACCCGTGGGTTCATTTCAATCACAACCATTCTTAAAGTCTCTGGGTGGATCGCAAATTGCACATTACTCCCGCCCGTATCCACGCCAATTTCTCTCAAAATCGCAAAGCTCGCATCGCGCATGCGTTGGTATTCTTTATCGGTTAAGGTTAGGCTTGGAGCGATCGTGATGCTATCGCCGGTATGAACGCCCATGGGGTCAATATTTTCAATGCAGCACACAATGATGCAATTATCCTTGCTGTCTCGTATGACCTCCATTTCGTATTCTTTCCACCCCAACAAGGACTCTTCAATCAAAATTTCATTAATGGGCGAAGCGTCTAGGGCGTTTTTAGCCAATTCTTGAAACTCTTCAATATTATAAGCGACCCCACTCCCCCCACCAGCCAGCGTGAAACTCGCTCTAATAATAGCTGGAAAGCCAATTTCACTAATGGCTTCTAGGGCTTCTAACTCGCTATAAGCGTAACGCCCTTTAGGCAAATCCATCCCGATTTTTAACATCGCTTCTTTGAAAGCCTGCCTGTCTTCGCCTTTTTTAATCGCTTCAATCTTAGCCCCCAAAAGCTCCACGCCTTCTAACATGCCCTTTTGGTGCATTTGCATGACCGCATTCAAAGCGGTTTGCCCGCCCATTGTGGGTAAAATAGCGTCAATCTTTTCTTTTTTGATGATAGCGGCGATATTTTCTGGGGTGATGGGTTGGATATAAGTTTGATGAGAAAATTCAGGGTCAGTCATCACGGTGGCCGGGTTAGAATTGATTAAGATCACTCTATAACCTAAAGATTTTAAGGTTTTACAACTTTGAGTCCCTGAGTAGTCAAACTCACAAGCTTGCCCGATCACAATAGGGCCTGAGCCTATCAGTAGAATGTTGGAAATATCGGTGCGTTTAGGCATAACCAATCCTTAAAAAAAGAATATAAAACGAAGCGTTATCAATATTTTAAAATATTTTTTATTAGGTTTTTGCGTGGTATCCCCCCCTATTTTTTCAAACTATTTGTCTCTGTCTGAAAAAATACCAATGATTTGCAAGATAGAAATGAAGACATTCAAAAAGTCTAAATACAAGCTCACCGCCGCATCAATGGGGCTATCATACATGCCTTTAACGATGTTTTGAGTGTCATAAGCGATATAAAGACTGAATAAAATCGTGCTCGCTCCCGCAATGACAACCTGGAACATGGGGCTACCCAAAAACAAGTTAATGAGCGAACACACCACCACCACAATCAAAGCGATAAAGAGCATTTTACCCATATTCGCTAGATCGTTTTTAGTCTTAAGGGCATACACGCTCATCAAACCAAAAACAATGGTTGTCATGCCCAAAGCTTGCCAAACCGCCCCTAAACCAGCTTTTGCAATCACCATGCCCAACAAAGGCACTAAAGTAACCCCTGATAATGAAGTGAAAGCAAACAACATGAATAAATTCAATCCGGGTTTAGATTTAGAAAACATCAAACCAAAAAACGTCGCAATTTCAGCGATAAAAAATACCCATTTATACTGCACTACGGCTTGAAAATTCATTAAACCCAGTAACGCCCCAATAGTCGCTAGTAACAAACTGCCCGCAAAGAACTTGTAAGTCGTTTTAACAAAACTCACCAGCTCGCTTTCATGCAACACAGAATCTTCTGCATACGCGTTACGAGAATTCGCTCTGTCATACAATGCCATGTTTTACTCCTTGAAATTCAACTCAATAAACAATTTTAATTAACCCTATAGCTAGGTTCAATATAATAGCGCAAAATGTAGTAAAATACCAAACAAAACCCCCCTAAAAATTGAAATTGAAGTCTGAAAATAGGATAATAGTTACGATGAAAATTTTTATCAATGGATTTGGTCGCATTGGGAGATGCGTTTTAAGAGCGATTTTAGAGCGCAATGATACAAACCCTAACTTAGAAGTGATAGGCATCAATGACCCCGCTAATTGGGAAATTCTCGCTTATCTTTTAGAGCATGACAGCGCGCATGGATTGCTCAATAAGGAGGTGCGTTACTCTAATGGTAAGCTTATTATCGGCTCGTTAGAAATCCCTGTTTTTAATAGCATCAAAGACTTGAAGGGCGTGGGTGTTATCATAGAGTGTTCAGGGAAGTTTTTAGAGCCTAAAACGCTAGAAAATTACCTTTTGCTTGGGGCTAAAAAGGTGTTGTTATCCGCTCCCTTTATGGGCGAATACGATGAAAAACAATACCCTACTTTGGTGTATGGGGTCAATCATTCTCTCTATCAAAACCAAGCCATTGTTTCTAACGCCTCTTGTACGACTAACGCTATCGCACCCATTTGCGCGATTTTAGACAAAGCTTTTAGCATTAAAGAGGGCATGCTAACGACCATTCATAGCTACACGAGCGATCAAAAACTCATTGATTTGGCCCATCCTTTGGATAAACGGCGCTCCAGAGCGGCCGCAAGCAACATTATCCCCACCACCACTAAAGCCGCCCTAGCCTTGCATAAAGTTTTACCCAATCTCAAAAATAAAATGCATGGGCATAGCGTTAGAGTGCCTAGCCTTGATGTTTCCATGATAGATTTGAGTTTGTTTTTAGAAAAAAAGGCCTTTAAAGATCCGATCAATGATTTATTGATTGAAGCTTCCAAAGGGACTTTAAAAGGCGTGTTAGAGATAGATTTAAAAGAAAGGGTGAGTTCTGATTTCATTTCTAACCCTAATAGCGTTATCATTGCGCCTGATTTGACTTTCACGCTAGAGAATATGGTCAAAATCATGGGGTGGTATGATAACGAATGGGGGTATTCTAATCGTTTGGTGGATATGGCGCAATTCATGTATCATTATTGAGTCATTTTGCGAATCTTTTTGAGTTTGTTTAACATCAAATTGTATAATGTGGGATTTAATAAAAACGATTGGAGTTTTAAATGGCGTTTAAAAAGGCCAGATTGATTTCCAGGTTTATTTCAAAGGGATCTTTCAAATTGAATAAGATCTCAAAGAAAATTTTCACATTGAATCAAATCTTAAAGCGTGAAAAGCCCTTAAAACGCCATAAAAAAACAAAATCTATTGAAAAGCTCTCTAATCGCAACAAATCTTTTTTAAAAGCTTCGGTTTTATTGATAGGAGCGTTAGGGGGTTATCCCACCTAAGGGCTAACGAATGCCGTTATTGGTCATGGTCGTCTTGGAATTATCAAGACAATATTGAAAGCGGCCCTAATTCACCCACGCACAACTCCTATTGTCTTTTTAGCAGCACCCAAGGCTCTAGGACTTATTATTTAAACACTCTTACCACTTATAGCGCTGGTGGGGCTAGTTTCACGCAGAAATTCAATAACGGCACGCTTGATATAGGGGGAATATCCGCTTTGGAGGCACAGGTATTAATGGGGGTGATGTAGGGTATATCACAGGCACTTATGACGCTCAAACGATGAATTTTAATTCTAGCCATTTAACAACCGGAAACTCATACGCTGATGGCGGTGGGGCCACGCTCAATTTTAATGCGGCCAATAATATCACTATCAATCAAGCGAGTTTTGATAACAGCCATGCAGGGATACAAAAATCTTACATGAATTTTAAAGGCTCTAATATCAAGGTCAGTGGCTCTAGCTTTAAAGATGATACTGATGGGGGCTTTAGTTTCAGCGGTAATAACAATAATAGCGTTATCTCTTTCAATCAAACGAATTTCAATCAAGGGACTTACCGCTTTAATAGTGCTCAATCTGCTTTTAATAACAGTGCTTTCAATCAAGGCACTTATAATTTTAATGGCAACGCTAGCTTTAATAACAACACCTTCAATCAAGGCACTTATAGCTTTAATACGAATAAGGTGAGTTTCTCAGGCATTAACACTTTGAATTCAAGTTCGCCTTTTGCTAGCCTTAAAGGTAGCGTGTCCTTTGGTTCTGATGCAATTTTTAACCTCAATCAAACCCTTAATAATAATCAAACCTATGACATTCTCACTACAAACGGAGCGATCCAATATGGGGTTTATCAAAGCTATTTGTGGGATCTAATCAACTATAAGGGCGATAAAGCCATTAGTCATGTTGAAGTGGGCAATAACACTTATGATGTAACCTTTGATATTAATGGGCAAGATGAAACCTTACAAGAAACCTTTAACAACCAATCCATCATTACCCAATTTTTAGGAGACGATTTACAACAACAAGCCCAACAAACCTATCAAGAGGATGTAGCTAATTCCCAAAACGCTTTGAATAATGTTACTAGCGACAACACGATCGCAAATAATGATACAAGCTACACTCAAAGCAAAAATACTACTGTCGCTAAAGACGCTCAAGGTTTAGAAAACACTAACCAACAAATCGCTCAAGATGAACAAGCGTTACAAGGAGATTTAGACAAGCTCAAACAATTAGCCAACTCCCCAACAGGCTTTAGTGAACAAGCTTTTAATCAAGCTCAAAAACAAGAACAACAAGATGAACAAACCTTACAAAATGATGAAAACGCTTTTAATACTAAACAAGAGGGATTGAAACAAGCGATACAACAAGCGCAAGCCCAACAACAAAAACAAGAACAACAACAAGCCCAACAAACCTATCAAGAGGATGTAGCTAATTCCCAAAACGCTTTGAATAATGTTACTAGCGACAACACGATCGCAAATAATGATACAAGCTACACTCAAAGCAAAAATACTACTGTCGCTAAAGACGCTCAAGGTTTAGAAAACACTAACCAACAAATCGCTCAAGATGAACAAGCGTTACAAGGAGATTTAGACAAGCTCAAACAATTAGCCAACTCCCCAACAGGCTTTAGTGAACAAGCTTTTAATCAAGCTCAAAAACAAGAACAACAAGATGAACAAACCTTACAAAATGATGAAAACGCTTTTAATACTAAACAAGAGGGATTGAAACAAGCGATAGCTAACGCTAAGCCTACAAGCCCCACACCAAGCCATGCACCCACTCCTACAAAACACACAGTGCAAAACACTCCCCCTAATAAAGTTTCACCAACGCCCACACCCCCTACTCAAAATTTACCCACAACGAATGTGTGGAATGGAGTTTATAACCTCCAAAATCAAACTTACTCAAACAAAGGCATTTATTATATCGATCCTAACCTTTCAGGACAGAGCGGTCAAAGCGGCAACACGCTCAGCACTTATACAGCTAATTTGTTTGGAAGAAGTTTTGGCGTTAATATCCAAAATGGCACTTTGATCATAGGGAATAATACAGAGAGCGTGAATGATAACGGCTTGATTTGGATAGGGCATGGAGGCTTTGGCTATATCACGGGAACTTTTAATGCGGCTAACATTTACTTGACCAATAATTTTAAAACCGGTGAAGGCGTTTCAAATTCAGATGGTGGGGGAGCGAACATCACCTTTAAAGCAAGCGATAATATCACTATGGATGGCTTGAATTATAATGACGCTGAAACCGTTACTAAAATGATTCAAACGGGGGCCAGTCAGCATTCCTATGCCGTTTTTGACGCTACAAACAATATCAGCGTGACTGATTCCAGTTTTAGCGATATGACTTGGGGGAAATTCAGTTTCACGGCTAAGAACATTTCGTTTTCTAACGCTTCGTTCAGCGGCTTTACAAACCCTGGAGGATCAAGCGTTATTAGCGCTAACGCTTCTAATTCTTTAAGCTTTATCAATTCTCGTTTGAATGGTGGGGCAGTTTATAATTTGCAGGCTAATAGCCTTATTTTCAATAACACGCAAGCGGTTTTCAATGTCTTGTATTCTAGGGGGACAAGCAATTTTAACGCTACGACACAGCTTTTAGGCAACACGAATTTTACGCTCAGTTCTCAAAGTTTGCTGAACTTTAATGGCGATACAACCTTGCAAAACAACGCCAATATCACGCTTGGCAATAAAAGTCAAGCCGCTTTTAAAAATTCTTTAACGCTTGATAATAATTCTAATTTGAGTTTAGACAATCAAAGCGTTTTGAATGCGAATGGCACGAGCGCTTTTAACAATCAAGCGAGTCTCAATATCTATAACGGGAGTCAAGCGACCTTTAGTAGCCTCTTTTTTAATGGCGGGATACTCAGTCTTAACGCTAGTAGCAAGCTCAACGCTTCTAGCGCTAGTTTTTCAAACAACACCACTATTAATTTAGACGATAGCGTTTTGAATGCGAATAACACAAGCTCTTTAAACGCTAATATCAATTTTCAAGGCGCAAGCCAGGCTGATTTTGGAGGCAACACGACTATTGATACAGCAAGCTTTAATTTTGACAGCGCAAGCTCATTGAGTTTTAATAATCTCACGGCTAATGGGGCGTTGAATTTTAATGGTTATGCGCCCTCTTTGACTAAGGCTTTAATGAGCGTTAGCGGGCAGTTTGTTTTAGGGAATAATGGGGATATTAATTTATCTGACATCAATATTTTTGACAACATTACAAAATCTGTAACTTACAACATCCTAAACGCTCAAAAAGGGATTACTGGCATTAGTGGGGCTAATGGCTATGAAAAAATCCTTTTTTATGGCATGAAAATCCAAAACGCTACCTATAGCGATAATAACAACATTCAAACTTGGTCGTTTATAAACCCTCTCAATTCTTCTCAAATCATTCAAGAGAGCATTAAAAATGGGGATCTAACCATAGAAGTTTTAAATAACCCAAACTCGGCTTCTAACACTATTTTCAATATCGCTCCTGAGCTTTATAATTACCAAGCTTCTAAGCAAAATCCTACCGATTATAGCTATGATTATAGCGACAATCAAGCAGGCACTTATTACTTGACAAGCAACATTAAAGGCCTTTTCACCCCTAAAGGCTCTCAAACTCCTCAAGCCCCAGGCACTTATAGCCCGTTCAACCAGCCTTTGAGTAGTTTAAATATCTACAATAAGGGTTTTTCTAGTGAAAATTTAAAAACGCTTTTAGGGATCCTTTCTCAAAATTCCGCTACCTTAAAAGAAATGATTGAATCCAACCAATTAGACAATATCACTAACATCAATGAAGTGTTGCAACTCTTAGACAAGATTAAAATCACCCAAGCGCAAAAGCAAGCGCTCCTAGAAACGATCAACCATTTGACTGACAACATCAATCAAACCTTTAATAATGGGAATCTCGTTATAGGCGCTACTCAAGATAATATTACAAACTCTACTAGCTCTATATGGTTTGGGGGCAATGGCTATAGCAGTCCTTGCGCGCTAGATAGCGCCACTTGTTCTTCTTTTAGAAACACTTACTTGGGGCAATTATTAGGCTCAACTTCCCCCTATTTAGGCTACATTAACGCTGATTTTAAAGCTAAAAGCATTTATATCACTGGAACGCTTGGAAGTGGTAACGCTTTTGAAAGTGGAGGGAGCGCGGATGTAACCTTTCAAAGCGCTAATAACTTAGTGTTGAATAAAGCTAATATAGAAGCTCAAGCCACAGACAATATCTTTAATCTTTTGGGCCAAAAAGGGATTGATAAAATCTTTAATCAAGGGAATTTAGCGAATGTTCTCAGTCAAGTGGCTATGGAAAAAATCAAGCAAGCCGGCGGTTTAGGGAACTTTATAGAAAACGCTCTAAGCCCTTTGAGTAAGGAATTACCCGCTAGCTTGCAAGATGAAACCTTAGGCCAACTTATAGGTCAAAATAATTTAGATGATTTATTGAATAATAGCGGAGTCATGAATGCAATCCAAAATATTATCAGTAAAAAACTAAGCATTTTTGGCAATTTTGTTACCCCATCCATCATAGAAAACTACCTTGCTAAGCAGTCTTTAAAAAGCATGCTAGACGATAAAGGGCTTTTGAATTTCATCGGTGGGTATATAGACGCTTCTGAATTAAGCTCTATTTTAAGCGTGGTTTTAAAAGATATTACTAACCCCCTACAAGCTTGCAAAAAGACATTGGTGTGGTAGCGAACGGCTTGTTGAACGAGTTTTTAGGACAAGATGTCGTTAAAAAGCTAGAAAGTCAAGGATTAGTGAATGATATCATTAATGATGTTATTTCTCAAGGCGGGTTGAGCGGCGTTTATAATCAAGGTTTAGGGAGCGTGTTGCCGCCCTCTTTACAAAACGCGCTCAAAGAAAACGATTTAGGCGCTCTTTTATCGCCTAGAGGCTTGCATGATTTTGGCAAAAAGGGTATTTTAACTTTTTAAGCAATGGCTATGTTTTTGTCAATAACAGCTCTTTTAGCAACGCCACAGGGGGCAGTTTGAATTTTGTCGCCAACAAGTCTATTATCTTTAATGGCGATAATACGATTGACTTTAGCAAGTATCAAGGCGCATTGATTTTTGCTTCTAATGGTGTTTCTAATATCAATATCACCACCCTAAACGCCACTAATGGCTTAAGCCTTAATGCGGGTTTGAATAACGTGAGCGTTCAAAAAGGGGAAATTTGTGTCAATTTAGCCAATTGCCCCACAACCAAAAACAGCTCTTCTACAAACTCTAGCGTAACCCCCACTAATGAGTCTTTAAGCGTGCGCGCTAACAACTTCACTTTCTTAGGCGTCATCGCTTCTAATGGGGCTATTGATTTGTCTCAAGTAACAAATAATAGCGTTATAGGCACGCTCAATCTTAATGAAAACGCAACCTTGCAAGCCAATAATTTAACCATCACTAACGCTTTTAACAACGCCTCTAACTCTACAGCTAACATTAATGGTAATTTCACCTTAAACCAACAAGCGACTTTAAGCACTAACGCTAGTGGTTTGAATGTCATGGGGAATTTTAATAGCTATGGCGACTTGGTGTTTAACCTCAGCCATTCAGTTAGCCATGCCATTATCAACGCTCAAGGCGCAGCGACAATTATGGCTAATAACAATAACCCCTTAATCCAATTCAACACTTCTTCAAAAGAAACAGGCACTTACACGCTCATTGATAGCGCTAAGGCCATTTATTATGGGTATAACGACCAAATCACAGGAGGCAGCAGTTTAGATAATTACCTTAAGCTTTACACGCTCATTGACATTAATGGCAAGCGCATGGTGATGACTGATAACGGCTTAACTTATAACGGGCAAGCCGTGAGCATTAAAGATGGCGGTTTAATTGTAGGCTTTAAAGATTCTCAAAATCAATACATTTACACTTCCATTCTTTATAATAAAGTGAAAATCGCTGTTTCTAATGATCCTATCAACAACCTACAAGCCCCCACTTTAAAACAATATATCGCTCAAATTCAGGGCGTTCAAAGCGTGGATAGCATTGATCAAGCTGGAGGCACTCAAGCGATTAATTGGCTCAATAAAATCTTTGAAACTAAGGGAAGTCCTTTATTCGCTCCCTATTATTTAGAAAGCCATTCCACAAAAGATTTAACCACGATCGCTGGAGACATTGCTAACACTTTAGAAGTCATCGCTAACCCTGATTTTAAAAATGACGCCACCAATATTTTACAGATCAACACCTACACGCAACAAATGAGCCGTTTAGCCAAGCTCTCTGACACTTCAACCTTTGCTAGCACTGATTTCCATGAGCGTTTAGAAGCCCTTAAAAACAAGCGATTCGCTGATGCGATCCCTAACGCTATGGATGTGATTTTAAAATACTCTCAAAGAAACAGAGTTAAAAATAATGTGTGGGCGACAGGAGTTGGAGGGGCTAGTTTTATTAATGGAGGCACTGGGACTTTATATGGTATTAATATAGGGTATGACAGGTTTATTAAGGGCGTGATTGTTGGGGGTTATGCCGCTTATGGGTATAGCGGGTTTCATGCAAACATCACTCAATCAGGCTCTAGCAATGTCAATATGGGTGTTTATAGCCGAGCCTTTATCAAAAGAAGCGAATTAACGATGAGCTTGAATGAGACTTGGGGATACAATAAGACTTTCATCAACTCTTATGACTCCCTGCTCTCAATCATCAATCAGTCTTACAAATACGACACCTGGACGACTGACGCTAAAATCAATTATGGCTATGATTTCATGTTTAAAGATAAAAGCGTTATTTTTAAACCTCAAATAGGCTTAGCCTATTATTACATTGGTTTGTCTGGTTTAAGGGGCATTATGGATGATCCTATTTATAACCAATTCAGAGCCAATGCTGACCCTAATAAAAAATCCGTTCTAACGATTAATTTTGCCCTAGAAAGCCGGCACTACTTCAACAAAAACTCTTATTATTTTGTGATTGCGGATGTGGGCAGAGATTTATTCATCAATTCTATGGGGGATAAAATGGTGCGTTTCATCGGTAATAACACCCTAAGCTATAGAGATGGCGGCAGATACAACACTTTTGCTAGCATTATCACAGGCGGGGAGATAAGGCTATTCAAAACCTTTTATGTGAATGCGGGCATTGGGGCTAGGTTTGGGCTTGATTATAAAGATATTAATATTACCGGAAATATTGGTATGCGCTATGCTTTTTAATGGTATCATTAAACTTATTTTTAACAAGCCTAATTCATAGCAGGATCAACCATGCAATTTCCAAAAGCCTTATTTTCTTTACCCTTATTATTTTTATCTTATTGTATCGCTGAAGAAAATGGGGCGTATGCGAGCGTGGGTTTTGAATATTCCATTAGTCATGCTGTTGAGCATAATAACCCCTTTTTGAATCAAGAACGCATCCAAACGATTTCTAACGCTCAAAACAAAATCTATAAACTCAATCAAGTTGAAAATGAAATCAAAGGCATGCCAAAAACCTTTGCATATATTAATAACGCTTTAAAAAACAATGCTAAACTAACCCCCACTGAAATGCAAGCCGAACAATACTACCTCCAATCCACCCTTCAAAATATTGGAAAAATAATGATGCTTAGCGGGGGCGTTGCGTCTAACCTTAAACTAGCCCAAGCGTTAGAAAAAATGCAAGAACCCGTTACTAACCCTTTAGAATTAGCAGAAAACTTAAAAAATTTAGAATTACAATTCGCTCAATCTCAAAACAACATGCTTTCTTCTTTGTCTTCTCAAATCGCTCAAATTTCAAATTCTTTGAATGCGCTTGATCCCAGCTCTTATTCTAAAAATGTTTCAAGCATGTATGGGGTAGGTTTGAGCGTAGGGTATAAGCATTTCTTTACCAAGAAAAAAAATCAAGGGTTTCGTTATTACTTGTTCTATGACTATGGTTACACTAACTTTGGTTTTGTGGGTAATGGCTTTGATGGTTTGGGCAAAATGAATAACCATCTCTATGGGCTTGGAATAGACTATCTGTATAATTTCATTGATAATTCACAAAAACATTCTAGCGTGGGTTTTTATGCAGGCTTTGCTTTAGCGGGGAGTTCGTGGGTGGGGAGTGGTTTGAGCATGTGGGTGAGTGAAACGGATTTTATCAACAATTATTTGACCAATTATCAAGCTAAAATGCACACGAGTTTTTTCCAGATCCCTTTGAATTTTGGGGTTCGTGTGAATGTGGATAGGCATAACGGCTTTGAAATGGGCTTAAAAATCCCTTTAGCGATCAACTCCTTTTATGAAACGCATGGCAAAGGGTTAAATACCTCTCTCTTTTTTAAACGCCTTGTGGTGTTTAATGTGAGTTATGTTTATAGTTTTTAGGGGGTTAGAAAATAAGCACCCCTTAAATGTTATCGCAACCTTTGAATTTTAAAGATTTAGTTTTTTTGCCTCAAATGATGGACGCTCTCGCCCCCAAGACCATAATTATTAGAATCCACCTCATCTATAATGACCACAATAGAAGCCTTATTTTTGTTTAACACCTTAACCATCAAATCTGAAACCCCTTCAATCAATTGCTGTTTTTGCTCGTTTGTTGGCCCTCCATTTTCTGGCACAAGTTTGATATTGATAAACGGCATAGTATTCCTTTAATTTGAGATGACGCATTATAGCGCTTTTATTTAAACGCTCTATTAGCGCCTTTCATATTAAACCCTCTTTTAAAAAACAATAAAAGCCCTTTTAGTGGCTTTCAAGTCAAGTTAAGTTTGATATACTAACAAAATGAATACTTATAAAAACAGCTTGAATCACTTTTTAAATTTAGTGGATTGTTTAGAAAAAATCCCCAATGTGGGTAAAAAATCCGCCTTTAAAATGGCGTATCATTTGGGTTTAGAAAACCCCTATCTGGCGCTCAAGATCACGCACGCTTTAGAGAACGCCCTAGAAAACCTTAAAACATGTGCATCTTGTAACGCGCTCAGTGAGAGTGAGGTTTGTGAGATTTGCTCTGATGAGAGCCGGCAAAATTCTCAGCTTTGCATGGTTTTACACCCAAGAGATGTGTTTATTTTAGAAGATTTAAAGGATTTTTTAGGGCGCTATTATGTGTTAAATTCTATAGAAGAAGTGGATTTTAACGCCCTAGAAAAACGCCTGATTGAAGAAAACATTAAAGAAATCATTTTTGCTTTCCCTCCCACTTTGGCTAATGATTCTTTAATGCTTTATATTGAAGATAAATTGCAGCATTTCCACCTCACTTTCACTAAAATCGCTCAAGGCGTGCCTACTGGAGTGAATTTTGAAAACATTGACTCAGTTTCGCTCTCAAGGGCGTTTAATTCAAGGATTAAAGCATGAATTTAAATTTTATGCCCCTATTGCATGCTTATAACCATGCGAGCATTGATTTTCATTTCAATTCTAGCGCTAGGGATTTTTGCGTGCATGAAGTGCCTTTGTATGAATTTAGCAACACAGGCGAACATGCCGTTATTCAAGTGAGAAAAAGCGGTTTAAGCACTTTAGAAATGCTTCAAATTTTTTCTCAAATTTTAGGGGTAAGAATCGCTGAATTGGGTTATGCCGGCTTGAAAGATAAAAACGCGCTGACGATTCAATTCATCTCACTCCCTAAAAAATACGCCCCTTTATTAGAAAAAAATACGAATAACTTTCAAGAAAAAAACCTTAAAATCCTGTCTTTGAATTACCATCATAATAAAATCAAATTAGGGCATTTGAAAGGGAATCGCTTTTTTATGCGTTTTAAAAAAATGACCCCCCTGAACGCTCAAAAGACTGAACAGGTTTTAGAACAAATCGCGCAGTTTGGCATGCCTAATTATTTTGGAGCGCAACGCTTTGGGAAGTTCAATGACAACCACCAAGAGGGTTTAAAAATCTTGCAAAATCAAACGAAATTCGCCCATCAAAAATTAAACGCTTTTTTAATTTCAAGCTATCAAAGTTATTTGTTTAACGCACTTTTAAGCAAACGATTAGAAATCAGTAAAATCATTAGCGCTTTTAGCGTCAAAGAAAATTTAGAATTTTTTAAACAAAAAAATTTAAGCGTTAATTCAAACGCCCTAAAAGCCCTTAAAAACCAAGCCCACCCCTTTAAAATCTTAGAAGGCGATGTGATGCGCCATTACCCTTATGGGAAATTTTTTGACGCTTTAGAATTAGAAAAAGAAAGCGAAAGGTTTTTGAAAAAAGAAGCTGCGCCTACGGGGTTACTAGATGGCAAAAAAGCTCTTTATGCAAAAAATTTGAGTTTTGAAATTGAAAAAGAATTCCAGCATAACCTTTTAAATAGCCATGCTAAAACGCTAGGATCCAGGCGGTTTTTTTGGGTGTTTGCAGAAAATGTAACTTCCCAATATATCAAAGAAAAAGCGCAATTTGAATTGGGATTTTACTTGCCTAAAGGGAGTTATGCGAGCGCGTTGCTCAAAGAAATCAAGCATGAGAAAGGAGAAAATAATGACGAATTTTGAAAAGATTATCGTGCAAAACAGGATCAAAACGAACGCGGTTTTAGCCACTTATTGCGTGATTTTTGCTTTTATTGGGTTGTTGGTGGATGTCATTAGAATTAATGCTAATGATTTAGGCATAGCCCTTTTTAAACTCATCACTTTTCAAATTTTTCCTACGATCACCATTATCATGTTTTTAGCGGCTTTTGTCATTATTGTTATTTGTATCCAAAATTTTAGCTCTATCATGTTAAGCGGTGATGAATACAAGCTTATTGACACAAGCAAGGTTTTAAGCTCTAAAGAAAATCAAATCCATCGCCTTTTATTAGAACTTTTAGAAGAGGCTAAGCTTCATTTTGAGCCTAAGCTTTATATCATTAACGCCCCTTACATGAACGCTTTTGCGAGCGGGTGGGATGAATCTAATTCTCTTATCGCTCTTACAAGCGCTTTAATAGAGAGGTTGGATAGAGATGAATTGAAAGCCGTGATCGCTCATGAGCTCAGCCACATACGGCACAATGACATCCGCTTGACCATGTGCGTGGGGATTTTAAGCAATATCATGCTGTTAGTGGCTAATTTTAGCGTGTATTTTTTCATGGGGAATCGCAAGAATAGTGGGGCGAATTTAGCCCGAATGATTTTATTGGGTTTACAGATCATTTTGCCTTTTTTAACGCTTATTTTGCAAATGTATTTGAGCCGCACACGAGAATACATGGCCGATAGCGGGGCGGCGTTTTTAATGCATGACAATAAGCCCATGATCAGAGCCTTACAAAAAATTTCTAACGATTACACCAATAACGATTATAAAGAAATAGATAAAAATAGCACCCGATCAGCGGCTTATCTTTTTAACGCTGAAATGTTTAGCACCCACCCTAGCGTTAAAAATCGTATCCAATCTCTATCAAGGCGTTTTGTTTAAATGGAAAATTTTTTCAACCAATTTTTTGAAAATATCGGCGAAGATAAGAATAGAGAAGGCTTGAAAGAGACGCCTAAAAGGGTTCAAGAATTATGGAAATTCTTGTATAAAGGCTATAAAGAAGACCCTAGAGTGGCTTTAAAAAGCGCGTATTTTCAAGGCGTTTGCGATGAAATGATAGTGGCTCAAAATATTGAATTTTACTCCACTTGCGAACACCATTTGCTCCCTTTTTTGGGGAATATTAGCGTAGGATATATCCCTAAAGAAAAGATTGTAGGCATTAGCGCGATCGCCAAACTCATTGAAATTTATAGCAAACGCTTGCAGATCCAAGAAAGGCTGACCACTCAAATTGCAGAAACCTTTGATGAAATCATAGAGCCAAGGGGCGTGATCGTGGTTTGTGAAGCCAAGCATTTGTGCATGAGCATGCAAGGGGTGCAAAAGCAAAATGCGATCATTAAAACAAGTGTGTTAAGAGGCCTCTTCAAAAAAGACCCTAAAACCAGAGCTGAATTTATGCAACTCTTAAAATCTTAGGTTATAATTCTATACATGAATAACCCTAATTTATCCTTTTATTATAATGAGTGCGAGCGTTTTGAAAGCTTTTTAAACCACCATCATTTACACCTTGAAAGCTTCCACCCTTATTTGGAAAAAGCCTTTTTTGAAATGGTGCTCAATGGAGGCAAAAGGTTCCGCCCCAAGCTTTTTTTAGCCGTGCTTTGCTCTTTAGTGGGTCAAAAAGATTATTCTAACCAACAAACAGAATATTTTAAAATCGCTTTAAGCATTGAATGCTTGCACACTTATTCGCTCATCCATGACGATTTGCCATGCATGGATAACGCCGCTTTAAGGAGAAACCACCCCACTTTACACGCTAAATACGATGAAACCACAGCCGTTTTAATCGGCGATGCGCTCAACACCTACTCTTTTGAATTGCTTTCAAACGCTTTATTAGAAAGCCCTATCATTGTGGAATTAGCCAAAATCTTAAGCGCTAATGGGGGGATTAAGGGCATGATCTTAGGGCAGGCTTTGGATTGCTATTTTGAAAACACGCCCTTAAATTTAGAACAGCTCACTTTCTTACACGAGCATAAAACCGCTAAATTGATTAGCGCAAGCCTGATGATGGGGCTTGTTGCAAGCGGTATTAAAAATGAAGAGCTTTTAAAATGGCTTCAGGATTTTGGGTTAAAAATGGGTCTTTGTTTTCAAGTGCTAGATGATATTATAGACGTTACACAAGATGAAGAAGAAAGCGGTAAAACCACTCATTTAGACGGCGCTAAAAACAGCTTTGTGAATTTGTTAGGGCTAAAAAAGGCAAACGATTACGCCCACACTTTAAAAACAGAGATTTTAAACGATTTAAATCTACTAAAACCCACTTATCCTTTATTGCAAGAAAATTTAAACGCATTATTGAACACTCTATTTAAAGGCAAGACATGAAAAAATTTTACTCACCAATGATGATGGCTACCATGCAAAAGGCATTAAAGCTTTAGAACAAGCTTTAGAAGAAATGGCAGAAATTTATGTGGTCGCCCCCAAGCATGAAAAAAGCGCATGCTCGCAATGCATCACTATCACTGCGCCTTTAAGAGCGGAGAAAATTAAGGGCAAAGAAGGCCGGCATTATAGGATTGATGATGGCACGCCAAGCGATTGCGTGTATCTGGCGATCAATGAGCTTTTTAAACATGTTTGTTTTGATTTGGTGATTTCAGGGATCAATCTTGGCTCTAACATGGGCGAAGACACGATTTATTCGGGAACGGTGGCCGGAGCGATTGAAGGCACGATCCAGGGCGTGCCTTCCATTGCGATTTCTCAAATCCTTTCTAACAAAAACAAAAACACTCCCTTAAGTTTTGATCTAGCTCAAAAGATCATCCAGGATTTAGTCCAAAATGTTTTCACCAAAGGCTACCCCTTAAAGGGGCGCAAACTCCTGAATGTGAATGTCCCTAATTGCTCCTTACAAGAATATAAGGGCGAACGCATCACCCCTAAGGGCTATAGGCTGTATAAAAAAGAAGTGCATAAGTGTACAGACCCCAAGAATGAAAGCTATTTTTGGCTAGGGCTACACCCCTTAGAATGGCAAAAGCGCGAAAATGAAGACAGACTCTCTGATTTTGACGCTATTGCTTCAAACCATGCCTCTATCACGCCTTTAAATTTAGATTTAACCAGTTATGATGATCTAAAAAGCTTGGAATCTTGGCATGAGGGAATGTTAAAGTGAGTAAAAATCACCGCTTGGCTTTTTTAGGGCTAATTGTTGGGGTGTTTTTTTCTTTAATGCATGCCAGCACCGCCTGCACATGGGGTATTATTCAGAAGTTACAGGGGATTATTTGTTCAACTATAATTCCACTATCGTGGTGGCTTATGACAGAAGCGATGCGATGACTTCTTATTATATCAATGTGATTGTTTATGAATTGCAAAAATTAGGCTTTTATAACGTCTTCACGCAAGCGGAATTCCCACTAGATAAAGCCAAAAATGTGATCTATGCGCGCATTGTCCGTAATATCTCGGCTGTGCCGTTCTACCAATACAATTACCAACTGATTGATCAAGTCAATAAGCCTTGTTATTTTCTTGGGGGGCAGTTTTATTGCTCCCAAACCCCTACGGATTATTACGCTATCAATGGCTTTAGCGAGCAAATTTTAATGAGCACTAATTCGCATTTTATTTTGGATTGGTATGATGTGGTGTTGCAAAAACGGGTTTTATATGTGGATGGGAGCGTGAGCGGGAGAACTTGCGGCTATCAGATGCTTTATAGGGATTTGATTAAAAGCACGATCAAACGCATTGATTTTAACCGCCCTGAACGCTACTACTACAATTTAAGACTGCCCCTTTATCAGCCATGTTATAGGCAATGAAATGGTTATCAGGCGATTGTATAAATTTTGCGCTAGCCATGTGGTGCGCAATTGCTCTTCTTTAAAATGCGCTCAAAATATCCATGGGCATAATTATGAAGTGGAGGTTTTTATTGAAACCAACCGCTTAGATAGTGCGAACATGGCATTAGATTTTGGACTGATGCAACAAGAAATGCAAGTTTTCATTGAGTCGTTTGATCATGCCCATCATTTTTGGGATAAAGAAAGCGTTGAGTTCCAGCGTTTTATAGAAAATCATTGCACGCGTTATGTGAAATGCTCGTTTAATTTGAGTGCGGAGAGTTACGCCCTCATGTTTTTATACTACCTGACAAGGATTTTACAAAAAAGCGTTTTTTCTAATGATGAAGGGGAGTTAAAAATCTCTAGCGTGCGCGTGCATGAGACTAAAAACGGCTATGCGGAGAGCTTTTTAAAAGATTTAGAAAACCCACACTTTAAATCTTTAGTGCATGATCATTGCGTCTCTTTTTCACAAGGCATTCAAAATTTGTGGCATGATAAGGACTTTTTCCATAAAATCATTAGCGATGAAGAAAAATGCTTTTTTCATGCTAAGCCCTTACACCAAATCCCATGAAACTCCCGGTCGTTGAGAGCTTTTTTTCCTTACAAGGTGAAGGAGAAAGGATAGGCAAGCCCAGTCTTTTTTTACGCTTAGGGGGGTGTAACCTTTCATGCAAGGGCTTTAATTGTAAAACCCCATTCAATGATGAAATTCTAACAGGTTGCGATAGCTTGTATGCGGTGCATCCTAAATTCAAAACATCTTGGGATTATTACAATGAGCCTGAATCTTTGATTGAACGATTAGAGGATTTAGCCCCTAATTATAAGGATTTTGATTTCATTCTTACAGGCGGGGAGCCAAGCTTGTATTTTAATAACCCTATTTTATTGAGCGTTTTAGAGCATTTCCACCATAAAAAAATCCCTTTATTTGTAGAGAGTAATGGCTCTATTTTTTTTGAATTTAGCCCTATTTTAAAAGAATTGCATTTCACCCTAAGCGTCAAACTCTCTTTTTCTTTGGAGCAAGAAAGCAAGCGGATCAACCTTAAAGCCCTACAAAATATCTTAAATAACGCTAAAAGTGCACATTTTAAATTTGTCCTGGATAGCCAAAACGCCGCTCAATCTATCGCAGAGATTCAAAGCCTTTTGAAACAACTCTCCTTAAAAAATAATGAAATCTTTTTAATGCCCTTAGGCACAACCAATAACGAGCTAGACAAAAACCTAAAAACCCTAGCCCCCTAGCCATAAAGCATGGTTTTAGGCTGAGCGATAGGCTCCATATCCGCTTGTGGGATAATCAAAAAGGGTTTTAAAAAGTTAATCATGACCATCAAAGTTTTTTCGCCCAAATACCCCACTGAATTAGAAGAATTTTATGCTAAGCGCATCGCTGACAACCCTTTAGGGTTTATCCAACGCTTGGATCTTTTGCCCAGTATTAGCGGGTTCGTTCAAAAACTGCGCGAGCATGGCGGGGAATTTTTTGGAATGAGAAAGGATAAAAAGCTCATTGGGATCTGCGGGCTTAATCGTATCAATCAAACAGAAGCCGAGCTGTGCAAATTCCACATGGATAGCACTTATCAATCTCAAGGGCTAGGTCAAAAACTCTATGAGAGCGTGGAGCGATACGCTTTTATTAAAGGCTATACTAAAATCTCTCTGCATGTGAGCAAGAGTCAAATCAAGGCATGCAACCTCTATCAAAAGCTGGGTTTTGTGCGCATCAAAGAAGAGGATTGCGTGGTGGAGTTGGGCGAAGAGGCTTTGATTTTCCCTACTCTTTTTATGGAAAAGATTCTGTCTTGATTGGTGCATCCATTTGACACATGCCCAAGCGATGACTTTAACTATCAAACTTTGATTAACACAGCCTAATTAACGCTAAATTAGCCCTAAAACGAACGCTTGTTTTGAAAATTTTGTTTCAATATGAAACACTAATCCCTTGTAAAAACTTTAAATTGTGAAAAATAAATAAACCATCCCCTTAAATTGTATAATAAAGGCGCTATAAACTAAAAAGAGATAACCATGAGAAAACTATTCATCCCACTTTTATTATTCAGCGCTTTAGAAGCGAACGAGAAAAATGGCTTTTTCATAGAAGCCGGGTTTGAAACTGGGCTATTAGAAGGCACGCAAACGCAAGAAAAAAGACACACCACCACAAAAAACACTTACGCAACTTATAACTATTTACCCACAGATAGCGTTTTAAAAAGAGCGGCTAATTTGTTCACAGACGCTAAATCCATATCACAATTAACATTTTCATCCTTATCCCCTATTAAAGTATTGTATATTGGTGGTAAATTAACTATAGAAAATTTCTTACCTTATAATTTAAGCAATGTTAAACTGAGTTTTACAGACGCTCAAGGCAACACGATTGATCTAGGGGTGATAGAGACTATCCCCAAACACTCTAAGATGGTTTTGCCTGGAGAGGCATTTGATAGCCTAAAAGAGGCGTTTGATAAAATTGGCCCCTATACTTTCTTTCTTCCAAAATTTGAAGCCACTAGCACTTCTGTTTCTGACGCTAACACGCAAAGAGTGTTTGAAACGCTCAATAAGATTAAAACAAATCTGATAATGAAATATAGTAATAAAAATCCAAGCAATTTCAACACTTGTCCTTACAATAATAATGGTAATACCAAAAATGATTGTTGGCAAAATTTCACCCCACAAACCGCAGAAGAATTCACCAATTTAATGTTGAACATGATCGCTGTCTTAGACTCCCAATCTTGGGGCGATGCGATTTTAAACGCTCCTTTTGAATTCACTAACAGCTCAACAGATTGCGATAATAATCCTTCAAAATGCGTAAATCCCGGAGTAAATGGGCGTGTTGATACTAAAGTCGATCAACAATATATACTCAACAAACAAGGTATTATTAATAATTTTAGAAAAAAAATAGAAATTGATGCGGTTGTTTTAAAAGATTCAGGGGTTGTAGGGTTAGCCAATGGATATGGTAATGATGGTGAATATGGCACATTAGGAGTAGTGGCTTCTGCTTTAGATCCTAAAAAACTCTTTGGTAATGACCTTAAGACTATCAATTTAGAGGATTTAAGGACCATTTTGCATGAATTCAGCCACACTAAGGGTTATACTCATAACGGGAACATGACTTACCAAAGGGTGCCAACCGGTCAAAGTGAAAATGGCAAACCAAAAGATTCTGATGGCCTCCCTTATAATGTGTGTTCGCTTTATGGGGGTCAAGGTCAGAGCGCTTTCCCTAGCAACTACCCTAATTCCATCTATCACAATTGCGCGGATGTCCCAGCTGGGTTTCTAGGGGTAACGGCAGCGGTTTGGCAGCAACTCATCAATCAAAACGCTTTACCGATCAACTACGCTAACTTAGGGAGTCAAACAAACTACAATCTAAACGCTAGTTTGAACACGCAAGATTTAGCCAATTCCATGCTCAGCACCATTCAAAAAACCTTTGTCACTTCTAGCGTTACCAACCACTATTTTTCAAGTGCTTCACAGAGTTTTAGAAGCCCTATTTTAGGGGTTAACGCTAAGATAGGCTATCAAAACTACTTTAATGATTTCATAGGGTTGGCTTATTATGGCATCATCAAATACAACTATTCTAAAGCCCTTAATCAAAAAGTCCAGCAATTGAGCTATGGTGGGGGGATAGATTTGTTGTTGGATTTCATCACCACTTACTCCAATAAAAATAGCCCTATAGGCGTTCAAAGAAACTTTTCTTCATCTTTTGGTATCTTTGGGGGGTTAAGGGGCTTGTATAACAGCTATTATGTGTTGAACAAAGTCAAAGGGAGCGGCAATTTAGATGTGGCTACTGGGTTGAATTACCGCTATAAGCATTCTAAATATTCTGTAGGGATTAGCATCCCTTTAGTCCAAAGAAAAGCTAGCGTCGTTTCTAGTGGTAGCGATTACACGAACTCTTTTGTTTTTAATGAAGGGGCTAGCCATTTTAAGGTGTTTTTCAATTACGGGTGGGTGTTTTAGGGTGAGAATATTAGAGAGCTTGATTTTAATCAAGCGATAATCTCATTGCGATGCACTTCATAGGGAGCTAGGGGGGGTTTTAATGAGATTGCAGAGGGGAATATAATATCCCCCCACCCCATTAAGAGTTTTACAACAAAATGAAATCTAAAACGATAAGTTTAAAAATTTTTGAATGTTAAGAATTCCATTGCCACCAAAATCCACCAACACTAAGCGTTAAACCCTTACAACAAATAGCGCTAAAACACCCCATTAAAACTTAAATAATAACGCTTCCTTTTTTAGCTTTTTCTCTTTTTTCCACGAAATTCTTCTATATTTTTAATTCTAGGGTCAATATGATTTTTTTAAAATATGGTTTAATGAAAATCGGCTCAATCTTGGTTGAATGATTCAAAAGTTTGCGCTTCTTTCATGCTGTGGGCGACACTTCGTGTTGGGGGTTAGATTTGTTGTAAATTGGCGCCATTAAAAGCGATACGATAAAAGCGATTAAAGCAACCACAAAAATATAAAAGCTCAAACCATAACTTTGCAAGCTTTCAGGCGCTGCTATGGCTTTTGCGTTTAACCAGCTTGAAAGTTGAGGGGTAAAGCCAGCGGTTATAGCATAGGCTATGTTATAAGCGAAGGAAATCCCACTAAAACGGATTTTGGCACTAAACACATCGCTCATAAAAATGGGGCAAAAATTCATAATACCCGCGCAAAAGCACGCTAAAAAGTATAAAACTATGGTATTTACTAAACTTGGCGCGTTAGAATAAAATTCTTTAAAGAATAAAAAGCCAAAAAAGGCAAAGGCTACACTAAAAGCCATGCAAACTTTGTGCGGTTTGATTTTATCGGCTAAAAACCCGGTTAAAATAATAGAACTTACAATACCAACAAGTCCTAAAATTTGAAAATAGGTTTTTTCAAACGGAGTGAAATTAAAATTAGGATGCGTAAGGGTAAAATTGGGAACAAAAAGGATAAAAATCAAAATACAAGCGGTTAAAACCCAAGTGATAAGCATGGAGATTGATATACCAAAGAGAGAGTTTTTAAACACCTCTTTAAGCGGGAATTTGACTAAGGCATCGTCCTGCTTCATTTGCTGAAAAACAGGAGTTTCTTCTAAAAAGCGTCTCAAATACACAGAAATGATACCAAAAATCCCTCCAAGCCCAAAGGCAACCCTCCAAGCCCAATCTTCAACAACAGGCTTGTCAAAAACCATATAAATCCCAATATAAACCAAACTCCCAAGCAAAATCCCAGAAACTACGGAAGCGGTTAAAAAACCGATATAAGTGTTTTTTTGGCCTTGCGGAGCATGTTCATGGACAAAAACCCAAGCGCCAGGCAATTCACCACCCACAGCAACGCCTTGACAAATCCTAACAAGCACCAAAAAAACAGGAGCTATGTAACCAAGATAATGAGCGTTTTTAGGGGTAAGCCCCATGCTATCCACGCCAAAACCCACCAAATCATTAAAAGTTGGCATCAAAGCTAGCGCAAAGGTTGGGATTACCATTAATAAAATAGAGAGCATGAACATGTTTTTACGGCCGAATTTATCCCCAAAGTGGGCCATCACTATGCCACCAAGTGGGCGCGCCAGATAACCTGCGGCAAAGATACCATAAGTGTTGATTTCAGACCAGATAGGGCTAAGCGTGTTCGGGAAAAAGTGTTTGGCAATGATGCTTGTAAAAAATACAAAGATGATAAAATCGTAAAATTCTAAAGCCCCACCAAGCGAAGACAATCCTAAGATTTTTATCTCTTTTCTGCCTAAATATTTCATTAATTACCCTTTCAATTATCCTTTCACTAAGGCTATCGCCCTATTTTAAATTTTTCATTTTGAAACTAAGATTGATAAAATTAATATAGCTACCTTACACCTTAAAGGAATTTTTTTAGATAATAAGCAGTAAATGAAATTTATTAGCACTCAAAAAGCGGGCTATTCTATCTTTTTTATCATTAAACACCACTTAAACGAGTTTAAATTTTGTTTACTTATTCTGTTAAAACGCTTTACTTGATTCTATCAGCCAAAAAAACACTCCTATTAAGACTTGGGTAATAACGCTTCCTTTAATGTTTTAATGATAGCTTCTTCTCTTTTTTCACGAAATTCCTTTATATTTTCCCACTCTAATTTTAAATTAGGATCAATATAATTTCTTTTTTTATACTCTTCTATGGCTTGTTGATTATCTTTATATTCTTCTTTGAGCCACACCTCATGGTCTTTATCCTTTTTAGCAATATTCTCTGCACCTTCTAAAAGCTGGAGATTAAATAAATAATTCCCACACTTATAGAAATCTTTATCCAATTTTTTATTTTCCTTTTTAAACTTGGACTTTGGATAAATATGGTCTATATGAAAAGTGGTGGTTTTGTAGTTCAGGTGTGGGTATAAGATTTGTAAAATAGGAAAGACTAAAGCATGGCTACTAGAACACATCATTTCTTCTATCGCATCGTTAGTGATTTTTAAAGGGCTTGTTTGGTGTTTGGCTAAATTGTGGTTGAATGATTCAAAGGTTTTCACATCCTTCATGCTATTGGCTATGTTGTTTAATTTTGTATCCGTTGAAGGAGTGAAAGCATAGCACAAATGTTAGTCTTAAGAGCCTACCAAGAGCCACGCTTGAGAATATTATGCATGCGTGAAACACAAAACACCATAGCCGACAGCGTTAAATCTATATTAGAGAAATGGATACATTCACTAGATTTAAGCGATGAATTTAGGATTAAAACCGATAAGATAGAAGCTAAAAATGGAAGCACCTTTTTATTCAAAGGCATGCAAGAATACAACGCAGGAAACATTAAATCCATAGCCGACATTAACATTACTTGGATTGAAGAGGCGCAATATTTTAGCGAGCGTTCATGGGAGTTATTAGTGCCTAGCGTGATAAGAGCCAAGACCCCCAAGATTATATTATCGCTAAACCCTACAACCGCAGATGACATTGTCTATAAGACCTTTATAGGCAACATCCCACCACCTAAAAGCTATGTTAAATGCATCAATTACTACGATAACCCTTTTTTTAAAAATAGCGCCCTAGACGAAAAAAGAAAACACGATGAAAAAACGATGCCCTACACCGAGTATCAGCACACATGGTTAGGTGCGTTACGAACCAAGAGTGATATAAGCATTTTTAAAAACATAGATTTCAGGTGTGATGAGGTTTATTTAAGATATAATTATATACAGCTATTAATCGCATGCGACCCCGCCACGACTAATAAAGACTATTCTAACGAATATGGCGTGGTGGTAATGGGATTAAAACATGACGGCGTAATCCATTTGATAGAGCATCTAACTAATACAAAAAACATTGACAAATATAACTAATTTATGATAAAATAGCCACATAATTAAATTAAGGAAAGCTTGTGTATTCGCCTGCTAAGTTTGCTAGTATGATAGGTAAATCTGTTAGGACTTTACAACGATGGGATTTAGAGGGTGTTTTTGTCGCTCATCGTAATCAAAAAAATAGGCGTTTTTACACGCATGATCAATACTTAGAATATCTAGGTATTAAAGCTAGTGAAGATAAAGCAAAGATAGTGGTTTATGCTAGAGTGTCTAGCGCTAATCAAAAACAAGATTTGCAAAATCAAATTGAAGCCTTAGAAAAATTTTGTCTTGCCAATGGCTATGCGGTGAGTGAATGGTGTAATGAGATAGGGAGTGGGTTAAACTATAAGAGAAAGATTTTTAACCGAATTTTGGAAGAAATTGAAATGGGAAAAATCTCTAAATTGGTTATCGCTCATAAAGATAGGTTTGTGCGTTTTGGTTTTGAATATTTTGAAAGCTTTGCTCAAACTCATGGCTGTGAAATTATTATAATGAATCAGATCTCTTTAAGCCCTGAAGCTGAGATGACACAAGATTTATTGAGCATTATCCATTGTTTTAGTTCTAGGCTTTATGGCTTAAGAAAATACAACAAAGAAATTAAAGAACATCTTAAAAATCAAGAATGATGCTAGTTACAAGAATACTCTATGCCAAAAATATCAATAAAGGTAAGTTAAAAGCGTTAAACGAACAAGCCCAAATTTTAGGAAAATTGCGTTCTCAAATATGGCAAGAATATGGGGCTTTAAAATGTTTGAATACGAGCGATAGAAAAATTAGAGATTTATGGGTTAAGGAAAAAAGGGAATTTAAAGTTTTAGCTAACGCTTGGAAAGAGACTTTAAGAGATAGCTTCAATAACATCAAGCTCTATTTGGAAGCGGCTAAAACTTCTATTAAAAAAGACATATTCAAACACTATAAAACCAAAGAAGAGCAAAAAGAAGCCTTTATCCAATTAAAAAAAGATGAATGGCTAAAAGATCATTTTTTACACAGAAAAATGAGAAAAGCTTTCAAGCATGGTAAAAATTCTGTTTTCAATCAAATCATTGTCCGCAGCGATGACTACAAAGTTTTTGAATTGAACAATCAATGTTGGATCTCTATACCCTCTTTAATCAAAAACAAAAGGATTAAAATCCCTTTAAATACCACAATGGAATACAAACCTAGTGGCACTTTAAGACTGATTATAAAAAACAAGGTAGTGGAAGTTCATAGTTCTTATGAAAAAACAGATAATCGCACTTGTGGGAATGAAATAATAGGCATTGATAAGGGTTATAGTGAAGTCTTTGTAACAAGCACTAACGAATTTTTAGGGAAGGATTTAGGTAAAATCCTCACCCAATACAGCGACAAACTAAAAGTCAAATACCAACGAAGAAACAAGTTATTGGCGCTGATGAAAAAAGCTCAAAAAAACAATCAACTTGAAAAAGCTAATCGTATTTTTAAAAACAATCTAGGCAAAATTAAGCAAAACAAAGAAGATCATAAAGTCAAACAAAGATTAAAAACCCTTATTTACAACGCTTGCCATCAAGTAGTGGATAAGGCAAAGGTGGTTGTGTGTGAAGATTTAAAAGAAAACTTTTCAAAAAACACAAGCTATGGCAAAAACACTAACAGAAGACTCAATTCTTGGGTTAAAGGTTTAATAGCAGACGCTTTAAAAAATGTAATAGCGTGCAGAGGTTCTGCATTGCATTTAGTCAATCCTGCATACACTTCGCAATGCGATAGCTTTTGTAACAACCTTTTATTAGGGCGTCGCAAAAGCAATACTTTTTACCTATTTAATGGGGGAACTATTCAGGCTGACTATAATGCTGCTAGAAACATTTTAGCGAGATACTTTGACAAAGAAATTAAAAAGAATACACCTTTTAATGCGGTTAAAGAAATCTTACTAAAACGGACTGATAGCTATCGCTTGACTACTGTGCAAGCAAGGCTTTAGTTGCAAATGAAAAACTTCATTTATCAACAAAGTGCGAATTACTTTAATACATGGGCATTTGTCTATGTTTTAAGGAACAGGATGCTAGCGGTAATTATAGCCCTAATGAGTTTTGTCAAAGAGTGAGTGAATTGTATCGGCGCTATAAAGCCGAAATGGTGGTGATAGAAACTAACAATGGGGGCGACTTTTTAACACATTCTTTGGTGAAGTAAGGGATAATGTATGATTGATATTGTGCGTATTCTTTTTCAAACGCTTCTAATTGCGCGAGATTGATTAGCCTTTTTTGTTGGTATTGTTGTTTTTCATAAGCGTTAGTTTTGTCTTTGCATTGTTCTTGCAGCTCTGGGTTATGGAAATCAGAGCAGCTAAAACGACGCTCTTGTTTTTGAATGATGGGCGTTAAAAGAGTGTTTAAATAGGCATCGTTTCTTTTAAAGCACTTATCTTTTAAGCCTTCATTAGTGAAATCACCGCATTGATATTGATCAATCTTTTTAGTGATAATCGGTTCAATAAGCTCTTCTTGAGCCTTTAAGCATTGCTCTATTCCATTGTATTTTTTAGGGAAAGACCCCATTTCTTTTTGGCAATCGTATTTTGGGTTATTTTTAGCTTTAGTCAAATGGTCGTTTAAGATTTGCTTATCTAAAAACGCGCACCCGCTCACGCCTAATCCCATTAAACATGCTAAGCTCAACGCTCTCAATTTTAAAAGTCTTGTTTTTTCCATTTAAGTTCCTTGGTATGAAAATTGATATGAAAACACAATAAAATCACAACTTGCTCGCCTTATCTAAAAGCATTTGCTTCATTTCTTTTTTCTTGTGTTCTAAATAAAAAACAATAGCGTCTTGAACAAACACGCTTTTATTTTCCCTGAACGCTCCAAATTCATTCAAATACTCTTCTACGCTATGCATCACTTTCTCTGAAATATAGAGCGTGTGGGCTTTTTTCCTGTCTTCTTTTTCATGTTGGTTTGTTTCATGCTTGTTGGCATTCTCAAAGCGATTTTCTAAATCGCTTAGCCTGTCTTTTTTAGTGTTTTTAAATTCCATATTTATCCTTTAAAGTAGATTGTTTTTAATATCATAACACAATTAAGCGTTATTTAGAATTAAATTATAAATTCTATCATTTTCATTTTTTGCCCCCTAAATACCCGCTCAATTCATCATAGAATTGAGATCATTCGTTTTTAGCCTTATTGTCATTGTATTCCATCACACCCATACCTTCACTCACTGAACGCTTATAAGCTATCCTTTCGCTTAATAGATTATCCATTAAAAACACGCTTTCATTAGCGTTATTTTGGTTGATGAAATCAATGAGGGCTTTTTTCTCTTTAAGAGTGGGGATAGTAGGGATGCGATTCATCACAATACAAGCTTTCAAATTTTCATTCAACGCTTGGATGTCTCTAATCCTTTCTAGCATGTCTAATAACACTGCTGTGTCTAGTTGGCTTGGCGTGGTGGGTATTAGCACCCAATCGCTCAATAGCATAGCCCTTTGGCTTTCTTTGGAATGTTCGCCTTTAGTGTCAATAAGGATGTATTCGTATTTATCCGTCATCTGTTTTAAGGTGTCTGTGATATTACCTGTGCGATTAAAGAGCGTGAAATTAGGCAAACTTGTTTCACTCCTAATATTGTTAAACACTTCCAAACTCTTTTGGCTATCAGTGTCTAATGCGGCAATATCTTTCTTGTCTAGCAATAATTGAACGCACAAGTTCAAGCATAAAGTGGATTTACCGCTCCCTCCTTTTTCGTTAGCTATGGTGATTATCATCGCTTATTCCTTTAGAATTTTGTTAAATATATTTTAAATATAAATAGCTTAAAAGTATATAAAATAGAAAAACTTAATACTATATTATTGTAAATAGTTATGTTATCTGTTAGTTCTTTTTAAAATGGTTAGTAAAATTTTATTAGTGGTGGTTTTTTAGGGTGTTTTTTAAAAGGGAAAAATTTAGAGAAAAAGAATATTAAAAGGCGTTACGCCAAATTCAATAACATTATTTAAACACATGTTATTGAAAGCATTAGTGAAACTCACATCCCCATGTCGTAATCATCATTGACCGCTTTTTTCATTGGGTTATACGCTTCTTGGTTGGCTTATTCCTCCTTGTTGTGGTGTGAAGCGCTAAAAATAGACCCTTTATTTTTGAACAATCGCATCATTCAATGTCTTTCAAAAGAGCGTTTTTAAAAGCTTTAATGGCGCTTTCACCCACCAATTCAGCGATACGATAACGCGCGATCAAAAAGTCTAATAATTTTTCGCTTCTTTCTTTGATTTGCGCGACTCCAAAAGAAGCGTTTTTAGCCACTTCTTTTTCACTATAAGAGCCTTTAAGGTATGCCTTTCTTTTTTCCTCAAAAGGCTTGTTGCTTAAAGAGCTGTTAGCGTTTTTAGGGATTAAGAGCAAGTTCCCTAAAGCATGCACGACATGGGGATTTTTAGCCCAACTTTTTTCTTTAGCGCTATAGCCTTGATCGGGTTTTTGGGGCAGGATATGCTCAATGCTTTCTATACTGCTATCAAAATTCAGAGTCGTTTCAGGGTTATGGTGCAACTCGTATTCATACAGCAAGTAATTCAGCGCCTTGTCCCACCGATACCATTTTTCAGTATTCTTTTTAGAATGGATACTCTCTTCAAGCAATTCCAAGCCGCTATGCTTTCCCTTGAAAAAATTCTTTTCTAGCGTTGGAAGATCTTCAATGGTTATTTTATCTTCCTAAAATCTACACGCTTGAATCGCTTTGAAGGCTAATCCAATCCATTCATTTTTAGCCGTATTCTTGCCAGCAACCCCATAGATTAAAAACCCAAAACGCTCTAAATATTCTAATAGGTCTTCCAACTCTTTGGTGGTATAATGCCGTTCATCGCCACTTCTTACAGCAAGCTGTATGGTTAAAAGAGAGAGCAATAAGGGCAGAAAAGCGTTTTCGCTCAAAGCGTTTAAGCGCCGCATTTTGTCTAGTAAGCCGCGCATTTTAGGCGTGATTTCAATCCTAAGCTCTTCATCATCAAGCGTGTGCAAGAAATACCAAACATTAGAAGAATAAGAAAGATAAAGTAACAAATCATTTATTTTTTCATATTCATCATATGATGAGTGGTATCTTTTATGAGCGTTAAACTCCATTTCCAATAATCTCTTTTTAAAATCCCCTTTCTCGCCATAATAATACGCCACAAAATGCTTTAAAAACCTCTCTAAATTATCATCTTCAAAGGATCTCAAATCGTAATAAATGATCGTGTAGGTGTCATTGATTTCTTTTTGAAGCGTTTCTAATTTTTGTCCATTACAAATCTTGTGCGCTACAAAATGCAAGCGGTTTTTTAACAATTCTAAAGTGGATAGATCCTTGCCACGATTGTTGATTGTTTCAAAAGAGCTGAACGGATCGATTCGGTTATCATTCAATTCCACTACGCTAAAAAGCATTTTCTTTATAAGGGCATCAAACATTTTTTCAAGCGTTCCAACAGGCGTCTCGCTGATTTTTTCTTTAAAAAACGCATGAGCGTCAATCAAATTTTTAGCGTAAAAAGAAGTTTGAAACCTTTCTAAATCTTTTTCTTCTTCCATGATCGCCCTAAAAGCTTCATTTAAACCATAATACTTATAGGACAGAACGGGTTCGAGATTCATTGAAGAATACTTTGGGTCTTTGTTTTGGGTGGTTTTGGCTAAAAGGTCTAATAAAATCAGGCTTGTAGCCAATCGTTGCTGGCCGTCTATGATTTCAAAAGCGCTATCTTCAAGCTCATTTTCAAGCCCTCTTAAGGTTAAGCTGTGCATGTAATGGAATTTATCTCCCAGTTTGGACACATGCTCTAAATCGTTCCAAAAATCCTTTAATTGCCTTTCTTGCCATGCATACCCCCTTTGATAGCTGGGGATTTCAAACACGCCTTTTTCAACCACTCCGTCTAAATTTAACAATTCCATCAAAATCCTTTCATAAGTTTATGGGTAAAAACCCATAACCCCTTAACTCTTTCTCTTAATCAATTTCATTGAATTGTTAAGTCGTGGGGAATTTGTAAGACACCATGCGTTTTTATTGACTAATTCTTCGTATTCTTGGCTCCCTTTTTGAGCGCAAACACCATAAATCACTAACGATCCCCCATCATCAACTTCAAAGTGATCAATTTTTAGAGCAAAAACACTGCGTTGGATTTTAACCCCTTCAATATTTGATTTCTCATACACAATAGCAACAGCATAATCTGCTTGACGCACTTTCTCAAAATCTTTATGTTCAGCTACTTTGTCCATTCAATAGGATCTCTAGAGATCATGCTTGCTTTATTGATTTGCGTTTTCACGACATAAGGGAGTGGATCTTGTATTTCATTGATCTTGTCTGATTCTTCAGCAAGATTGTTTGTTGCAATATCGCCATTATCTAAGATGCTAAATAAATTCGGTTGTGGGTTTTTAGCTTTCTTTTTTTGCATGTGTAGTCCTTTAGAATAGGTTTTTACTATTAGGACATAAGTTCAGTAACTAAAACATACGGGTTTTTAGAATAAAAATCTTTAAAAAACCCGTATTGTTTAGTTTTTAAAAATATGGTTATATTTAAAAAATTTTTATTTTTAGGGGTTTTATATGAACCAAAATACAGAGCAAGTATCACAAAACAAGGGACTAAATGAGTTTGAGAGAGCTAAGATTTATTACACAAAAAAAGTTGCAGACAATCTCTTATTTATAGCAAACCCAAGCAATAAAGTGGAAGCGCCTTATAAAAGTGGTGCTAAATTAGAAAAGATGGGTATTAGTAAAGATGACTACAAACAGAATATAGCTCAAAATAGCCGTAATTTTTGCGCTTACTCAGGCGCTCCTTATAACAATGTAAATGATTTTAACCTTGATTTAGAAAAGGCTATACATAATCATAATTCAAGCGCGTGGATAGGACTTAGTGATGCTGCAATTAAACTAGAAATAGGGAAACTTGCCAATGAAGAACCACAAAAAGCCAATGAACTTAAAAACGCTTTAAGAGAAATTAAAAACAATGAGCCTTGCGTGGAAGTTATGTTCATTAAACACTCAAAAGATAAAATTCTAAGAAATGAAAACAACGAGATTATTTATGCAAAAAACAATCAAGGCGAATACATTCTAAATGCTAAGGGTGAAAAAATCCCCTTGTATGAAACTCAAGAAAAAACTAACTCAATGGGTGAGACTTATTTTGAAAGGGTGCAAGAAAAGTGCGAACCTTATGTGAAAATTGAAAGGCTATATAATTTAGAAGTGTTTTCTAAATATTTAAGCGAGCAACAAATGGATAATTTTGTTGAAACCCTAAAACCGCTTAATAACGCTCATTTTGAAAAATCTACAAACGCTATGTTAAGACTAGAGCATGACAGAGATTATCCTATGGAAAAACGAGCCACCTCTAATCTTGTATTAAAAGATGTCAAAGATAGGATTTTCAACGACATAGATAAAAATAATGTTTTTAGTGATGAACAAAAAAGCGCTTATAAAAACAATATTGATAAATTGTTTGAGACTATCAATGACTATTGTGCGACTAAAAATGAAAAATACCAGCAAATCTTTTTTGAAAATCAAAAACAGAACCAAACACAAAAGCAAGTAGAGCAATACTCTACAATGGAGTTTTAAATGTTATTTGATAGTTTATTTTCCATCAATGAGCAGCAAAAAGCAAAAGCTTGGAGTGATTTTTTTAAAGAGCTAAAAAAAGACATGAAAGAAATTTATAATAAATTTGGAGGCAATGCAGAATGGACAACTTTTCTAACTAGGTTTTCTAATGATTTAAGCCGTGCGTCTAATTATGCGGAATTTGAAACTTTACAATCTATCTATTCTAAAGAGCTTGAAGAGTTACAACAAACAATCACAACAGACAAAACGCAACAGCAACTTTTAGAACAAGATAATATTGATTTTGGATTACAAAGCGCTTTACAAAATGACTTAAAAGATTTAGACCATTATTTAAGTAACAATAAAAACAAAGACGATGAAGAACAAGCCATTCAAAAGTCTTTTGAACAAGATTTAGATGATTTACAAAATGATGAACCTAATTTGGAGATAAAAAAGTCTATCAACGAGCAAGACGATAAAGATTATCAAAATAAAGAACAATTAAACACAGAAATAAAGGAAAATATTAGGGAAAATTCTAAAAACTCTCATTTGATACCTATAACAAATTTAAAGAATTTTTTACATAACAGAAGAGAAAATTTTAAGGCTACACAACAAGATTTACCTAGTGAAAAACAAAAAAAATACTCTGATAAATTATTCAAAAAAGAGCTTTTAGAATACGCTAAACACACTATGAGTGCTAAAGAATTGCAAGTTTTAGCCATGCTGGTTAATAAAAAACCAAGCGCTATGAAGACAAAGCACAAAGAATTTTTACATGAAGTTTTAATGACAGCTTTAATCAATAATAAAAATTTAAAAGAAAATGATCCCATAAAACTTGCCCTAACCTACAATATTAAAAATTCAAAAACCAATCAAACTCCTTATAGCATTTTTAACAATCAAAAAGAAAATCATATTCCCCCACTCAATGAAGAGCAACATAAAATCTTACAAAACGCTATTGCTAATAACGAAGTGGATAAAAGAGCTTTGGGTGTTTGGAAGTTTAATAGCGAAAATCAAAATAATTTAACTCAAAATAATGCTAATGTTAATGAAATGGTTAAAAATACTACTAATGATGATCTAATTAAAGACAATAGTATTAAACAAAATAACATTATTGAAAATAATAATGTAAAAAATAACAATGATTTGTCTTTTTTAGATGATGAACCTGTTGATTTTAATCAAGGTAATCATTCTGTTGATTTTAATAGTAAAAAATCTGTAAAAAATAACACTGAGAAAAAGCCATTAAGTCCCAAACTACAAGCTTTTGAAAATAAATCAAAGCAAAACATACAAAACGCATTAACAAAGTCTAAAGAATTAAAAAATAATCAAAGATTAGCAAATGATGGCGTGTCTATACCTATGGAGATGAGTTTTTAAACACAAGTTAGTCAAGTGATTAAAGTTTTTAATGGGATTGAAATAAAGGAGCAAAAACAAATGAAAACTTATTCATATAACCATTTTTTATTTTTCTGCTTTATTCTAGGAGCGTTTTTGTTAGGTTTGCTCAGTCCAGCCTATGCTTTGAGTGTTATCACCACTAAAGAAATTGACGCTAATTTGCCTAATGGGGCGATAGAAAGCAGGGTGGTGTTAGGCAAGAGAGTGTTTAAAGTAGAAGCTCATGGGTTTTATTTTAGAAACAATGCAACTAACAGCATAGATATAGAAATCACCAGTCTTTTAAGAGACAATCAATCGTTTCCTTTGACTAGCCCTGCTAGAACTAGTTTAAAGATACCTCCTAACGCCAAGATTAAAAAATCCACTCTCCTTGTTTTAAAAGGTGAGAACGCTGAAGAAGTGGCTAAGATTTTAGGCGTTAGCAAAGAAGAATACCAAAAGCTAGAAAACATCGCTCAAACTAACGCGACCAATGACCCTATGTATGCCAACACGCCTTTTAGTAATGGCTCTGATAGTTCCGCTTACGATAACAATCCTAATAGCCCTAGCAATAACGCTATCAATGGTAAAGATGGTGCAAATGGGAGTAATGGCTATGGGATAAATGGCAACGATGGGATAAATGGGAGCAGTGGGAGTAATGGTGCAAATGGAAATAATTCAAATCATAATGCAGTGGGCAGTGGTATTGATACAGATGGCGTGTTAGGTGTGGATGGAGTGAATGGATCTAACTCTTCAAGCGGTGGCTCTGTAGGGGGTTATGAGAATAATTTCACTAACCATGGCTCTACTAACAATAACACAGGAGGGTATGACAATTTTAATAATAATAGCTCAAGTGGTGGGGGGTTAGGGAATGGGGGGTTTTTCCCTATTCCTTTTGGTAATGGAGACACAAACAATTCCAATAATCCTACTAACACCACTAGCCCAACTAATGGCAGTAGTTCTAATAGCGCCATTAATCCTAACTCGCAAGAAAACAATTACTCCAGCCAGTATTGTAAAGCGCCTGAATTAAGCCCCAACAACACGATGAAACTAGATGTTATCGCTAAAGATGGCTCTTGTATTTCTATGAACGCTTTAAGAGATGACACTAAATGCGCTTATAGATACGATTTTGAAGCCGGTAAAGCCATCAAGCAAACGCAATACTACTATGTAGATAGGGAAAACAAAACGCAAAATATCGGTGGTTGTGTGGATTTGCAAGGCGCTCAATACGCCATGCAACTTTACAAAGATGACAGCAAATGCGCCTTACAAACCACGAGTGATAAAGGTTATGGTATGGGGAAAACGCAAACCTTTCAAACTGAAATCGTGTTTCGTGGGATGGACAATTTAATCCATGTCGCTGTGCCTTGCAGCGATTATGCAAGGGTGCAAGACAGGATTGTTAGGTATGAAAAAAACGATAAAACCCAAACCTTAACGCCCATAGTAGATCAATATTATAATGATCCTAGCAATCCTAACAAGCAAGAGATTTTAAATCGTGGGATTGCGACCCAATTAAGCTCACAATATCAAGAATTTGCATGCGGTCAATGGGAATACAATGACGCTAAATTAGAAGCCAAAAGACCTACAATGCTAAAAAGCTATAACAAGCTTAATGGCGAATGGGTAGAAGTTACGCCCTGTAATTTTGAAGCAGGGATTAAAAGCGGTGCGGTTGTTAGCCCTTATGTGATGGGTGTGGCTAGCTCTAAAGTCTTAAGCGATATTACTACAAGCCATTATTTTAGGATAGAAAGGAAAAATTATGGTGAGAGAGAACAATGCCAAAAACCTTATGGAGTCAATCGTTGCCAACCGCAATATTTCCATACTGATCCTAGCATCACCGATTGGAACGCCACTTACAAAACCACTACCACTCAAACCACTCAACCTTATTTACGCCCAGCCCAAGATAATGAAAGCCCCACAACCTATAATCTTATCACCACTCACACCACCATCAACAGGACTCAAAGCGTTTTGAAAAACGAATTGCATTTGAGTAATGATTATTTGAAGTATGTAGAAATTTATCAAGGCTATTACAAAGATAATGATCTTAAACAATCGCAAGGCTATATTGATTGGTCTAACTACTACCTTAATCAGAATGAAGGCTTTTGCTCTCAATACAGCATTTGGAGTGAAAGCACAAAGATTGGTAAGAATTGGTATCATTGGCATGATAATAAAATCTCTTGCGCTCAAAGACTGATTTACAGGCCTTTTTAAGGATAAGGCATGAAAGCGTTAAAGACTTTTTTAAAAAAATCCTTTATTTTGTTGTTGGTGGTTGCTTTAAACCACTTAAACGCTGTGGCTATGATTGTGGATAATCCTACGCAGAATATCTGGCAACAAGCAAAAGACGCTATAGACAAGTCTCGCTTTGTTCAACAGGTCAATCACTGGGCAGAACAAATCAAAAGATACCAAGAGATGATAGAAAAAGCTCAAACCACCATTAACCAACTAAATAAAGTGAATGATATTTTACTGAAAACCAATCAGTTTATGAATGGCTCTATTTTAAATATCCCTAACCCTATGGGTTTAGTAGAAAATGCAACTCAAATTGCCAAGAATGTAAAATCAAACGCTCTCGCCCTACAAGAAAGCGCTAAAAACTACAATCTAGCCGAAAAATTTTTATTACGAAATATTGCTAGCAAATGCCCTGAATTAGATATGAGCAAAATTAACCCAAAAACAAAAGAGATTTTTTTCTCTGATAAGGGAAAAGAAAAGAGTGCTGCTAGACAGGCTTTAGAAAATTTAGCTAATGCGCTTGGAAACACACAAATTACAACCACTCAAGATATAACAACAAGTTTAAGTGGTAGGGTCTTAGCAGACTTTATTTGCAAAACAAAAGAGCAAGAACTTTTAGGGATAAAAAAGCAACAATACCTAGCTCAAGCACAAACTTGTCTAATATCAAAAAATTTTCAGTGCTATGGAGATTTTTTATCTCAATCAAAACAAATTGATTTAGAAATATTTAAAGAAGCTCAAGCTAGAACCTTTAAACTTTTTTCATCTTTACAGAACAGGGGTGCAAGTTTTACACAAGAACTTTCCGTTAAAAATCCTATTTATGCGAAAGAAGGGTATTGCTCTAAACAAAATATTGATGGTAAGGATTATTGTTTTAGTAATACACTTGAAATTGAGCGATTGATAAACACTTTTGAGAAAGACAATGGCTCATATATAGAAAGGCTTAAAGGAGCAACAAATCAAGAAACTAAAGCAAAAATCTATGCAGACTTTAAACAAAAATTTGAAATGTTAAACACACAAATTTTACTTAATATTGCCAATAACCTAAATTTTATGAATCAAACCCTGTCTCTTATGGCAAGTGCCTATTCAGACACTTATTATAAACAACAAAATATCATTATGCCATCATTTTTAAACCCTCCTGAAAGCGTTAAAAAAGAGTTTTTAGAAATAAATAAAAAGACAAGTCAAGCTTTTAAAGCAAATTTAAATAAATTTGGACTACCCACTTCACAATTGCCTGATGTTGAAAAATCTTTTATGATGACACAAGGTGGGAATATAGCAACAGAAAAGTTTCAACAAATGAAAAACAATATTACACAAGGATGGGATGAATAATGCCTTATTTGGTTTGGGGTGGTATTTCTCTTGCTATTGGTATTATTTCTTATTTCATACCAGCTGATAATCTCAATGTGGCTACTGATGGGCTTTATAGTAGTATTATAGGCGTATTTCAAAATTTCACCAATGAATTTAAAGACAAATACAACAATATTGCAAAAACAATCGCACCTGCTATGGTTTCTATAGGAACAATACTTATTTTTGCATATTCTTTAAAAAAATACAAAAATAATGAATTTTTTGAAATCAAAACTTTCACGCAATTTGCTTTTTTTCTTGCTCTTCTATCCTTAATGCACTTTGCTTTGAATAGTCCTAAAAAATTCCATTCATATGTAGAGTTTTTTGTAGAAGCGCCTGCAGTCATTCTTAATAACGCCATTGAAGAAACAACAAAAACTTTTTACAAAAAAGCTCAACAACAATCAAATCAATCCCAAAATAAAACAAATCAAAGTTTTATAAGTTTTAATGGGAATATACAAGGAATTATTAAAAATCAAACCAAGCAACTTTTTGCTTTTTATGAAAGCTTTAGAGAAAATAATGCAGGTTTTAGCAAACCATTTGTTTTTATTATGCAGTCTCTATCTTTTGTGGCTATTGTGTTTTTTCAAATCCTACTTATATTTAAAACAATTTATCTTATTTGTATTATTTTTATAGAAAAAACTTTTTATTTGCTATGCTTTATTTTTATGACGCCTTGTTTATTTTTTAAACAAACTCAAGGATTTTTCTTTTCTTACATTAAAAAAGTCTTTTCTCTAACCTTTTATGCGCCTCTTGTGTTTTTATTTGCCATGCTAAACTCTATTGGGCTAGAATTATTTAAACCTACTCAAAATATCATAGAAACTATCGGCATTATTATCATTTCAGCGATTACTTCAGCTTTAATTAGCAATATTCCAAATATTATCAATACCATTTTTGGAACACAAGGTGGTTCGGTTGATCTAGCTAACTTCTTAAAAGCTGGATCGCAAAGTTTTTTAAGCTTTGCTAGTAATGTAGGTAGTGCAGTAAGCGGTGGTGTTAAAGGCGCTTCTGTAGGAACTAGCAATTTTCTTGTAAAAACAGAAGGTGCAATAGGCAATGCTGTAAATAACATTAAAAACAGAGCCTCTCAGCCTGAAAACATAAGAACTTCGGTTGGTTTTGTTAATGTTGGTTCTAAAGCAACGAGATAAACTGCAAAAAAAACATCAAAAAACAACCCTTTAAAGAACTTTTGAATGAGGAATTAATCATCTTTCACTCACTCAACAAATTATCAAAAATGCTTGCTACTTGTTTATTATATTCTTGTGCGGTGTGAATGTAGATTTTTGTGGAGCTTAAGGACTGATGCCCTAACGCTCTTGAAGTCAAAACAATATCCCTACTCTCAGCATAGACTAAAGTGGCAAAACTATGCCTAAATAGGTGCAATCCTGTGCCATATTGTTTAAAATTTTCAATACCACTCAACATAAAAATCTTCAACACAAAATTACTGATTGAACAATGCTTTTGAGTATAGTTAGACAGAGACTTCTTAAATATAAAACGCCCATTAAAACTACTCAATCGTTTGCTATCACCTAACCACTCATCTAAAGATTTTTCTAGCATTTCTCGTTTAATGAACGCTTTTCGCTCTTTATTGTTTTTGCCTTTTATAAGCAAGATATAATGCTCTTTTTCTAAAACAATATTTCTCAATTCTAAATTAAAAACCTCAGATTTTCTCAAACCACCCAAAATAATTAAGAGCAAAATACACTTATTTCTCTTTTCATAACTGCTTCTAGTTCTATAGTTTATAAGAGTATATATAAAAGATTTTAAATCTTTTGAATTTAGATGCTTAGGCAAATTATCCTTGTGTTTAGCGAAGGCTATATTTTTAAGACTAAAATAAAATTCATAATATTTAGTCCTATCCAAGTAATCAAAAAATTGCCTAATATACATCACATATTTCGCCATTGAATTAATCTTTCTTTGTTTAGCTAACTCAAATAAAAAATTCACAAGCATTTCTTCATTGAGCAGTCTCAATCGCTTAACTTTCAAATGCTTGCAAAAATAGTCAAAGAACAAAAACAATACACGCATCATCAAAATATGCTTTGTGCCTTGATTATAAATTGCATGACATAATTTTTCCAAATCTTTAATATTTTCACATTTTTCTAATTCTATTGACAAAAATCTCATTTTTGTAAAATCCCTTACCCCATTAAAAACAACCATACGCTTAAATTTAAAAACAATAAAATCCCTAATCCCTACAAATAACTCCCTTTGACTTCTAGCGAGTGCGTTATTGTCATTTGATTTTTTCATAAAAGTCCTCTTAATATTAAATTTTTTTAATAGAAATTAAAAAGAATGTAATTTATAAAAAATCAATAATAAGGAGCCTATTTATAAAAAAGAATAAAAAGATATATATAATTAATAATTGTATTATATATAAATCTCTCTCCCCCTATTAATAATAAAATTGTAAAGAAAAATTTTTCCGATTTTATTTTATAAACAAAACTTTCAAAATTTATGGTAGAATACAGAAATAGTTTTTAAAAAGTTAGCATTAGAAAATTAAGAAGCTTAGAGCTAGCTAAATAATTACATTCTTTAATCAATCCTAATTTTTTCAAGCATTCTAACACAAAATAAAAATTTTACATGATTTTATTTCACACATAAACGCGCTCCAAGCGTTTGGACAAAGTGCTAATGACTTCATAAGGAATGGTGTTTAAAAGCGTGGCGATTTCGCTTGCGTCATTAGCTTTAGCGCTTTTATCCCCAAACAAAATGACCTCATCGCCCTCTTTAGCTTCAATACCATTGAGTTTGATAAAGCACTGATCCATGCACACCTTGCCAATAAGAGGGGCTAATTGGTTATTGATCGCTACTTGAATGCGATTGCCCAAATCGCGCACCAACCCGTCCGCATACCCTAGAGCTAAAACGCCCACTAAAGTCTCTTCATTGGTGTAAAAATGCTCGCCGTAGCCAATAAATTCGCCTTTTTTGACTCGTTTGATTTGAACAATTTGGGCTTTCAGGCTGATAACATTTTTTAATATCGTTTGAGACGACTCTTTCATTTCATTAGAAGGGTAAAAACCATAGAGCATGATGCCTGGGCGATAGAGATTTAAAAAGCGGTTTTCATTCCCATTACACAAAGAAAGGATACCGGCGGAATTATAAGCATGGCGGTATTGAAACTCTATTTTTTGATCCAAAAGCTGCTCTAAAAAAGCGTTAAAGGCTTTCATTTGGTTTTTAGCATGGGTTTTAATCTTAGCATCAGCGTTGCTTAAATGCGTGAATATCCCTTCCACTTCCAAGCCCTTTAAAGCGCGGATTTTTTTAATGATTTCTATGCTTTTAAAATTAGGCTCCAAGCCCAAGCGGTGCATGCCGGTATCAATTTTGAGATGAATTTTTAAACGTTTTTTGGCTTTTAAAGCCATTTGAGAAAAAACTTCCGCTTGTTCAAGGCTAAAAACCATAGCGCTCAAATCGTTATCAACTAGCATGGAAGCGTTAGCGTTAGGGCTATAACCTAAAATCAAAATGGGGGTTTTAGAAAAATGAGAGCGCAATTCTAAAGCTTCATCTAAGGTCGCTACCCCTAAATAATTAGCCCCTTCTTGTAAAAAAATTTCGCTCGCTTTTAATGCCCCCGCCCCATAAGCGTTCGCCTTAACAACCGCCATGACACAAGCGTCTTTAGGGACAATGCTTTTGACTGCATGAAAATTATGCCTTAAAGAAGCGGTATTCACTTCTACAAAACTCGCCCTTTTTAACATGTTGTCTTACTTGTTAGAATGCTTGCTAAAATACCAACGAGTTTCAGAATAAACCACTTTATGCAATAAGATTAAAGCGATTAAATTAGGGATAGCCATAAGCCCGTTAGAAAGATCCGCTAAATTCCACACAAAATCAATTTTAGCCATAGCCCCTACCATCACGCTCGCTAAAAAAATCAAGCGGTAATATTTCACTTTTTTTCCACCAAAGGCGTACTCAGCGCATTTTTCCCCATAATAAGCCCAGCCAATGATCGTAGAGTAAGCAAAAAAGATCATGGTCAAAAAAATCACCACCGTCCCTAATGAGCCTAGAAAATATTCCGTGCTTTTTAGAGTGAGCAAATTAGCGCTCAATTTCTCCCCATTAGGGAGCAAGGTGTTGTATTCTGGTGCCATTAAAATCACGCTCGCCGTCGCCGAACACACCACTAAAGTCACGATAAAAGTTTGGAGCATGGACACTAGGGCTTGACGCACCGGGTGGTGTGTTTGAGCGCTCGCGGCAATAATGGCTGAGCTCCCTAACCCCGCTTCATTAGAATACAATCCCCTAGCCACGCCCGTTTTTATCATTGTCGCTACCAACGCGCCACTCGCTCCGCCCACAACGGGTTTAGGGTTAAAAGCTTCTTCAAAAATGAGTTTGATCGCTTGAACGGCTAAATCAAAATGGCTAACAATAATATAAATAATAGCGATCAAATACAAAAGTACCATGACAGGAGCCAGGTAAGAAGTGAATTTACCAATGGATTTGATCCCCCTATGACAATAACAGCGGTTAAAAGGGTAAGCAATAAGCCTGAAACCCAATTAGGCAAGTTCGCTTGTTCGCTCAAAATGGAAGAAACCGCATTGGATTGCGTCATGTTACCGGTGCCAATGCTCGCAATAATCGTAAAAATCGCAAACGCCATGGCGAGTTTGGGCATGTTAAGGCCGTTTTTGATGTAATACATGGGCCCTCCATTGTATCCAAACGCCCCTTTTTCCCTGTATTTCACCGCTAAAATCCCCTCAGAATACTTAGTCGCCATGCCAACTAGCCCAGTAACCCACATCCAAAACACCGCTCCTGGCCCTGCGATGCTGATAGCGGTCGCTACGCCTACGATACTCCCAATGCCTACGGTTGCTCCTAAAGAAAGCATGAGGGCGGAAAATTGCGAAATATCGCCCTTAGATTGGGACTCTTTGTCAAAAAGGATTTTGATCGCATAAAAGATTTTACTGAATTGCAAACCCCTAAGATAGAAGGTTAAAAACAAGCCGGTGCCTACTAATAAAATTTGCATGGGAATCCCCCACACCAAATTAGATAATAAACGCACCACCGAATCAATCGTTTCCATAAAAACTCCTCAATAAACTAGGGTTTAAAAAAGAAATTCCTTAATCCCTAAAAAATGCGGAAAAAAGCATAATATCGGCATTTTTTTCATTCGCTCCGTCTTGGCTCAAATTGGCGATGATTTTACCAATGGCCGGGCCAAAAGTGATGCCAAGCCACCCCAGCCCTGTCGCATGGATTAAGTTTTTATAGCGTTTGTCATAGCCCAAATAAGGAATATCATTAGGGGTTAAGGGCCTGAAACCGCACCATTCTATGGCGTCTTTCATTTCAAAAGGCTGCGTGAAAGCGGCTAAATTCTTTTTCATGTTAGCGATTTGCTTTTTATCAATGAGGGCGTTGTTGGTGTTTAATTCTAATTTAGAGGTGATCCTTACAGTGTCTCTTCGTGGGGTCATTGCCATGAAAATATCCGCAAATAAGGAAGAAGTCTTGGGTTTTAATTCTTCAGGCATTTTAAAGGTGATGCTATAGCCTTTAGCCCCCATCATTAAAAAATCGTTCTTGGTTTTTTAATGAGAGTGGGGTTAGCCCCAGTGGCTAGAATGATTGTTTCTGCTTGGATTTTTTCCTTGTGCGTGATAACGCCATCAATGAGGTTGTTTTTAAACTCAAAATCAACCACTTCTTCATTATAAAGGAACTCCACGCCCGCGTTTTGCAAATATTCTTGTAAAGAGCGCATCACTTCGCCCGGATCCACATGCGCGTTTTCGGTCAAAAGCACGCTCCCACAGATATTGTCATTAGCGATAGGCATGTATTCTTTGGTTTCTTTCACATTTAAAATCTTATAAGCACCGCTGTTATCGCAAGTTTTAATCTTTTTTTCAAAACTTTCTTCTAAAGTGTAGATCATCAAAAGCCCGTCTTCTTTATACCAAAAGTCCATGCCGTCTTTTAGCATTTGATGATACATATCAACACTCAGCCACCCGTAGCGTTCAAATAACGCCATGGTGCGGTGCGTGGATTTGGCGTTCGCGCTTGTCATAAACTTTAAAATCCATTGATAGAGCTTTAAATTAAGCCCAAAATGGAATTTTAAAGGGGCTTGGTTTTTGAGCATGAGCTTTAGGGTGTCTAACACCACACCAGGGCATGAGAGTGGGGCTTTTTTAAACGCAGAAATGAGCCCAGCATTCCCAAAAGAAGTGCCATTTGTGCCATCGCTTTTTTCAATCACGCAAACCTTATGCCCTAACTTGTGCATAGAATACGCACAAGAAAGCCCTACAATCCCACCGCCGATTACCACGACTTCTTTTTTCATGCTGATAACCCCTTTAATAAGATCACTTAATGGCTATCGCTTCAATTTCTACTAAAGCGTCTTTAGGCAGTTTAGCCACTTGAAAAGTCGCTCTAGCCGGATAAGGCTCTGTAAAATAGCTCCCATAAATTTCATTCACCACAGCAAAATCGTCTAAACTTTTCAATAAAATAGTCGTTTTAACCACGCTATCCATCCCTAAATTAGCTTCTTTTAAAATCGCTTTGATATTTTCCATGGATTGCATGGTTTGGGAATGAATGTCCGCGCCTTTAAATTCGCCGGTAGTTGCATTAATGCCTAATTGCCCAGAGACAAAAACAAGATCGTTAGTGGCGATAGCTTGAGAGTAAGGGCCTATAGCCTTTGGGGCTAGCGTTGAATGGATGACTTCTTTCATGATTGAAACTCCTATGATGATGTGTTATGTCAGCTATTATTATGCAATCAAATTAAAAAGAAATAAAAAACGAGCGCAAAACGCCATGAATTTTCATCTTATTATAAGGTATTGTATATTTTTTACCCATATTTAGAAACTCTTGAACGGGTTTTGTTTGAATGGAAACTCAAAACATTATCGTTCATTTTTTAAATAAAAGGGATTTTGGCTGTTTTGATTGGTTTTAAAATCAGTTTTGAAATTTTTCATAAGCCCTTGACTTTTATTGTTGAGTTTAGATACAATAACAATCGTCTTTTTGAATAAAGAGTGCGGGAATAGCTCAGTGGTAGAGCACGACCTTGCCAAGGTCGGGGCCGCGGGTTCGATCCCCGTTTCCCGCTCCATATTTTAATTTAACTTCTAGAGCATGGTTTCTATTTAGTTTGCCCAGGTGGTGGAATTGGTAGACACAAGGGACTTAAAATCCCTCGGTAGCAATACCGTGCCGGTTCAAGTCCGGCTTTGGGCACCATTTTTGAGTGCGATTTGATTTTATTTTTTGAATACGCTAGTGTTAAAATTTAAGGCGACATAGCCAAGTGGTAAGGCATGAGTCTGCAAAACTTTGATCCCCCGGTTCGAATCCGGGTGTCGCCTCCATTTATTGTAGTCATTTAGGGACTTTTGCAAGGGACTTTTATAAAAATAGCGGGAGATGGCTGAGTGGTTGAAAGCGGCGGTCTTGAAAACCGTTGAGGGTCATACCTCCGGGGGTTCGAATCCCTCTCTCCCGGCCACTTGATTGAAATCCTTTAAGCGATCGGTTTTGGCAAATTCATCTCTTCTTTTAACAAAGAATTTTGTGAATATTGATTGTCTCTTTTAATTGAAATTTAAGGATTGATTTAAAGGATTTTATTCGGTGGGATTGTCAGCGTTAAGCCTTATTGTTCCTCTTAGCGTTATTTTAATGGTGGTTTTCACTAAAAGAGTCGCGCTCTCGTTATTTACAGGCATTTTAGTGAGCGCTGTTTTAATGCATTCGTTGCACCTTTCCCAACTCGTAGAATATATTTATCATAAAATCACTTCCGTTTTTTACACTTATGAGCCAGAAAAAGGGTTTCATTTCAATCTTTCCAACCTCTATGTTTTTGGGTTTTTAATCTTTTTAGGCGTCTTAAGCCAGGTGATTTTAAAATCCGGTAGCGTGCAGAACTTTGTCAAAAAAGCTAAAAAATACTCAAAAAACGCCAAAACCCCCGAATTTATCGCCTTTTTTTCAGGCATCATTATTTTTGTAGATGATTATTTTAACGCCCTAACCGTGGGGCAAATCTCAAAATCTTTAAACGACGCTCATAACTCCACACGAGAGCGCTTGGCCTATATCATAGACTCCACTTCAGCGCCGGTGTGTTTGTTAGTCCCTATTTCTAGCTGGGGGGCATATATCATGGGGATCATGAATAACGACAGCTCGCCCTTATTGAAAGATAGTTTTTCGGTGCTTGTGCAAAGTTTGAGCAGTAATTATTATGCGATTTTTGCGCTCATTGCGGTGTTTCTCACCATTTTATGGCAAATCAACCTCCCTAGCATGAGGAAGTATCAAAACATAGGCGTGAAGGATTTTTATAGCGAACAAGAAGAAAGCTCTCCAAAACTAGCCCCCTTGAGTTTGTTGCCTCTTTCTATTTTATTATTGATTGTGTCCATTTCATCATTGATTTTTTATACAGGAGTGATCTTAAAAAACACTGATGCGAGTTTTTCGCTCTTTTATGGAGGGCTGTTTTCGCTCATTGTTACTTATCTTTTGGCTTATAGGTTTTTAGAAAAAGGGAGTTTTTTAAAACTCATGTTTGATGGCTTTAAAAGTGTGGGGCCAGCGATACTAGTCTTAACGCTCGCTTGGGCTATTGGGCCTGTGATTAGAGACGACGCTCAAACGGGGCTTTACTTGGCGCAAGTGAGCAAGGGATTTTTAAATAGTGGGGGAGGCGTGTATATGCCTTTAATCTTTTTTTTAATCTCTGGGTTTATCGCCTTTTCTACCGGCACAAGCTGGGGAGCGTTTGCGATCATGCTGCCCATTGGAGCGGGCATGGCTAATGAAAGCGATATTATTTTGATTGTTTCAGCGATTCTCTCAGGGGCGGTTTATGGCGATCACACAAGCCCCATTTCTGACACGACTATATTATCGGCTACGGGGGCAGGGTGTTCGGTGCAAAGCCATTTCATCACGCAACTCCCTTATGCGACTATTGCGATGCTTTGCAGCGCGGTGAGTTTAGGGGTGGCAAGTTTTATGTATTCGCGCTCGCTCGCTTTTTTAATCGGTGTGGCTTTGCTTGTGGGGGTGTTTTATCTTTTAAAAAGGTTGTATGGTGAAAACTAAAAACTTAAAAATTAAAATAAGGTTTTGGCGATCCCTATTGGATTAAAAAAGAGTCTTATCTCATTATCAATCAATTTAAAAAAATTATTCAAAAATAACCATCAATTATAAAAATCTTCACAATTCTCTAAATCGTAACGCTTTTTAAAAAAATACATTTTTTTTAATTTTTTAATCAACCATTAAGGTGTTTTAGGTTAGATTTCCTTATCTGTTAAACATACGGATAATGTTATATCTTAAGGAAAGAAAATGGGGTTAGGACACTAATAAGTTTAGGGATTTTGTTGAGCGTTTTGAGTGGCGATGATCTGAGATTGTATTCAAAACCTTTAGTCTATTCAGCTGGAAGTGGGATTATTGGGATTGATATTGACAAACGGACATTCTATAAACGAGCGTTCGTTTTCACGATGAAATCGTTGTTCGGTGAAAACTTGCTTCTGTTTGTCAAATTGAAGCATTCTGCGTTAATGAGCAAACACATGAAAGGGCCTTTGGAAAACCGCCACCACCATTCTTTCACTAAAAATTATGAAAAAGCGGTTAATGGTTGTCAAAAGTATTTCCATATCAAATTGCCTGAAGGCGCTCCTAGCAACTTCAAATCAGGTTCATACATGGCCACTATGGTGGTGCGTTTTTAAAGCGTTATTTGGGGTATTCTTTAATACCCTTATCGTCTTTTATCGTCTTTTAAAATATCATCTTTTAAAAGCACAAATTTATTTTTTAGCCCTTTTTTAAATCTTCTTAAAACTCTTTTGTTGTAGTAATGAATGAAGTATTTTTAAAATACGGATAAAATTCATAAAAGAAAAATAAAAAGGCTCTGTTTTCATCAAATACAGGTTACTAAAACTTTTTATGGTGGGTTAAAGCGTATTTTTGGCTTTAATTGTTTCTTTTAGGATTAGTTTCATCAAGGTTTAAAGCATTAGCGTCTTTTCTCTTGTCATTTGGCGTTAAAAGCGATCCAATTAGCCCATTTCTTGAATTTTTTGCAACCATCTATTTTTATCTGCCCTAAAAACATGAAGCCAAACAAACCCCCTACAAAAACGCTTCTAATTTATAAGCTTTTTTATGCTCTTGTTTCAAATCCATGTAAGCGTTTAAAAGCATGTATTCTTCAAAAGATAAAACCGCTAGATGCTCCTTAGCGAGATCGTTCATTTCTAATTCTAACAACACGAATAAAAAGGCTTTTTGCGCTTTATCGTCTTCTTGGCTTAAAATCTCAAAAAACTGGAACCATTGATCGGGGACAAGAAATTTTTGCGCTTTTTGGGCGAGCTTTAAATAATCATTCTTGTCATAACCCACCTTTTTGCAAAGCTCTGAAATTTTTAAAGTGTCTGTGTTTAAAGATTTTTCAAAAAAGGCTTTTAAAAAAGACTTCACGCACTCTTTGTCCAAGTTATCTTGCATCGCATTCAAAGCCTTTAAAACCTCTTTTTTGCTGCCTTTTTGGGCGATTTCTATAAAAGCGTAGCGGCGTAATTCCAAAGGGATTTGCGCGTTTGTTAAAACTTCAAAGGCGTTTTTTAAATCGTTATGAATGAAAGCCTTCAAGCGTTTAGAAAAATAAGCATGCTCATAGGCCAGAGAGTGCTTAGCGTGATCTTTAGGCTCAAGGGTGTTATTTTCTATATTGTGGTAATGCTTAAAAAGGTTATCCACTTTTTCGCACCCGCTATTTGGCGTGTTTAAATCAGCCTTTAAATCATAGCGGGCTAAGATTTGAGAGAGATTTTTAGCGAGATCGCTTTTAAATTTCGTTTTTAAAAAAGTCTTTTGAGTGTCTTGGGATAGGATTTGTTTGAGCAATTTGTCAAAATCCCTTTTTTCATGGTATAAGCGGATTTTATGGCTGAGATTGTGCTTGAATAAAAAAACCCATGAAAAAAAAGCGAACATGCCCAAAACGCCCATAAGCCATACCGCAATGGGAAAATTAAAGCTGTAGCTCCCTAAATTAAAGGCGTAAGCTTGCGGATCAATACTATAAACAAACACACCAAAACCCACAATGAACAAAAATGTAAAAATAATATAAAAACGCATGTGTACCTCCTATTTATGGTATGGATGCTTAAAAATAATGCTCAAAGCCCTATAAATTTGCTCGCATAAGACAATTTTAGCCACTTCATGGCTAAAAGTCATCTCGCTCAAACTCCAAGCTTGACAATCCTTTAAAAAATTTTCTTCAAACCCATACGCTCCAGCGATAAAAAAATTAATATTAAGATGATTTTCTAACATTTTACTAAACGCAAAACTATCGCCCCTTTGAGCTTTAGGATGTAAGGCAATATTTTTGCCTTAGGGTTTAAATACGGCTCAAAGGCTAGAGAGTAGCTTTTTTGAGCGAGTTCTCTAGAGATTTTTTGAGCGTTGGCGGTATTTTTAGGGAATAAATCCACTAATTCCAGCTCGCAATCAAATCGCTTGCATTGCTTTTGATAGATTTTCACTAACTCTAAAGGCGAACTTTTAGCGATAGAATACACCACGCAACGCATCAATGTTAAAACTTTAAAAAATCTTTGAAGTCTTATGCATCATCATAGCGATGAGATCGCTCAAAGTTTTTTTCAAATCCTTCCTATGCACAATCATATCAATCAAGCCATGCTCTAATAAAAATTCCGCCGTTTGAAAGCCCTCAGGCAAATCCGCCCCTATGGTTTGTTTAATCACCCTAGGCCCTGCAAAACCTATCATCGCTCCAGGCTCTGCGATGATGAGATCCCCTAAAAAAGCAAAAGACGCGCTAACGCCCCCATAAGTGGGATCGCTTAAGAGCGAAATGAAAGGGAGTTTGGCCTCACTCAATCGGTTCAAAGCCGCACTCGTTTTAGCCATTTGCATGAGCGAATAAGTGGATTCTTGCATCCTAGCCCCCCACTCGCTGAAACAATCAGTAACGCTTCTTTTTTGGCTACCGCGCGATTGATCGCTCTTACGATCTTTTCGCCTTCCACAGAGCCTAAACTCCCCCCCATAAAGCTAAAATCAAACACCACGATTTGCAAAGGCATGCGGTTGATTTTAGCCTCACCGCTGATCACTGAGCTTGGGCGGTTAGTCCTTTTTTCGTATTTTTTAATGCGTTGTTTATAGCTCTCTTTATCCACGAAATTTAAAGGGTCATTAGGCCGTAAATGCTTGTCAAACTCTTCAAAACTCCCCACATCGCATAGAAATTCAATCCTTTCAGCCGCTTTCATGCGGAAATGGTAATGGCATTTCAAACACACGCTGTATTTACCAAACACTTCTTTATGATACATTAACGCATAACATTTAGGGCATTTCACCCAATGGCTTGGCTGTTCTTCCTTACTTGGTGCTGTCCGCAATTTATTGATCTTAAAATTTTTAAAGAAATCTGCAAATCCCATGTTTTTCCTTAATTTTGCAGTTTTATTAGGATTGTATCCAAGTTTTGCTTATAATAAAACAAAATTAGTTCAAGAGTAGTGATGCAAGGGTTTCTTTTACAAACACAAAGCATAAGAGATGAAGATTTGATCGTGCGCGTTTTAACCAAAAACCAGCTCAAAACCCTCTATCGTTTCTATGGCAAACGCCACAGCGTGCTGAATGTGGGGCGTAAAATTGATTTTGAAGAAGAAAACGATGATAAATTTTTACCCAAGTTAAGGAATATTTTGCATTTAGGCTATATTTGGGAAAGGGAAATGGAACGCTTGTTTTTTGGCAACGCTTTTGCGCTCTCTTGTTTAGGCATTTAGAGGGCGTGCATTCTTTGGATAGCATCTATTTTGACACTTTAGATGATGGGGCTAGCAAACTCTCCAAACAGCACCCTTTAAGAGTGGTTTTAGAAATGTATGCAGTCCTTTTGAATTTTGAAGGGCGCTTGCAAAGTTACAATTCTTGTTTTTTATGCGATGCAAAATTAGAGCGTTCTGTCGCTTTAGCGCAAGGGTTTATTTTAGCGCACCCCTCTTGCTTGAAAGCTAAAAGCTTAGATTTAGAAAAAATCCAAGCTTTTTTTCGCACTCAAAGCACGATTGATTTAGAAACAGAAGAAGTGGAAGAATTGTGGCGCACGCTGAATTTAGGGTTTTGAAAGGTTAAAGATGAAATTTAAATTTTTGAATATGGATAATGAGAGCGGTTTTATTTTGATTGAAAAAGAATTGAAACGATTGAAAATCACCGCTCAAGTCAAAGAAGATGGCATTGAATTAAAAGGCGAGAATATAGAGCGCGCGAGAATTTATCTTCAAACGCTTTTTAATTCTAATATTGTGGAATTAGACGATAACAAAAAAAGCGCAAACGCTGTAATAGAGCGCTTGAAATCTTTAGATTTAAAAATGGCGGTGGCTGAAAGCTGCTCTGGGGGTTATTATCGCATGCATTCACTTCCATTAGCGGGGCTTCAGCGGTTTTTATGGGGGGTATTGTGTGTTACAATGAAGAGGTTAAGCGCGAATTATTGAAAGTCAATGCCGCGACTTTAAAAGTCTTTGGGGTTTATAGCGAAGAATGCGTGAAAGAAATGCTATTAGGGGTGTTTTTAAATTTTAAAGTGGATTTAGTGCTGGCGATCAGTGGGGTGGCTGGCCCTAATGGGGGAGTAAGGCTAATCCGGTAGGCACGATTTATATTGGTGCGCAAAAGTTAGGATCTCAAGCTTTCATTGATCGCTGTTTTTTTGAAGGGGACAGAGAAAGCATTCAAAATAAAAGCGTAGAGCATGCCCTAAACATGCTCGCTAGAATGCTATAAAACTACCTTAACGCGCAAACGCTACCAAACTCTTTTTGAGCGACCTTAGCGATGTAAGCGATTTCATTATCGTTAAGGTTTTCAACGCTCGCTTTTAAATACCTTTTGATTTGATCAATCTGGCAACCCACTAGCTTGATTTTCACCACAGCCACCTCCGATTTTAAATTCGTATAGGTGTAGGCTACTTGGATCTTAGTCGCTAGGTAATTATAGATAGCGTAGCTGATATTCGTAACCGTTTGCTCGGACTCATGGAATTGCTCCATGAAGCGTTTTTTATACTTCAACATGATTTCATGAAAAACCACAATCAAGCTCAATTTAGCGTTTAAAGTCGCTTGCTCAATCCCTAAATATTTATTATTAACAGGGATATACGCCACGCCCATTTCTTCGTAGGGGACTTTAGGGTCTTCAAAAACCCAAGCAGGCGCATCAGATAGTTCTGATTTCATGCCCTTTAAATCAGAGACTAAAATCCCATCATCTCTTAAAAGACTCTTAGCGCTTAATGAAACGCTTGAAAACACCCCTAAAAGAGCGATTAAAACCATTCTTTTAAACAAAATGCCACTCCTTAAACTTTAATTTAGGTTTGATTATAGTTAAAAAGTTTTTGATTTTGTTTAATCACAACCAAGTAATCGTATCAACTTTTGATTTTCTTGATTTTTGGCTCGCTTCTGCCACCCTCTTACCCAATGCGATCAAACATGCGATTTTAGGCTTATTGATACGCTCTTCTAAAATCTCGCCCACTTTTAAAGGATCAAAGCCACCAATAATGCAACTATCCAATCCCATTAAGCTCATGCCCATGCAAATTTGCCCCACAGCGATATAACATTGCTCTAAAATATAGCTTTCTAATTTTTGCATGCTGTGGTTGAATCTTGTGCCAAGCATTTGAGCAAAAGAGGGAAGCACCCTGGATCTATAAGGTTCATCATAAAGGTTTTGCATGTAATGACCAGTGGGTAACAACTCGCTAGGTCTTAAAGGGCATACCACCATTAACGCTGAAGCGCTTTTAATCATTTCTTCATTAAAATAGCTGTGTGCTGCAATTTGTTTTTTTACATCCTTATTAATAACCATCACAAAATGCCATGGCTGCGTGTTGTAAGAGCTTGGCGATAGCCTAGCGATTTCAGCGATTTCTTCTAATTCTTCGCTAGAAAACTCATAACGGCTATCAAACATCTTGCAAGAATAGCGCTCATTTAGTAATTGTCTTCTTTTTTCTTGATCCAAAAATCTCATTGATTTTCCTTTATTTTTTTAGAATTTTTCGTAGCATACAATAAAATCCCTAACGAAACAATTACCATAAGCAAGCTTAAAATCTGCCCCATGCTCAAATTCAAAAAATAAACCCCCAATTGGCTGTCTGGCTCCCTGTAAAACTCCGCAATAAAGCGCATCAAGGAATACCCCAAGCCATAAACCACGATGAGCAACCCATGCGTTTTGGTGTGTTTTTTAGCCCACATTACCATTAAAAACACGACAACCCCCTCTAAAAACGCTTCAATCAATTGGCTGGGATAACGCAATTGATTATCCACCATGATGCCTATGATTTGCCCTAAATGGCTGTCTTTGGGGACGATTCTCCCAAAAAGCTCCTGGTTTAAAAAATTCCCAATCCTCCCAAAAACATACCCTAAAGGCAGGCTGATCGCAATCAAATCCAAATAAATCAAAAGCTTTTTCAAATCCTTACGGCTATAAAGATACGAAGCGATCAAAAACCCCACCAACCCCCCATGATAGCTCATCCCACGAATGCCTACAAAATCCCCATGGCTATCAAAAGGGTTAAAGATTTGCCAAAAATGCGTCAAATAATAGCCAGAGTTAGGCTCATAAATAAGAACGTATCCTATCCTTGCCCCTAGCACAATGCCAAGCTCCGCCCATAGAAAATAACTCTCAAATTCTTTCCTTTCAATGGGGAATCGCTTGGGGTCTTTTTGAATCATTCTCAACGCCATGTAAAAAGCGATAACAATCGCGCACGCATACGCCAAACCATACCAATGCACTTCAATACCGCCAAGACTAAAAGCGATAGGGTTAAATCGTTCATAAATCGTATTCCAAGCGTTCATGATCAATCCTTAAATTTCAAATTCTTTAGGGGGGATCGCTTCAAATTCATACCCTAGTAGCGCAATTTTATGCGCATGGAGCATCAAGCGTTTGGCGGAGTGTTGGCTATCGCCATAGATTGTATCGCCTATAATAGGGTGGTTGATATGCTTTAAGTGGACTCTGATTTGGTGGGTTCTTCCGGTTTTGATCCCCACTTTTAAAAGGGTTTTTTTGTTGATGATTTTTAAAGGCGTGATGATCGTAACCGCTTCTTGCCCTTTTTTAGAGATCTTACTGAAAGCTTTAGTGGTCTTAATCGTAAGAATGGGAGCGTTAATTTCTCGCTCTTCTTCTATAATCCCTTGAACGAGAGCTAAATACTCTTTTTTAACCGCCCTGTCTTTAAAAGCCTTTTTAGCTTTTAAGTGGAATTCTGAATTTTCTTTCACCAATAAAATCACCCCACTTGTTTCTTTATCCAAGCGGTGCAACAAAACCCAACCTTTGAAAAAAGAAACCAGATCATAGCTCTCTATAAAGGGGGGTTTAAAAAGGGCTAGAATGTTTTCATCTTCAAAAATCACGCCGGGTTTTTCAACCTTTTGGACGCTAAAGCGCGTGTTTTTGGGGAGTTCTTTTCTGGCGATGCTCAATTTCTGCCCCCCTATGCTCACTAACCCTGAGTCGATCAAAGCTTTGGCTTTTTTATGCGAAATGTTTTCTTGAACGCTCAATAATTTGTAGGCTTTTTCCATGTTTATCCTTTATTTTTTTAATGTTTAATGAATGCGAGCAATTCGTTTAAATCATGCCCGTTTTCCAAAAAACGTGCCACGCCCAAATTTTTGTAATCTAAAAGAGCGTCTAACAAATCCTCTTTTGGAACGATTTTATAAGGCTTGATTAATTCAAACAACGCCACCTGGTTGAAAAGATGCTCCCCTGTGATTAGGCGCGTATTAAAAAACGCCGGCTCTAAAGGGTTATGCCCCCCCATTTTGACAAACGAACCCCCTAAAATGACAATGTCTGCGATCGCATAGAAGTTATTCAATTCCCCTAACCTATCCACTAACAAAATATCGCATTCCACAAAACCCTTTGAAGAAAAACACTCCAAACTAAAAGGCGTCGTTTTTAAAGCATCTTGCAACAAATTCCGCACGCTTTTAAAACGCTCCGGGTGGCGCGGCACAACAATCAGTCTTGCGTTTTTATGCGTCTTTTTGAACTCCAAAAACGCTTTTAACCCTAATTTCTCTTCACCCTCATGCGTGCTGGCTAAAACAATGTTTAAAGCGCTTGGGTTTTTAGGGTAAAACGAAGTGATCACAGGCTTTGAAAAACGCTTGATATTCAAAAAATCCACCACTTTTTTTGCCCCTAGATTCAATAAGCGCTTTTTATCCTCCTTGCTTTGCACTAAAATCAAGTCAATGCGTTTGAATAAAAGCGCATAAAAGAAAGAAAAACGCTGATACTTGGGGTAAGAGCGAACGCTGATGCGAGCGTTAATGAGCATGGTTTTTGCCCCTAGTTTTTGAGCCGTATCAAACACATTAAACCACAATTCCGCTTCTGTAACCACCAAAGTTTTCAAGCGTTTTAAGTTTTTTTTCCATGCGAATAATAGGGTTTCAAAAGGCAGGTAACGCACTTCTATATGTTGAGAATGCTGATAAGTTTGAGCGGCTAATTCAAAGCCGGTATGGGTGGTAACGCTGATTAAAATCGGCTCTTTTAAAGCTTGAATGATCGGCTCTAAGGATTTGACCTCCCCATAAGAGCATGCATGAAACCAAAAAACCGGCTCGCTTCTTAAAAAATTGTCTTTGAGAAAAAAACGAGCCTTTAAAGAATGGCGGTATTTTTCTTTAAAACTCAAAAGCAAGATGAAAGGTGCACCAAAAAGATGCCCCAAAGTCAAACATAAAAGGTAGAAAAACTTAAACAATCAAACGGATTCTTGGCTTTCTTCTTGGCTTTCTTTTGGTTGGCTTTCTTTTAGAGGTTGAGCGTTACTTTCATGCACGCCCTCAGCGTATAAAATACGCCCGCAATACGGGCAAGTGATCATGTCCCCACTCGTTAGCACTTCAGTATAAATTTTATCGTTCAACCGAATAAAACAACCCCCACAAGCCTGCTTTTTGATCGTTACGATGCTCGTGTTTTTCGCCCATCTCCTGATCCTTTCATAAAAGCTATAGATTTTAGGCTCGGTTTTTTCCACGAGTTCTTCTTTCTTTTTGAAGATAACTTGTTGGGTTTCTTTGATGTTTTTGATTTCGTTTTCCACTAAGTTTTCCAATTCCAGTGCTAATTTTTCAAGCTCTAGCATTTCTTTTTTCAAAACTTCTTGTTTTTCGCTTTTGTGCTTGATTTCATTTTGCAGGTTTTCAATTTCTCTGTTGGCTTGACTGGATCGTTCTTTAGCAATATCTTCTTCAATGTTTAAAGAGCGCAATTCCCTTTCGGATTTGATCTCGCTCATTCTCTTTTGGATACTGGCGATTTTAGCGTTCGTGTCTTGTAAGGTTTGCTCGTTTTTAGAAACCTGTAATTTTAGGGCTAATTTTTCTTCTTCTAAATTCAAAATCGCTTTATTTTTAGCTTCTTTATCATTCAAGGCCTTATCTAAGTCTTTTCGTTTTTCTCTGATCAACGGCTCTAAGGAGTCAATTTCTTTATCCAAATGCGAAATTTCAATCAATTGTTTGAGGTGGGTGTTCATCGCTTTCCTTTAAATGATTTGCAAGGGGTTTTTAAAATTCTCTATTGTAACCAAATAATCAAAAGAATGCAAAATTTCAGCCACAATGAGTGCAAAACCCCTTTCGCTATAATAATGCGTGGCGTCAATCAAGCTTATCCCTAAAGATTGAGCGATCATAGCGTCATGGTATTTCACATCTCCTGTAATCAAACAGCTTTGCACTTTTAAAGAATGTAGCATGGACGCCCCCGATCCGCACACAAACGCTAAATCTTTAATCATTTGAGAACTTTTGACACACGCTAATTGTCCCACCCCTAAAGACGATTTGATTTTTTCTAACAGCGCATCAAATTCTATATTAGCGTTTTCTTTCACTAACATAAGGCCTTTTTCCATCAAGCCATCAAACCCTAAAAGCGTGCACGCGAAATGCTTATTTAAATGCGTTTTGTCAAAATTCGTGTGCATGCTGATGACTGAAATGTTTTTTTGGATTAAGGTTTTTAAAATATTCCCCGGATAAGCCTCATAATTTAGCGTTTTTAAGGGCTTGAAAATTAAAGGGTGGTGCGTGATGATTAGGGCGTTTTGTGGGGCGTTTAGAGCGATTTTAGGCGTGATTTCTAAGCATGCGATAATCTCGCTAAATTCATGGTTTTCACTCCCCACATTCAACCCGCTATTATCCCATGATTCTTGGAGTTCAAAAGGCGAAAGGCGATTCAAAACTTCCAACACTTCCCTAACTAACGCCATTTTAAGCCTTTGAGAGAGCGTTTTTTAGGCGCTCTTCTCTTTCTTCTTCTTGCTCTTTATAAAGAACGGCGCACCCTTTGGCTAAATCCCTGATTTGTAAAATATAATTTTGCCTTTCAGCCACCGAAATCGCTTTTCTGGCGTCTAAAATATTGAAAAAATGCGAGCATAGCATCACGAAATCATAAGCCGGCAAGGGGAGCTTGTTTTTTAAGCAATGCAAGGCTTCGGCTTGGGCGTTTTTAAACATTTCTAATAGCCTTGTTACGCTCGCTATTTCAAAATGATACTTGCTAAATTCGTATTCGCTTTCTAAATGCACTTGCACGTAACGAACGCTTTCATTATCCTTTTTAGCCCATTCAATCTCTAGGATATTTTCCACTTTTTGGACATACATTGCCAATCTTTCTAAGCCGTAAGTGATTTCCACAGGGATAGGGTTACAAGGAATGCCCCCCACTTGCTGGAAATAAGTGAATTGCGTAACCTCCATGCCATCAAGCCACACTTCCCAGCCAAGCCCCCATGCCCCTAAAGTCGGACTCTCCCAATTGTCTTCTACAAATCGTATGTCATGCTCATTAAGGTTTATCCCTAACACTTCTAAGCTTTTTAAATAGAGTTCTTGGATATTAGAAGGGCTTGGCTTGATGACTACTTGGAATTGGTAATAACTCCCCAAGCGGTTAGGGTTTTCCCCATAGCGCCCATCAGTAGGCCTTCTAGAGGGCGCGACATACGCCACATTCCACGGCTTTTTATCCAAGCTCCTTAAAAGCGTGGCCGGATGGAATGTCCCCGCTCCTGCAGGAATATCATAAGGCTGGATCACCAAACAGCCTTGATCTTTCCAATACTCTTGTAATTTTAATAATAAACTTGAAAAATCTTGCATGCTCTCTTTCCTTTTAAGCGCGTCTGATCAAATCGTTCATGCTCTCTAGCACACTCTTACCCTTTAAAAGCAAGGCTAGTTCGCTCGCAATGGGCGTATAAATGCCATATTTTCTAGCGATTTCCACAATGGCGTTGGTCGTTTTCACCCCTTCAGCCACTTCGCCCAATTCTTCTAAAACCACCTCTAAAGGCTTGTTTTGGGCTAGCCCCAAACCCACACGATAATTCCTGGATAAAATGGAATTAGCGGTTAAAAACAAATCCCCAGCCCCAGAAAGCCCTAAAAAAGTCTCTGTCTTGCCCCCAAAGAACGCCCCAAAGCGTTGCATTTCCACCAAACCTCTAGACAATAAACTCGCTTTAGCGCTATTGCCTAATTTCAAGCCATCACAAACCCCCCCCGCAATGGCTATCACATTTTTATACGCACCAGCGATTTCACCCCCTATGATGTCTTGTTGGGCGTAGGCTCTGATAAAAGAGGGGGTTTTATTGGCAAATTCTAGCGCTAAAGCCTGATTATTGGAATGGATGACTAACGCGCAAGGCAAGCCCTGAATGATTTCAGCCGCAAAACTCGGGCCCGCTAAAAAACACAAAGAATTAGGATCGATAAAATCCTTTGCGATCTCGCTCACAAACGCCTTATTTAACACCTCTATCCCTTTAGAGGCGATTAAAACCTTAGCGTTTTTGGGTAAAGAAGCGTTTTGAAACCATTCTCTCAAGTGCTGCACGCTAATAGCGATGACATAGAGCGCTGCTTTTAAGCCTCTTTGTAAATCCACTTGCTCTATGGGGGCAGAACCTTTAGAAATCAAGGCGTCATTGAGCTTTTTTAACGGCTCGTTTAGATCCCGCCTTGAAATGATTTTGACTTCATTCTTTTCTCCAAAAGCAAAGGCTAAAGCCCTCCCCCACGCCCCGCCACCAAATACTGCAATTTCCATTAAATTCCTAATCTCATTGATTGTAAAACTCACCATTTTACAATAATAAGTTTAAAATAGCCCTTACATTCAAAACGCTGTCTTTGATTAAAAATAGGGTAGTAAAAATCAGAAATCTCTTTCACGCTCTGATCTAAATCACCGCCGTTTTGTTCTCCTCCACTCCCGCAAATCGTTTTGAAGCTCCTCATTGTTTAAGGACTCTTGATAATATTCTTCGTTTGTTTCCTTATATTCTTTAAGTATTGACAAATTTGCTAAAGAATAGTCTAGTTGGATCAATTCATTATCTTCATCCATCCAATCTCTACATTCTTGGATTTCTTCTTGGCTCAAATCATACCAATCTAAACGAAACATGCACCAATCCCTAAAATACAGCACCATTTCTTTGATTTCTTCAAACTCTCGGCGGTTTATTTCTTCCAGTGTGTTTTTTAAATCCCTCCACTCCCGCAAATCGTTTTGAAGCTCCTCATTGTTTAAGGACTCTTGATAGTCTTCGTTTTCTTTTTCTTTAAATTCCCTAAGCGTTTGCAAATTTTCTAAAGAGTAGTGCAGTTGAAGAAAATCATTAAAATAATCTGTTCTCTCTTCTTCTCTTTAGATCTCTCCTTCACTCAATTCAAGCCAATCCAAGTAAAACAAAGCACGATCCCTAAAATACAGCGCCATTTTTTTGATCTCTTCAAACTCCCGGTAGTTTGCTTCGTCGTTCTCTTCGTCTTCGTTTTGTTCTTTGTATTTTTCCCAAGTGAAAGCGCTCACACGATCAAAAACCTTATCAATGCTTTCTTTAAACAAGTCAATCACTCCGTTCAATTGCGCTAAATTCTCTCTTTTAGATTCTTCTTGCTCAGAAAATTCTTTTTTGAGCGAATGAATTTTATTAAAGGTAGCATCTTTGAAATCATCAAAGCCTTTTTGCATCAAATCCAGTTTGACAGAATGCAAAGTCTTTTGGTAGCGTTTGAATTTGTTAGCGTCTTGATTAATAGCCTTTTCATACATCCGATGCACCTCGTATAAAGATTCTAAAATTTCGTTTTGTTTCTCGCTCCTTTGATTCAACTTCATTAGAAATTCCTCAAGCGAGTCAAAAACGGGGCTTTTTTCGCTGAACTCTTTAATTTCTTGATACCTTGTAGCGCTATAAGCGCAAATCCCTAAAAACTCAATGCCATGATCTTTTAAAGTCTCTTTAATTTTAATAGCGACTTCTTCTAACTGGCTTTTTGCACGCCTATCAGCCCTACTCAATACGATAAAAACCTGCTTGCCTTCTTTATATAATTCTTGCAAATATTCTAAATCATTTTTGTGAATCTCCCCACTCTTGCAACTAATGAACCATAAAATGCGTTTAGCGTGCTTTAGGGATTCTTTAGAGGCTTGTTTGTCCCCATCCGTATAGCCTTGCTTGGCGGAGTTAAAACCAGGCGTGTCTATGAAGCATAAAAATTCAAAAGGCGCACTAGGAGCGCTCAAAAGCATGAAAGGCATGATTTCTTTCAAATTAAAGCCAAGGGATTCTAAAAACTGATGGTCAAACTTAAGATGTGGCAATTCCACCATGCCCCCATTTTGAGAAAACCCCATTAAAACTTCTTTTTTACCCTTTAGGCAATAAGTGGGGATAGCTGTGGTGGGATTCATGTCTTCAGGGAGTTTTAATTTCAAGCCCAACAAGTTGTTTAAAAAAGTGGATTTGCCCGCACTAAACCCTCCCCCCACCGCAACGATGGTTTTTTGGAACAAACTAGGGTAGCTCGCTACTAATTGCAATTCTTTTTGGATTTCTTGGAGCATCAGTAACGCTATTTCCTTTTCTTTGAGCGAATCCACGCCGCTAGCGAACTCTAAAAACTCGTTGTCTAAGATTTGCTGGTATTCTTCTAGCCCTTCATTGTTTGTTTTAGCGTTTAAAATACGAGCGATTAGATCGTAGCGTTCTTTTAACCCCTCTGTATTGTGGTGGTTTTTAGCCGCACTAAATTGGTCATTAAAAAATTAATGCTCATTAGATCTCCTTTAAAGCCTTGATTTGAGCGTCTAATTGAGCGATGGATTGAACTTTATTTTGCGCTTGATTGTGCAAGTTTTGCATGTCTTTTTGGAGTTTTGAAAGCACCCCATTAGCAAAATCTTGTTCTCCTAGATCCTCTCTTAAACCTTGGATATAGCCTTTCACATCTTTTTTAGCCTCAGCTTCAAAATTCCTCACATAATTCCCCACGCTTTGTATGAAAGCATTAGCTTCATCGCCTTTTAAAAAGCCCGTTTTCCCCCTTATCTCGCCAGGAAGCTTATCGGCATAATCAAACTCTTTAAATTCAATGGAATCTAAAACAGTATCCACGCTTTTTTTGAAAGCCATCTCATCAATCAAATCATCAGAGATGATTTCGCGCAATTGAGAAAAGACTTCAGCGTAGAGTTCTTTTTTGAAAACGACTTTAAAAGAATCAGCGCTTCTGTTTAAGGCTTCTTCACAGCTTTCATGCATCTCTTTCAAATAATCAAGCACCGCTCCGGCTTTAATCACTGCTCTTGTGCGTTCTACTTAATCATAGCCCGCATCATCATCAGTCCAAAACAAAAAATTCCTTTTAAAGCTCCCCCAAGCACCGCCTTGCTTCACTCTTTCAGTGTAACGCTCTACTCCCTCTTCTTCTTCAGCGCCCACTTTGGCCGTTTGGATAGCTTTCTTCAACGTTTCTTCCAAGCCACCTCTAATATTGTTGAGGAAATGCAAGATAAATTCTTCATACGCTTCCCTAAACTTCATTTCAATGTTACCAGAGAGGTTTTGATAAGCCCTTATTTGCTCTTTGATAGCGCTAATGTCAGCGTTTTTAACCCTCTTTTTTTCTTCTTCTAAATCTTGCAACAACTGCGTTATCAATTTATGGAGGTTGTTTGCTTGGCTCTCTGCGTAATTTTGCAATTTTTGAGACATGATTTTTTCTTTCTCTTGGGCAGCTTTTTTAAACGCTCTTCAATCGCGCCCATGTTGCTTAAAAAGAGTAAGCTTTCTTTAGACTTATCATCGCTATCAAAAGCGTCAGGGTAAGAATCTCTTAAATTCCGTAAGGCATTGTGATACTCTTGTGTTTTTTGGTTTCTTTCCCAAGAAGCTTGGTTGTTGAAATCTTTATGCATGCTAAAGCAAACCCCTGAAGCCAAAATAACGCCATTTTTGATTGCTTTTTCAAAAACCTCTCGTTGGTTGGGGTAGTTTTGAATCAACGCTTCCATGATATTATTTAATTGAGATGAAAGGGTTTTTTGCGCGTTTTCAAAGGCTGTAGGGAGGTGTTGGTTGGATTTTTCCACTTCACTCATAGAAAGAACAGCGCTGTCGGCTTGGCTTGCCACGAAATAAATTTCTTGAAGGCCTTCTTTATGAGAAACCCTATCAAACAAACTCATATCGCTATCCGTTAAAAACTGACCAGAAGGGCTTACAATAAACACCACATCGCAATCTTTTAATAAGGCTTTGGTGCGCTCTTCTCTAGAAGCGATCGGATCATTCACTCCCGGGGTGTCAATCACTTCCAAATCTTTAAGGTTGGGGTTATTCAAAGAAATTTGCACCGCTTTAGTGTAGGGCATATACTTCCCGTTCGCGCCCACGAATTGGAGCAACTTTTGATTCAGCTCTTGTAGGCTGTTGGCTTGAATGCGCGAATCCAAGTTTTTCGTATTGAGCGATCCGCTTTTTTTCATTTTTTCGCATTGATCGTAGGATGAAACGAGTTTTTCGTCCCCTTTTAATTTATCTTTAGCGATCCTTTCAGCCCTTTTCACTATTTCTTCATCGCTTAAAATATTCTCTTTGGGTGCTGCTTCAGTGTTTTTGTTTCTGCCAAGCACTTTGTTGCCAACATTCCTAACTCTCTCTTTAGTCCTATTTGCCAAACTCTGTTTTTCTTTTTGCTTTTTGACTTCTTCTTCAACAATCCTGTTAAACTCCCTTACATACCTTTCATGTTCGTTTTCAAGCTCTAAAATATCCTTTGGGCTATAAAACTCCACTTCAGCGCTCAGATTTTGAGCGTATTTTAAAATGGTAAGGCTAGCGGTCATGGGCGTTGCCGCTTTGGGTAAAACCTCTACACCCTCAAAAATCAAAGCGTTTAAGAGCGAGCTTTTGCCCGCTTTCACGCGCCCGATGATACCGACTTTAAGATCCCTATCTTCAGCCTGCATTTCTTTTAGCGTTTTCTCTAACTCTTCGGTTTTGATCACAGCGTTTTCGCTCATAAAAGGCCTCGCTTTTTCTTGTAAGCCTTGTTCTTTTAGCGTTTTTTCAATTAAAGCGCTTTTTTTGATGAGTTCTTGCGCGTTCATTATTAATCCTTTAAATATTGTTGTTCTAAATCGCTTAAAGCGTTGATCTTGTTTTCTAAGATTTGTTTTTGATTTTCTAAATCGTTTAAGTGTTTTTCTTTTTCCTTTTGAGCGAGCGCAATTTCTTGTTTTTTATGCGTGATTTCTAATTCGCACCGATCTTTTAAACCTTTTAGGGAATTTTCCAAGCATTCATTAAACAAGCCCGGTAAAACTTTTTTAAGCTTGTATTGAACCTCTGGTATCACTTTGACTTCAATCAGATTTTCTAACTTCGCCCGCTCTTTTTCTTCATTTCTAAAGAATGAAGCGATGATATTAGGCAGTAATGTCAATAAATCTTTTAAAAGAGGTTTTAACCCTTGTAAGATCAGCGCGAAAGGTCTTGTAACCGGGTTCTTGGCTAAAATCACGCTTAAAGCGTTGATCCCTAATTCAAGGCCATGCTCTGAATTCACAGACAAATCGCTAGAAAGCCGCGTGTTGTTCAGGCTTTCAAATTCCACGCAAAAATCTTTTGAAAAAGAAAGGTTGATCTTTTCAATCTCTAATTTAGCGTTTTTGATCAAGCTTTGTTGCATGATGCTTTCTATTTCGCTATTGAACTCGTTAGGCTTGTTGATTAAAGAGGCTAAATAGGATTTTTGCTCCCTGACCTCTTCTATGACTTTTTTAACCATAGAATTTACAGCCACGCTAGAATACTCTTCTTCTAAATTAGCCCTTAATTTTTCATAGGTTTTTTCAATGTCTTTAACGCTCAAATCCAAAGCTTATATTTCTTCTAACGCCTTTTCTTTAGAATAATCAAAGCTTTCAATCACGCTTTTTAGGCTGTTTTGTAACTAGGAATTTAAAAACTTCAATCGTTTCAAATACAAAGCGCTAAAAAGCTTTTCAGCGTCTATTGTATCCGCTACCTCTAAAAGAGCGTTATTGTCTTTATTAGAATAAATAAGATGCGTTGTCAAATCAAGGTGATCTTGGATTTGCTCTTGAATGTAGTGAGAAATTTCTCCCACTTGCGAAGGCGTTCTTAAATTCGTTTTACCCAAAATAAAGCTAAGGCCTTTGTCAAACTCTAAAAGGGTTTTTAATTCCCTAACCATGCGTTTAGTGAGACTGCCCTCTTCTACGCTTGTGAGAATGACAAAATGCACGCCTCTTTCTAAATATTCCAAAATGGCATGGGTGTGGCTTGAAATGGGGCTATCAAAGCCTGGCATATCCACAAACACTAAAGGAGCACTGTTTTTCAAAGCTTCATTATTCAAATAAACCTTAAGGTAGGAATACTTCGCCGCATTGTCTTTAATCGCTTCAAAACTTTGCTCATTCAGTTCAAAACTCTCTGTTTTTTCATCATTGTTTGAAAAAGCCTCTATGCGTTCATTAGCGCTATAGTGCAACTCAGTGGCTAAAGAAGTCTCTGGCGTGATACCGGTAGGCAAAACGCTGCTGCCTAAAAAGCGGTTTAATAGTGTGCTTTTCCCTGCGCTAAAATTCCCCACAACGGGTATCACAAGCTGTTGTTTTTGAATGCTTGCTAAAAGAGTAGAGCATTCTGTTTTATCGATCTTTACTTCTTTTAAAACTTCTAAAACCTGTTCTAAAAACTCCATAAAATTCGTCTGTGCGTATAAAATCATTACCAATCCTTTAAAATTAAAAATTAAAATCTAAATCAGACGCAAAAATCCCTAAAAAAACAGATAGGGTTTATATGGGTATGGGTTTATATGGGGGTGAAAAGATAAAACGGCTGACTAGAGAGAGAGAGAGAGCGGATTTTTAAGAATAATCATCATTACAAACTCCTAGCACCATTTAATGGTGTGTATTATACTTGATTTTTACGGGTTAGAGTTAATACGACAAAATGAATGATTTTTGATTGCGTCAAATAGCGTGAGATCCTCTTGTCTTGTTTGTCAAAACTCGCAAGAGCTATGCTTATAAAACGATTTTAATAGCCGGCATCAAATCGTTGTTTTCTTCTATTTTTAACATTCTGACATCTTTAACACAAACCGCAAAACATGGTATTTGTTTGGCTAAAATTTGCACCGTAGCGACACAAGTAACAGCGTTGATAGTCTCATCACCAAAATACACGCTACCTTGTTGCCATTTAAAGCCGTATTGTTCCATGAATTTACGAATATCAGAATAAACTTTTGACAGATCCATCCCGTTTTCATTCAAGCAATTCGTGTCAAGATCAAAAGTTACAGCATACATCTTAGCTCCTTTATTGGTGTTATAGCATGTTTTTACTTATAATTTCGTTTGGTTAATGCATGCATTTTACAACCCATGCGTTTGAGAATAAAACAATTTCATGTCTTTAGAAGCGAACTGATTTTTTAAATCTTTTGCTAGAGGTAAAGCGACTTCCTCGCTTAAAAAAAGCTTGAATTTAGCGTAGTCTTTACGCCCGCTCACCTGCTCTTTTTGGCTTAAAAGCAGCGAAGAAGCGGCGTATTTATAGCATTCCACATAAAAAAATCATCAAAGCCTTTTTCAAACAAATAATCTATTAAAGCGTCTTTCAAACAAATATCAATATAAATTTCTAAAGCTAGCATGCGAAATCCTTTAACTCAAACGATTTTAATCTTTTTAGCGATGAGCATGAACATGGGCGGTAATAAGAGTAAGGTTAAAGCGCTTGAGGTAACCAAGCCTCCAAGCACCACGATCGCTAAAGGTTTTTGGACTTCTGATCCCACGCTATGAGAAAATAATAAAGGTATTAAACCCAAACCGGCAATGCAAGCGGTCATTAAAACCGGCCTCAAACGCCTTTTAGCGCCCAATAAAACGCATTCTTCTACGCTTTTTCCTTGCAAGAGAAGCTCTTTAAAATAGCCTATCATCACCACGCCGTTTAAAACCGCAATCCCAAAAAGAGCGATAAAGCCCACGCTCGCTGGTACTGAAATATACTCCCCCACCGCAAACAACGCAATAAGCCCTCCGGTAACCGCGAAAGGGATATTCAAAAGAATGAGCAAGGCTAAAGGAATGCTTTTAAAAGTAAAGAAAAGAATGAAAAAAATCGCTAAGATGCTTAAAGGGATAACGGTAGAAAGCCTTTTATTGGCCCGTTGCTGGTTTTCAAACTGCCCCCCATAAGTGATATAGTAGCTAGGGGGGAGCTTGATGTTTTGAGCGATGACTTTTTTAGCCTCTTCTACGAAAGAATTTAAATCGCGCCCCACCACATTGCTGCGAACCACGCTCATGCGCCTTGAATTTTCGCGCACGATAGAAACAGGGCCATCCACTTCTTCAATTTTGGCGATAGAAGTGATAGGCACTAAAACGCCATATTTTGAAGTCAAGGCCAAACTTTTAATCTTTGTGATAGAGCTTGCAAAATCGCTCTCTTGGCGGATCATCACTGGCGTGCGTGAAATCCCTGTAGGGATCACATCCACGATCAAACCCTCTAAAGCGGATTTTAAAAACTTGGAAAATTCATCGCTAGTGATCCCCACATCCGCCATCGATTCTTTATTGGGCGTTACATACAAGTAATTCACGCCCTCATTGAGCGTGGTTAAAACCTCACTAGATCCTTTAATCCCTTTTAAGACTTGCGCGATTTGAAAGCTCAACTCGTTTAAGGCGCTAATATCATCTCCAAAAATCTTAACCGCTAAATCCCCCTAACCCCTGTAAGCATTTCAGAAATCCGCATTTCAATGGGTTGGGTGAAAGAAAAGTTAATCCCCTTAAAGTCTTTTAAAGAATCCATGATTTTTTCTAATAATTCATCTTTGGTTTTTACGCTCCATTCTTTTTTAGGGATAAAAGAAATAAAAGTATCGGTTTGATTCAAGCCCCCTAAATCCAACCCCAATTCATCGCTCCCTGTGCGCGCGACAATGCTTTTAACTTCCTTGACATGCTTTTTAATCGTGCTCTCAATGTTTAACATGAGATCCCTAGATTGATCTAAAGAAATAGAGGGGGTGGTTTCCACGCTCAAAACCACATCGCCCTCATCTAAAGCGGGCATGAAATTCTTTCCCACAAAAGGGAATAAAGAAAGGCTTGCGATCAAAAAAACAAACGCTCCTAAAATCACTTTTTTAGGGTTGTGTACAAAAAATTCCAATAAAGGGGCGTAGATTCTGTTTAAAAATCTCGTTAAAAAGGTTTCGCTATGGGGCGTGGCTTTTAAAACAAGAGAGCTCACTACAGGAATGATCGTGATAGATAGAACTAAAGTGCCTAAAAGCGCATACACAATGCTTTGCGCTAAAGGCCTAAACATCTTACCCTCTAAACCCTGTAAGGTCAAAATCGGCACAAAAAACACAATGATGATCACCACCCCGCTCACCACTGAAACAGCGATTTCTTTGCATGAGCGATAAATCGCATGGAGTTTAGTGGTTTTAGTGTTAGCGCTCAATTTTTCAAAAGCGTTTTCCACCACCACCACGGCTGAGTCAATGAGCATGCCTATAGCGATAACCAACCCCCCTAAACTCATCAAGTTTAAAGTCAGATCGCTAAGTTTGATAAAAATAAACGCCACAGACAAGCTTAAAGGTAAAATCACCCCCACAGCCACGCTCGCCCTCAAATTCCCTAAAAATAAAAAGAGCGTGATGATGATTAAAACAACGGCTTCAATGAGGGTTTTAGAAACGGTGGCAATGGCTTTTTGCGTGAATTCTGAGCGATCATAAAAAACATTAATGGAAACGCCGCTCGGTAAAAAGGGTTTTAATTCCTCTAACTTTTGATACACTTGAGTGATGATTTCTTTGGTGTTAGCGTCTTTTAAAGAAAGCACCAAGCCCTCTGTGGTCTCGCCCACGCCATCTTTAGTAACAAACCCCAAGCGGGTGCGAGACTGGCTGATGACTTTTGCAAAATCCTTAATGTGCAAATGCCCCAAATTCGTGGAAACGGTGATTTTGCCAATGTCTTCCAAACTCAAAGAAGCGGTTTGGATTTTGACTAAAAAAGTCTCGCCATCCCTATCCACGCGCCCCGCTCCGCTGTTTCTTAAATTCACTCTTAAGGCTTCTTCCAAATCAGAAATGCTTATCCCAAGCCTCGCCATGTCGTTAAAATCCGGCACCACCACAAACGCTCTGCTAAAGCCTCCAATAGAATTGACATCCGCCACGCCGCTAATCATTCTTAATTGCGGGCGGATCACAAAATCTAAAAGCTGTCGTTTTTCTATTTCAGTGATATTGCCATCAATGGTGAACATAAAAATATCCGATAAGGGCGTAACAATGGGCGCCATGCCCCCCTCAACCCCAACGGGTAAATCTTTCATCACGCTGCTCAAGCGTTCATTAACAATGTTTCTCGCTAAATAAATATCCACGCTGTCATCAAAATCTATCGTGATGTCTGAAATAGAATATTTTGAAATACTTCTTAAAGATTTTTGCCCTTTTAGCCCTAAAAGCTCCAATTCTAAAGGGCGCACGATGTTGTTTTCCATTTCTTCAGGGCTAGAGCCGGGGAGTTTTAAAATGATTTTAACTTGAGTGGGCGAAATATCTGGGAAAGCGTCTACTGGCGTGTTGATAAAACTATAAGTCCCAAAAAACAAAACAAGAATCGCGCCAACAATCACGATTATTCGCTGGCGTAAGGAAAATTCAATAATGGAAGCGAGCATTATTCTTCCCCTAAATTATTAATCATGCCTTTTAACCCTATCAATGACCCCACTGCCACGCTGTCATTGGGGTGTAAATTTTGAGCGTTCACGATAAAAATCTTGCTGCGCTCTTCTAAAACTTGAACCACCACAGGCCTAAAACCTTTAGGCGTTCTCACAAACACTAAGTAATCTTTCCCGTTTCTGATTAAAGCGTTTGAAGGGATTAAAACGGAGTCTTTGGGTTGTGAGCCTTGAATATACATTTCTACCATTTCCCCCACATGGTAATTGCCCTCATCTAATAAAGCGGTGGCTAAAATCGTGTTAGAGCCTTTGTCTAACACCACCGAAACGCTTTGGATCTTTCCGATTTTTTCCCCCTCTTCATTATAGACCGGCGAATCCCTTTTAATGGTTTTAGAAACGCCTACAGGCAATTTGATTTGAGCGATCAAATCATCGCTTTTTGAAATACGCACATAGCTGGTGAAAGCCAAAATCTTCTCGCCCACATTTTTAGGCGCTAACGCTAAAAGACCGCTGTCTCTAGCCACAATCCTAAAACCATACTGCCCTTTAGGGTTTTTGGGATCCACGCCAAAGCTTTTAAACGCGCTCTCTAATTGTTCTACCTTCAAGCCCATTTCCTGGCTGACTAAAAAGCTATTTTGATACTCCCTTTTAGGGATCACCCCGGCCCTATAAAGCTCTAAATCTTTTTTAGTGATATCTTTAGCGATTTTTAATTTATTTTGATTGTTTTGCAATTCAAAATACAAATTGCTCAAATCAATAGAGCTCACTTCACAGATCGCATCTCCAGCCTTCACCTGCTCGCCCTCTCTTTTATAAACAGCGACCACAGACGCATCAAAACTCAAGCTCTGCACCACAGAGCTTTTGCTGTCAAAATCAATATAAGCGTTAAAAGGAAGCCCTTTACTGAAAATCTCTTTATCTAATTTAATCACCTTTAACCCCATGGGTTGCAAGTTTTTTTCTTCTAAAACAATTTCTGGATACTCTTTGGCCTTTAAAGAAACACCCAAAACGCCCATTAACATAAGCCACCATAACGCCCGCCTCAATGCAATTCTCCTAATCTGGTCAAGCTCTCCCCTAAAGTCTCTTCTAAAAGCGCGCTAATATCAATGTATTCAATCTTGGCTTCTGCTAGAGCGATGAGAGCGTCCATGTAAGAATTTTGATAAATCAAGTATTCAAAAAGCCCGATTTTTTGGGCTTCATAAGCGATGCGCCCCATTTCCATCAAACGCTTCTTATTGGCAATGGCTTCTTTTTGGGTTTCAATGTATGCTTCTTTAGTTTTGAGCTGGTTTAAGTAGGAGTTGGCGTTGATTCGTATGTTTCGTTTCATCACTTCATTTTGCGCGAGCGTCCCGCTTTGCAAATCCAAGAATTTACGCTTTTGATAGATATTTTTAGGCGTTACCGGCAAAGGGATACGCACTTCTATAGAAAGATTAGTGGAAGAGTTATAGCTTTCAGAGCCAATCCCGAATTCAAATGCATTAAACACGTCTCTATTAGCCAATTTCGCATTCACCTGATAATCTTTAGCCGTCAAATCCAAAATATCCACATACAACGAGCGATCCAATTTAAACTTTAAAGCTTCAGGTTCTAAGTGCACGTATTCAAAATCCAAACCGATCACCTTGACATCATGCAAATGGTCTAAATAAGTGTCAAAATGCGCCCCCTCTTTGACCGGCTCCACAATCGCTAGCATCGTGTCTAGCATTTTTTCTAAATCTATGAGTTTGGTTTCCACATTGGTTTTAGCGAGTTTGGATTCCAAATAAGAGTTATTGAAGTTGATATAATCTTTTTCGCTCATGCTGCCGGCTTTAACTTTTTCTTTAGCGATTTTGAGCTGCGAATAAAAGTTCGCTTCTCGTTGCACATACACCTGATATTTTTCTTTAGTCATCACATAAGTCAAATAAAGGCGTTTAGCGCCAATAAAAGCGAGATTTTTATTTAATTGATAGCTTTTATCGTATTGAATGGTTTTAATAGAAAGGCTTTTGGATAAAAGCGAACTCACCCATGGGAGCTTGGGTCTTACCACTAAAAGGGTTCTGGGCTGCGCTTCTATGATGCCTTGGAAGTTTTTCACCATAGAGGTTTCATTCTCAATGTAAGGGAAATCCCAAGCGTTCACGGAGCGTTGATCATTCAAACGGCTTTTAAAATCGGCTTTTTTGCCGATCAACTCCATTGAATTAATTTCTACTTCTTTAAAAAACTCTTGTAGGGTAAAGATTTTCGCGCTAAGCATGCCCGCACTAAACATGCTCATTAAAAAAGTTACCCCCAAATAAAAACGCTGGACTTTGCGTTTGACAGAATTAAATCGCAATTTCTTTAATATCCCCAATCTCTAAGAAACTTTGATACACGCCCCACAAGAAATTTTTACGATTTTTTTGGATTTCTATATCTTTATCCATCACTAGCACGCTTTTAAAATATTCTTCTAAAGGCGCATGCAAACCAAAATAAGCCTCTATTTTGCTATCCAAACTCTCAAAAGCGCTCGTTTTGATCGCATTGAACGCTTCAAAAAGGGCATGCTCTTGCGATTCTTTGAAAAGACTCGTAGAAAACCCGCTTGATTCGTTAGGGTTTCTGTCTTTATTGATATTGGCTAGGCGTTTGAAAGCGCTAAAAAGCAACTCTTTTTTTTGAGCGTTCTTAGGATCGTCTAAAAAGCGTTTTAAGGCTTTGACTTTTTGAATGATTTTAACAATATCTCGCTCATTGGTGTTTAACACGCTCCTTATAATAGAGGGGTTACAATCTATTAAATTATGAAAGCGCTCCAGTAAAAACTTCTCTAAAACCTCTAAATCAAAGCTTTGATAAACGCCCACTTTTTCAAAGAGGTTTTTTAAATCCGCTTTTAAATCAAAACCTAACCCGTAATGCACGATGATTTTCAATAGCCCAAAACTCAAACGCCTTAAAGCAAAAGGATCTTTAGATCCGCTAGGGATTTTACCCGCACTAAAAAGAGAAAACAGGCTGTCTAATTTCAAGCTCAAAGCCACGATCGCGCTAAAAACACTAGAGGGCAAGGGGGCGTTTTCGCTTGCGGGCAGATACTGCTCTTTCAAGCTCAAAGCGACTAACTCGTTTTCATTTTGTTTTAAAGCGTAGTAATAGCCCATGATCCCTTGAAGCTCGCTAAATTCATACACCACTTCACTGAGTAAATCCGCCTTAGCGATTTTAACGGCTCGGCTAACCAATTCAAGGGCTTTTTCTAAAGGCATGTCTAAAGATGAAATATATTTTTGCGTCAAATATTGAGCGATGGTTGATTCGCGCTCCATTTTATCTTTTAAAGTCCCTAAACCTTGCACAAAAACCACGCTCTCTAAAGGGGCGTTATCTAAAGGCTTTTTGAGATCGTTTTCATAAAAGAAAACCGCATCGCTCAAACGGGCTTTTAAAACCTTTTGATTGCCTAAAATGATTTTTTGCTTGTCTTTATTGATAGCGTTACTCACCACAATAAAGCCGTTGTGTAATGTTGGGCTCTCTTCTTGGCTTTTTTGACAAAAGGTTGCAAAATAGCGTTGGTTTTCTTTCATGGAAGTGATAATGATTTCACTGGGTAATTTTAAAAACGCCTTGTCAAACTCCCCTAAAAGCGCACTGGGGTATTCCGTGATCGCTACAACTTCATCTAATAAATCCCTATCTATTTCCACGATGATGTGGTGCTTTGTTTCTAGCTCTTTAATTTCTTGTAAGATTTTCGCTTCGCGCTTTTTAGGGTCTAAAATGACATGGTTTTTTTCTAAAACTTCAAAATACGCTTTAGGGCTATCCACTTCAATAAAATCAAAACCCTCTTGTCGGTGCGCTTTGGTGGCTTGCTTGGTTTTAAAGCCATACTCTTTAACTTCAATATCGTTAAAATTTTCCCCATTAAACAACACGCAAATATTATGAATGGGCCTGATAAAGCTTTTTTCCACATTGCCCCAACGCATGGACTTCCCAAAATTCAAACCCTCTAAAAACTCTAACACAATGGGCATGATTAAGTCTTTTGTAGGCTGTTTGGCGTGGATTTTAGCGTGATAAAGCACTTCTTTATTGTTTTTAAACGCGGTTTGGAAATGCTGGTGATCTTTTAGTCCTAATTTTTGATAAAACCCTAAACCTAGAGCGTTCAGCCCTTGCGTTTTATCTTGATGATTGCATGCGATTTTAACGGGAGGGCCAAAAAATTCCTCTTTAGTTTCTTGCGTTAAAAGAGGAAAGTCTTTAACGAACAAACACAAGCGCCTAGGGGTGTAAAAAACCTCTATATTTCCCACTTCTAAAGCGCGTTTTTGAAAAAGATCGTGGAGTTTTTTAGGCATTTCTTTATATTCATTCAATAACGCTTGTGCGGGCAATTCTTCAACTAAAATCTCTACTAACAATTCATCTGAATGCAAAATCTCAATTCTCCCTAAAAAACAAAATCACTTTTAAGACTAAATCATGTTAGAATTATACTTGAATTTATTTTTAGTTTAGTTTATTTTTTAAATACAAAAGGTAGGCGTTTTGAAACATTTGACCCCACTCACTCACACCCTTTTTAAAGCCTTATGGTTAGGCGTAGCCTTAAGTGCATCTTTAAGCTTAGTTGCAGCAGAAAACCCCACTAAAACAGAGCCTAAGCCCGCTAAAGGGGTTAAAAACAAGCCCAAATCGCCCGTTACTAAAGTCATGATGACCAATTGCGATAATCTTAAAGATTTTAACGCTAAGCAAAAAGAAGTCTTAAAAGCCGCCTATCAATTCGGCTCTAAAGAAAATTTAGGCTATGAAATGGCAGGCATTGCGTGGAAAGAATCATGCGCAGGGACTTATAAAATCAATTTTTCGGATCCGAGCGCGGGCATTTACCATGCGTATATCCCTAGCGTTTTAAAAAGCTATGGGCATAATAACAGCCCCTTTTTGCGTAATGTGATGGGGGAATTGCTCATTAAAGACGATGCGTTTGCTTCTGAAGTGGCCCTAAAAGAGTTACTCTATTGGAAAACGCGCTACCACGACAATCTAAAAGACATGATCAAGTCTTACAATAAAGGCAGTCGTTGGGAAAAAAACGAGAAAGCTAACGCTGATGCTGAAAAATATTATGAAGAGATACAAGATAAAATCAGGCGTTTGAAAGAATCTAAAATCTTTGACTCGCAGTCCAGTAATGATCAAGAATTGCAAAAAAGTGCTAATAGTAACTTGGATCTAGACCCTATTGGCAACGCCATGCCCCAAACTTTAGCTAAAACAGAGACCAAAGAAACTCAAATAGAGGAAACTCAAACGCAAAAATCTCAAGAAATGAAAGAGGCAACTAGCGAGCAAATAACCAACAAGCCAGAAAAAGAAAAAGATAAACCCATGTATTTGGCTCAAATCAATAGCGCTGATTTCACACCCGCTAAAAAAAGCCCCAAAAAACCGGCTAAAGTGAGTCCAAAACGCTCCCCCAAAAATAATATAAATAATACTAAAAGCAACGCTAAAACCGCTTCCAAAAATTCCAAAAATAAAGAAGTGTGCAAAAATTGCTCTCCAGGGCAAAGGAACGCGATTTTAGCTAACCATATCACCATCATGCAAGAGCTTTAAAAAGTCCTAAAAATGGCGCAAAAAACTCTTTTGATTATCACTGATGGCATTGGGTATCGTAAAGATAGCGATCATAACGCATTCTTTCATGCTAAAAAACCCACTTATGACTTGATGTTTAAAACCTTGCCTTATAGCCTGATTGATACGCATGGCTTGAGCGTGGGCTTACCTGAAGGGCAAATGGGAAATTCTGAAGTGGGGCATATGTGCATTGGGGCTGGTAGGGTGCTCTATCAGGATTTAGTCAAAATTTCTTTAAGCCTTCAAAACGATGACTTAAAAAACAACCCCGCTTTTTTAAACACGATCCAAAAAAGCCCTGTGGTGCATCTTATGGGTTTGATGAGCGATGGAGGCGTGCATTCACACATTGAGCATTTTATCGCTCTGGCTTTAGAGTGTGAAAAATCCCATAAAAAAGTCTGTCTGCATTTAATCACCGATGGGCGCGATGTCGCTCCTAAAAGCGCTTTAACTTATTTAAAACAAATGCAAAATATCTGCAATGAAAACATTCAAATCGCTACCATAGGTGGCCGTTTTTATGCGATGGATAGGGATAATCGCTTTGAAAGGATTGAGCTTGCGTATCATAGTTTAATGGGGCTTCATCACACGCCTTTAAGCCCTAGCGAGTATATCCAAAGCCAATACGATAAAAATATTACCGATGAATTTATCATGCCCGCTTGTTTTAAAAATTATTGTGGCATGCAAGATGATGAAAGCTTTATTTTTATCAATTTCAGGAACGATAGGGCTAGAGAAATCGTGAGCGCTTTGGGTCAAAAGGAATTTAGCGGCTTTAAGCGTCAAGCTTTTAAAAAACTCCATATCGCTACCATGACGCCTTATGATAACACTTTCCCCTACCCTGTTTTATTCCCTAAAGAAAGCGTTCAAAACACGCTCGCTGAAGTGGTGTCTCAACACAACCTGACCCAAAGCCATATCGCTGAGACTGAAAAATACGCGCATGTAACCTTTTTCATCAATGGCGGAGTGGAGACGCCTTTTAAAAATGAAAACCGGGTGCTTATCCAAAGCCCTAAAGTTACCACCTATGACTTAAAGCCTGAAATGAGTGCTAAAGAAGTAACCCTTGCGGTGTTGGAGCAAATGAGATTAGGCACGGATTTGATCATTGTGAATTTTGCTAATGGCGACATGGTGGGGCATACAGGGAATTTTGAAGCGAGCATTAAAGCGGTAGAAGCGGTGGATGCATGCTTAGGGGAAATCCTTTCACTGGCTAAAGAATTGGATTACGCCATGCTTTTAACAAGCGATCATGGGAATTGCGAACGCATGAAAGATGAAAACCAAAACCCCTTAACCAACCACACCGCCGGGAGCGTGTATTGTTTTGTTTTAGGGAATGGAGTCAAATCCATTAAAAATGGGGCGTTAAACAATATCGCTAGCAGCGTGTTAAAGCTCATGGGCATTAAAGCCCCAGCAACGATGGACGAACCCCTATTTTAAACTAAAGGAAAAGAATGCAAATTGATGATAAACTATTGCAACGCTTGGAAAAATTGAGCATGCTAGAGATTAAAGACGAGCATAAAGAGAGCGTTAAAGGCCATTTAGCGGAGGTTTTAGGCTTTGTAGAAAACATCTTCGCTTTAGAAACTCATGCACTAAAAACGGATACAGAGCTATGCACCCCCTTAAGAGAAGACGAACCCAAAAGCCAACCTAACATTGCCAAAGAGATTTTAAGCCGAAACAAACACAGCCAAGATCATTACTTCGTTGTGCCTAAAATCATTGAATAGGTTTTATATCAAGTTAAAAGCTTGATTTTTGAAATCAAACAGACAGAAAAAAGCTATCGCTTGACTGAAATTAAGCTTTTTACTATTTTATTTTTAAAAGCGCTTTCAGCCTTTTTTTAACTCATCAAGAATTTCCACTAGCCTTGCAACCGCCTTTTTGACTTCTTCATGCGTGATAATATAAGGGGGCATGAGATAAATGGTGTTGTTTAAAGGGCGCAACAACAAGCCTTTTTTTAGAGCTTTTTTAAAAACCGCCAAACTCAAACGCTCTTTGGTTTGAATAAAGACTTCAAAGGCAAAAACCATGCCCAAATGCCTTAGATTAGACACCACTTGTTGCTCTATCAAGGGTTTTAACGCGTTTTGGAGCGCGTTAAAAATAAACTCGCTCAAAGCCTTGTTTTTTTCAATAACATTTTCTTTTTCAAAAATATCCAGCGTGGCGTTCGCGCATGTGCATGCTAGGGCGTTTCCTGTGTAGCTGTGCGAATGCAAAAACGCTTTATTTTCTTCATAGGGGGCGTAAAATTGGTTATAGATTTCATTATGCGTTAATAGCGCGCTTAAAGGCAAATACCCCCACTAATCCCCTTAGACAAACATAAAAAATCAGGCTCGATCCCGCATTGCTCATAAGCAAACATGCTCCCTGTGCGCCCAAACCCGGTAGCGATTTCATCAAAAATAATGTGGATGTTTTTTTGCTTGCACCATAAAACGGCTTGTTTTAAATACTTCGCGCTATAAATATGCATATTCCCCGCGCATTGCAAAAGCGGCTCTGCAATGAAGGCGCAAATTTCTTCACCATGCTCATCTAACAAACGCTTTAAAGCGTTCAAACTATTTTCTATTTCATTGTCGTTTTTAGGCACGGGCGTGATGAGATTCTTGAGCAATAAGGGGGTGTAAGTGTCTTTATAAAGTTTCACATCGCCCACGCTTAACGCTCCCAAAGTCTCGCCATGATAAGAATTAGAAAGCGATAAAAAAAGCTTTTTAGGGTGCGTTTGATTCTTTAAAAAATGGGCGTGATAGCTCATTTTCAAAGCGATTTCAACACAAGATGAGCCGTTATCCGCATAAAAGCATTTGTCCATGCTAGTGAGTTGGCAGAGCCTTTGAGAGAGCGTGATGATAGGCTTATGGCTAAAAGAGGCCAAAAGGACATGCTCTAGATCATCAATTTGATTTTTGAGCTGTTGGCTGATATAGGCGTTATTATGCCCAAAAAGATTCACCCACCATGAGCTGATTAAATCCATGTAGGCGTTATCATTAAAATCATAGAGGTAAATCCCTTGAGCTTTTTTAATGGGGATAATGGGGAAATTTTGATGCTCTTGCATTTGCGAGCAAGGGTGCCAAAGGTATTCTAAATCCAAAGCGGCCAGATTTTCTTGAAAATTCATGTTAAAAACTCTCTATAATAAGGATAATTTTAATAACCTTTGGTTAAAATAGGGTTATTTAATTTTACTATAAGGTTGTTTAAACCTGAATTTCACATTTTTGATTTTTTAAAGGGATTAGAGTTCTTATGATTGAATGGATGCAAAATCATAGAAAGTATTTAGTGGTTACAATATGGATAAGCACGATCGCTTTTATTGCTGCCGGGATGATAGGCTGGGGGCAATACAGCTTTTCTTTAGATAGCGATAGCGCTGCCAAAGTGGGACAGATTAAGATTTCTCAAGAAGAATTAGCCCAAGAATACCGCCGCCTTAAAGACGCTTATGCTGAGTCTATCCCTGATTTTAAAGAACTCACCGAAGATCAAATCAAAGCCATGCATTTGGAAAAAAGCGCGCTAGATTCGCTCATCAATCAAGCTTTATTGAGGAATTTCGCTTTAGATTTAGGGCTTGGCGCTACGAAACAAGAAGTGGCCAAAGAGATCAGAAAAACGAGCGTTTTTCAAAAAGATGGCGTTTTTGATGAAGAATTGTATAAAAATATCTTAAAACAAAGCCATTACCGCCCCAAACACTTTGAAGAAAGCGTTGAAAAGCTTTTGATTATCCAAAAAATCAGCGCTCTATTCCCCAAAACCACCACCCCTTTGGAGCAATCCAGTCTATCGCTTTGGGCAAAATTGCAAGACAAATTAGACATTCTTATCCTAAACCCTGATGATGTTAAAATCTCTCTTAATGAAGAAGAGATGAAAAAATATTATGAAAACCATAGAAAGGATTTTAAAAAGCCCACAAGCTTTAAAACACGCTCTTTATATTTTGACGCTAGTTTAGAAAAAACTGATTTGAAAGAGTTGGAGGAATACTACCATAAAAACAAGGTGTCTTATTTGGACAAAGAAGGGAAATTGCAGGATTTTAAAAGCGTTCAAGAGCAAGTCAAGCATGATTTAAGCATGCAAAAAGCGAATGAAAAAGCTTTAAGGAGCTATATCGCTCTAAAAAAAGCGAACGCAAAAAACTACACCACGCAAGATTTTGAAGAAAACAACTCCCCCTATACTGCTGAAATCACGCAAAAACTCACCGCTCTCAAGCCCCTTGAAGTCCTAAAACCAGAGCCTTTTAAAGATGGTTTTATCGTGGTGCAGCTCATCTCTCAAATTAAAGACGAATTGCAAAATTTTGATGAAGCCAAAAGCGCTCTTAAAACCCGTTTGACTCAAGAAAAAACCCTTATGGCGTTGCAAACTTTAGCTAAAGAAAAACTTAAGGATTTTAAAGGGAAAAGCGTGGGCTATGTAAGCCCTAATTTTGGAGGCACTATTAATGAACTTAACCAAGAAGAGAGCACGAAATTTATCAACGCCCTTTTTAACCGCCAGGAAAAAAAGGGGTTTGTAACCATAGGTAATAAAGTGGTGCTTTATCAAATCACAGAACAAAATTTCAACCACCCCTTTAGTGCAGAAGAAAGCCAATACATGCAGCGTTTAGTTAATAACACTAAAACGGATTTTTTTGATAAAGCGTTGATAGAAGAATTGAAAAAACGCTATAAGATAGTCAAATACATTCAATAATGCAAGGGGAAATCATGGAACATAAAGAAATCGTTATAGGGGTTGATATAGGCTCTAGAAAGATTTGTGCCATAGTGGCTGAATTTAAAGACGGGATTTTACGCATCATTGGCACCGCTCATCAAGACTCCAAAGAAATCAATTCAAAAGCCATCAAAAGAGGGCGTATCAATAGCCTTGCTCACGCTTCTAACGCCATTAAAGAAGTGATTAATAGTGCTAAAAAAATGGCAGGTTTGAACGCTGATGAAGACAAGAATAACCCCATCTCCTTTAGAGAATCGTATTACCCTAAAACTAAGGCGATCGTTTCTTTTTCTGGGGCTTATACTGAAAGCATTAGAGATATCACCGGTGTGGCCAGTACCAAAGACAATGTGGTTACTATAGATGAAATCAATCGCGCTATCAATAACGCATGCGCTAAAGCAGGCTTGGATAACGACAAACATATTTTGCATGCCCTCCCCTATCGCTTCACTTTAGACAAACAAGAAGTGAATGACCCTTTAGGGATGAGCGGGACTCGCTTGGAAGTCTTTATCCACATTGTCTATACAGAAAAAAACAACATTGAAAATTTAGAAAAAATCATGATCCAATCTGGAGTGGAGATTGAAAACATCGTGATCAATTCTTATGCAGCCTCGATTGCCACCTTGTCTAATGATGAAAGGGAGTTGGGCGTGGCTTGCGTGGATATGGGCGGAGAGACATGCAACCTTACGATTTATAGCGGCAATTCCATACGCTATAACAAATACTTACCCATAGGCTCTCACCATTTAACCACGGATTTATCGCACATGCTCAACACCCCATTCCCTTACGCTGAAGAAGTTAAGATCAAATATGGGGATCTTTCTTTTGAAAACGGAGAAGAAACGCCCTCTCAAAGCGTCCAAATCCCTACCACTGGCTCTGATGGCCATGAAAGCCATATTGTGCCGCTTAGTGAAATCCAAACTATCATGAGGGAAAGGGCTTTAGAAACTTTTAAGATCATCCACAGGAGCATTCAAGATAGCGGCTTAGAAGAGCATTTGGGCGGAGGCGTTGTGTTAACCGGTGGGATGGCTTTAATGAAAGGGATCAAAGAATTAGCCAGAACCCATTTCACTAATTACCCGGTGCGTTTGGCGGCCCCTGTGGAAAAATACAATATCATGGGCATGTTTGAAGACTTGAAAGATCCTCGCTTTTCAGTCGTGGTTGGCTTGATTTTATACAAAGCAGGGGGGCATACCAATTATGAAAGAGACTCTAAAGGGGTTATCCGCTACCATGAAAGCGATGATTACACAAGAACAGCCCATCAATCAAGCCCTACCCCCCATATCCATTCATCGCCCACAGAAAGGAATTTGAGCGATTTAAAAACCCCTAACGCTCCTTTAAACACCGCTAAAAACGATGATTTCTTGCCTATAAAACCCACCGAACAAAAAGGTTTTTTTAAAAGTTTCCTTGATAAGATTTCTAAAATCTTTTAAGATACAGCCATTTCTTTATGCGATAAAAACGCCTTGATAGTTAAGAAGCCAGAAAACATGGTATAATCCTTTAGCTATTTATCAAAGTTTAAGATTTGCAAAAATCGTATCTCAAGGAGAATGTGGCTATGGTTCATCAATCAGAGATGGAAAATTATAATATTGGTCAAGCGAGCATTGAAGAAGTAAGCGATCCAGCTTATAAAGGGGCTAAGATTGTCGTCATCGGTGTTGGAGGTGGGGGGTCTAACATGATCAAACACTTGGTTGAATACGGCGTGCATCAAGATGTTACCCCCATTGCAACGAACACTGATGGCCAACACCTCAAAAACAATCCCGCTCCGGTTAAAATCCTTTTAGGCAAAGAGTCTACTGGAGGTTTAGGTGCTGGAGGGGTTCCTGATATTGGTAGGAAAGCCGCTGAAGAAAGCGCTAATGAAATTAGAGAAGCGATTAAGGACGCCAAATTAGTCATTGTCTCTACAGGGCTTGGAGGAGGGACTGGGACTGGAGCCACCCCTACTATCGTTAAAATCGCAAAAGAAGTGGGAGCGCTCACGATTGCTATCGTTACCAAGCCTTTCAAATACGAAGGATCTCAAAAAAGCAAGAAAGCCGAAGAGGGGTTAAAGGAATTGGAGCAATCTAGCGATTCTATTTTGGTTATCCCTAATGATAAAATTCTTTTGACCATGAAAAAAAACGCCAGCACAAAAGAATGCTATAAAGAAGTTGATGATGTCTTGGTTAGAGCTGTGAGCGGTATTTCTACGATCATCACTAAGCCCGGTGATATTAATGTTGATTTTTCCGATTTAAAAAGCGCTCTTGGTTTTAAAGGCTTTGCGTTAATGGGTATTGGTGAGGCCACTGGCGAAGAATCCGCTAAATTAGCGGTGGAAAATGCGATCCAATCGCCTCTTCTTGATGACGCTTCTATTGATGGGGCTAAGAGCATTATTGTCTTTTTTGAGCACCACCCTGATTATCCTATGTATGCTTATTCTCAAGCTTGCATATCTATTCAAGAACGAGCCAATCAAGATGTTGATGTTAAGTTTGGCCAACACACGAGCGAGAGTATCCCCATTGATCATGTGCGCGTTACTATCATTGCAACCGGTGCTGAAAGAAACAGCGGTGGAGCGGGTTTGGAATCTATCGCTACGCCCTCTCAGCCTGTGGTGAAACAAACAAGAAAAGTGGGTAATAGCGATTTTTTAAGAATCCCCACTGAAGAAGAACTATCCACACCCACAGCCATAAGGATCCAACAAGATTGATTGCAGATCTCGCTTTTCTCCCCTATTTTTATAGGGCTATAATAAAGCGGTTTGTTGGGTTTGCTCTCATTCATTTTTAGAATAAAATTAAGAAGCTTTGATTTTAAAACTTTGATTTTTCGTTATGCTGATTTTTAGAGCGTTTAGAGAGATTTTAAAGTGCTTAAAGGGGAATATCCCAAAGCACCCCTTGGTTAATGAAACGCTAGAAACCCATTTGGCAAAAACCAAGAGCTTTGTTTTTCATGCTTGCGTAAATTCATAAACTCCGTTATAGATTTGGGAAGTCAATGCATTTTTAATTTGATTGAGTTCTGCATTCTTAAGGACGGATTTGGGGGACTTCAATGACTAGCTGATTGAAATCCTCACCGCTTTATCAATCTCAAAGATAAAATCATAGCACTTATTCAAGCTGTTATAAGTGGTGTCTTTAATCAAAGCATAAACTAGGTCTATGTTTTCTGTTTGTCTTATCGCTAATAAGGTGTCGTGGGATAATTTCGCGCTCACATTGATGAACTGATTTAAAAGGTCTTGTTCGTTAATGGAACAATACCCAGCGTTAGTATCAAATTGATTAGTTTTAAGGGGTTTGGGTTTGTATGTGTTATCTAGAACGCTATCCATAGTAAAGGAAGCGTTCAAGTCGTAGGAGTATCCAGGAACCCACTTGCTCCAATTTTCCCAACCACCCCTAGTTCCTCTTATTTTTCTCTGCCCGTTCTCTATCAAATTGGCTTTTAATTTAGCAAGAACACTGTTAGCGGTATTACCTTGAGATAAGGCTTTATAGCCACCAAACCCAAATCTGCTTGTTTTTCCATCAGCTTTTATTTTACGCATAAACTCCGTGAAAGCAATCAAAAAGTCAAGGTTTGACTGACCATTAGGTAAGGCTTCATCAGCGATAGAGTTCCTAAATTTAGGGTCTTTTAATTCAGCAAAGGGTTCTCCAAGTCTTGTTTTTTTCCATCAAGCATCAAGTAGGGGTAATGGGTGGTGCATATTAAAGTGAATACAGCCCCACGCTTATCTTTATGGCTGTTGATAATAATGCTGTCTTGGTTGAACTCCCTACCCAAATTCACTATGATGTCTTTGAATTGATTTTTATTATGGAATGGTTTGAGTTCAAAACAAATGAAGCTAGTTTCTATGTTAGCTTGTGGCATACCTGCTTCTCTGTAATAACCTTTAACAATTTTGTATCCTATGTAGCCCTTGTATAGGTCTAGCTTTTTTCTCAACCACTTGGTTCTTTTTTCGTTATCAGTGTTAGTGAGCATAAAGGGTTTTAAAAGGGTTTCAACTTCCTCTTTTTTCTCGCCCTCTGTTGTCGCATTCAGTTCTAAAATCTTGGTGGCTTCTTTTAATCCATAATCCGCAATAATGGCTTTATCGTTATAAGTTCTATAACCAGAGATAACTGCTACTGGGCAGTTTAGCATCCGATCGCATAATCGGCTCATAGATAAAGCGGTGGTATTCATTTTTTGAGCCATAGTCAAATCATCATAATGCACTAGGTTATTTCTTTTTGACCTTGTGTTTAAAACGGCTCTTAACGCTGACTTTTTCTTATCATACTCTTTTAGCTGGGCTGATAGGGGTTGGTTAGAATTGACAGAGATTTTAAAGAGAGGTAGTTGGCTTCTAGCTTCCTTGCATTCCTTAAAGGCGGGCATCAATGAGAGATGATAACGAGTTAGAATGGATAGGGTTTTTTTCGCTATTAAGCTAACTTGGTGCGTTTAGAATTATTAGCACCGATGAAAAGGTTTTTAAAATCGCTTGACATGGGTTATCCTTTAAAATCAACCATCATAACCAACGCGTCTCACGCCAATCACTTAGAAGAGTCTTGTTTGTTGATAGAAATATCTAGCTTGTTGAAAGGGATTTCAATGTGGTTAGCGTCTAGGGCGTTTTTGATGCGTTCAATGAGTTCGCTCCTCACATTAAAGATCCCATCTTCAATCTTTGCCCAAACCCTAATGGTGAAATTCAGCGAACTTTGTCCAAAATCCGTGATCCCAATAAAAGTGGGCATGTTTTTATCAATTTTTTCCATTGAGTCAATAACATCTTTTATAGTCTTATGCACCAGTTCAATATCGCTCTCATACCCTACCCCACAAACCCATTCAATGCGCCGACACGCCGTATTATTGCTATTAATAATATTAGAATTGGCGACACTTCTATTGGGTAAAACCGCCAAACGTCCGTCATGCAAGCGTAAAGAAGTGTTAAAAAAATTAAGTGCTTCTACTTTGCCCTCTAGACCAGAGATTTCAATGATGTCTCCTTTTTTGAACGGGTGCAAGATGATAAGGATTATCCCTCCGGCAATGCTTGAAAGGTAATCTTTTAAAGCCAACGCCACAGCGATCCCCACCGTTCCTAAAACAGTGATAATGGAGGTGGTTTGCACGCCTAGCGTGCTGAGCGCGATGATTGTAGTAATGATAAGGATTAAGATAAAAGTAACCTGCGCGACAAAATTCGCCAAAATCTCATCCTTTTTGGATAAAAGTTTCATGGTTTTGTTCCGTAAGAAAAACGAAAAATAAAAACCTATACAAAAGACAATGACAGCCTTGATTAAGATTATCCCAAAATGCTTTGCCTGCGGGAAAAAATCCACTAACAGCGTTTTAATCTCATCCATAAATCTTTCCTTGCAAATCACAAAATCGCTAAAAGAGACAAGATAACTTACCCTTATGTAGCTAATTTTGACATGTTAGCATGTTTAGGACTAACCTTATTACCACAACTCAAACGCTCAATCCAGTATTAGCGATAAATTCAGTGGCTTTTAAGATGCTGTCTAATGAAAAAGGGTTTTTGAGTGTTGAACCTAGAGATTACTTTACGCACACCCCCTACTTGATGGCTACCACTTACTATATGGCAATGGTTTTTCCCTAGCTTGGCTTTAATGGATTTTATCGTTACTCTATCAACAGATACCGCTCTATAAGATTTTCGCATAAAGGCTATGGTGTGTTTAAAAGTCTCTGAGTAATTCTTTAAGAATTTAGGGGAGTTGGGGCTTTCTCAATTTTGGTCAATATTGATGTGGTTAGCAATCTTAATTTTTTGACCCCTTTTATAAGGCTTATAGCCTTCACCCTTCCTTTTTCTCAAAGAATGCGGATTTTAAAGGGTAGTGAAATACAACCACGCTTCAGAGCTGTTGCTAGTAGAATACACCACGCTATCTTGTTCGTATTGGTATCCTAACTCTCTAACAATTGTCAATAAATCCGCACCTAATGCGTAGATAAGAAAGCTAGGTTCTTTACTGCCTTGATAAACGCCATTGACTTTAATATAACCGATTTTTGGGTATAGCTTTTTAATATCAGCTTCTCATTCCTTGTTTCTTTGGACATTCTCTGCATCGCTCATTAGGTATTTAGAAAGGATAGTACCAACAGACCCACTTATAATAATCCACAATCATATCAGCGGCGGTATCAAACCCGTAATCTTGCCATAAGCTCAACTTAAACTCTCTGTTAGCTGAAAGACAACCACACTTATATAGGTGTTTATACAACCTAGGAAAGGAGCGGTTATGCTGTATTTTTCTTTTTTAGTCAGCTCATCAAACGCCTTTAAGTTAGGGTTATTCATAGCTTCACTTAAAGTCGTTTTTAAAGTCGGTTTGATTTTGTAAGTTTTCATAGCATTGATGAGACTTTGACTGACTTTATCGCTTGTAATGTTGAAATTTTTCATGGGTTAGTTCCTAGAACGCTATCCAACCTGAACGCCTTTTTCATATCCACATAACCGGAAAGTGCCTATTACCCCACCCGTTGTGCTAGTTTTCATTCTATTAGCGTCAAGTTTGGCTTTTAAACTCTGTAAGGTGTTTTCGGCTATTTGTGTGGGTTTATAGAAAAAGAACTTCTTTCCGTGTATTTTTGAATAAGCACTTTGGAATGATTTAGTGCTAGGGTTCATATCTTTACCAAAACTGACAAGCTCTGATTTTCCTATTAACTGACCGAATTTACATTTCCTGTGTATTTTGCCAGAGAAGCCATAAGCCTCAACCCCATCAAGGTTTGGTGTGGTGCAAATAAGACTAAATCTAGCATAAACCTTACCGCTTTCTTCTGTTATCTTAGGACACCACGCAATGCTGTCTTGCTCGAATTTGTTTCCTAATTTGATGAGTTCTGCTCTTAAATCAAAGCGATGGTCTTTGAGCGTATAGACAAAAAAGAAACTTCATTACTAGGAATATCGCTAGCTTTTTCTTGGCAAGAACCTTGAATAGTAATAAATCCCACTTCAGGGTATAACGCTCTTAAGAGAGACTTGAGGTGTTTAGTCCGCTTCATATTGGTTTCTCTAGTATAATTCCCCATGAATACTGAAACAATTCCGCATTGACCCTCTATCATATGTTCATAAACCCTAGATAGACCCGCAGCGCTCAAGTCAGCCCTTTCTGCTTCTGTGAAAGCTATTGTTCTTTTTAAGTTAGGGTTACTCGCTCTCAATTTAGCGAATTTTTCAGCCGTCCCATAATGATTAATTCAGGTTCAGTGCCATTCTTTAACTCTGACTTTTTAACATTTTAAAACCACTAGACATTGACTACCTTTTCAAATTTATTTATTATAGTTGTTATCTTACACTAATTATATAGGGATAAAAACCCAAGAAACTAAAAATAGTGATACTATATAAAACAAAGTAAAACATACCAATGCGTGTTATCAAACCATTAAAAACAATAAAAAAAACTTAAACAAAATAAGCAAGCAAAAACCTTTAAATAAAACAATAAAACCCCAAAAAAACCTAAACTAAAAAATTTAAAAACAAAAGAAATAAAAAAGCAACAGAAAAATAAAGCACTAAAATATAATCAATAATAAAATTAAATAAAAAGCAAGATTGAAAAACATTTCCCTATCCCTGCACCGACCTACATTCCCACTCTTGAAAAGAGCAGTATTATCAGCGATGAAGAGCTTGACTTCCAGGTTCGGAATGGTTAACTGGGTAGTTCCTCTTCTCTAAAGGCACAAGGAAAAGGGAGCTAAAGATAAAACACATTTACCCTTAACTCCCCTTTCTCTTTATAGGGAGCTGTTTTTTAACAAAGAAGATCGTTAATAGCCTTTAACTTTAAACCATTGAGATGGTATCTCATTCCTCATTAAAGTTCAATCCTATAAAAGTCTTTATAAAACTCCAACTCTCTTACACTCAGTAAGGCAGTGGTAACTTATTCGCGCTCTATTGTCGTTATCTTATACAAAAAGCAAAAAACAAGCCAAACGCTCTATTAGTAGTAGTCAGCTAAACGCATTACTGCACTTACACATCTACCCTATCAAGCACATAGTCTTTGTGCGAGCTTCAGGGAAAGTTCATCTTGGAGTTGGCTTCCTGCTTAGATGCTTTCAGCAGTTATCACATCCGTGTGTAGCTACCCAGCGATGCTCTTGGCAGAACAACTGGTGCACCAGTGACACGTCCATCCCGGTCCTCTCGTACTAGGGACAGCTCTCCTCAACTTTCCTACGCCCACGGCAGATAGGGACCGAACTGTCTCACGACGTTCTGAACCCAGCTCGCGTACCGCTTTAAATGGCGAACAGCCATACCCTTGGGACCTGCTCCAGCCCCAGGATGCGATGAGCCGACATCGAGGTGCCAAACCTCCCCGTCGATGTGAGCTCTTGGGGGAGATCAGCCTGTTATCCCCGGGGTACCTTTTATCCTTTGAGCGATGGCCCTTCCACACAGAACCACCGGATCACTATGACCGACTTTCGTCTCTGCTTGACTTGTATGTCTTACAGTCAGGCTGGCTTGTGCCATTACACTCAACTTGCGATTTCCAACCGCAATGAGCCAACCTTTGCAAGCCTCCGTTACTTTTTAGGAGGCGACCGCCCCAGTCAAACTACCCACCAAGCATTGTCCTGCCTGTGGATAACACAGGCCAGTTAGCTAACAGAAACATCAAGGGTGGTATCTCAAGGATGGCTCCATAAGAGCCAAAGCCCTTACTTCAAAGCCTCCCACCTATCCTGCGCATGATATTCCCATTAGCAGTGCTAAGTTGTAGTAAAGGTCCACGGGGTCTTTCCGTCTTGCCGCGGGTAGGAGGAATTTTCACCTCCACTACAATTTCACTGAATCTCTGGTTGAGACAGCTCCCATCTCGTTACGCCATTCATGCAGGTCGGTATTTAACCGACAAGGAATTTCGCTACCTTAGGACCGTTATAGTTACGGCCGCCGTTTACTCGGGCTTCAATTCAACGCTTCATCTTGCGACTGACGCATCCTCTTAACCTTCGAGCACCGGGCAGGCGTCACACCTTATACTTCCTCTTACGAGTTGGCAAAGTGCTGTGTTTTTGGTAAACAGTCGGGAGGGACTCTTTGCTGAGACCACATCGCTGTGGCACACCTTATCGCGAACTTACGGTGCTAGTTTGCAGAGTTCCTTAACCAGAGTTCTTTCACGCGCCTTAGAATACTCATCTCATCTACCTGTGTCGGTTTGCGGTACGGACGACTATGGATATGCTTAGAGGCTTTTCTTGGCACGACGGTATCAGCGATTCTCCCTTTGTCCTAAAAGGACTCAAAGAGCCTGTTTGGGTTTCAAATACAGAGGTGGATTTGCCTTCCCTCCAATCTACACCCTTAGACTAGCGCTTCCATCAGCTAGCTCGCTTAACCCTATGCGTCCCCCCATCACGCTCCATAGTCGGTATTGGAATATTAACCAATTTGCCATCACCTACCCCTTTCGGACTCGGCTTAGGACCCGACTAACCCTACGATGACGACCATCGCGTAGGAAACCTTAGATTTACGGCGGATACAATTCTCATATATCTTATCGTTACTCATTCCTGCATGCTCACTTCATACCGCTCCAGCACTCCTTACCGGTATACCTTCAACGCTGGTATGAACGCTCTTCTACCACTGTGTCAAACACAATCTACAAATTCGGTGTCTATCTTAGCCCCGTTATATTTTCAGCGCATGACCACTAGACCAGTGAGCTGTTACGCTTTCTTTAAAGGATGGCTGCTTCTAAGCCAACCTCCTGGTTGTTTGAGTAGCCACACATCTTTTTCCACTCAGAATAGAACTTAGGGACCTTATTTGGTAGTCTGGGTTGTTCCCCTTTTGACGATTGATTTTATCACCCACCGCCTGACTCCCAAGATACGATAAAAGGTATTCGAAGTTTGATAGGGTTTGGTACCGCGGCGAGCAGCCCTAGCCCAATCAGAGCTCTACCCCCTTTTATTATCACTTGAGGCTATACCTAAATATATTTCGAAGAGAACCAGCTATCACTAAGTTTGTTTGGCCTTTCACCCCTATCCACAGCTCATCCCAACCCGTTTCAATGGGTACGAGTTCAGTCCTCCACGCGCTATTACACGCGTTTCAACTTGGCCATGGATAGATCACTTAGCTTCGGGTCTGCAGCATCTGACTTGATCGCCCTATTAAGACTCGCTTTCGCTACGGCTTCGCATTCGCTTAACCTTGCCAGATACCACAACTCGCAGGATCATTATGCAAAAGGCAGTCCATCACCCTGATAAATCATAGGGCTCTGAATGATTGTAAGCAGATGGTTTCAGGTTCTATTTCACTCCGCTCACTGCGGTTCTTTTCACCTTTCCCTCACGGTACTTGTTCGCTATCGCTCAAAGAGTAGTATTTAGGGTTGGAGAGTGGTCTCCCCGGCTTCAACCTGGATTTCTCGTGTCCTGGCCTACTCTGGATCCTGCTACCTAAAAACGCCTTGTCGCATACAAGGCTATCACTTTCTATGGCTTACCTTTCCAGGTAACTCTGCTAAAGCGTTCTCTTGGACGTTGCAGTCCTCAACCCCGAATGCAAGCACTCGGTTTGCCCTTTTCCCCGTTCGCTCGCCACTACTTAGGGAATCTCGTTGATTTCTTTTCCTCTAGTTACTGAGATGTTTCACTTCACTAGGTTCGCTCTCTATAATTAGAGTAACTAATATCTCTATTAGTTGGGTTGCCCCATTCGGACATCTACGCATCAAAGCTCCTTGACAGCTCCGCATAGCTTATCGCAGTCTAGTACGTCCTTCATCGCCTCTCTTTGGCAAGGCATCCGCCATCTGCTCTTAAAAGCTTGTTTTAAATTTTAAAATATCCTTTAAAACCCGCCCTTTTATAATGAATAACGACAATTGCACGAATATTCTTCAGCGCTACCACTGCCTTAATGAATATAAGACAGAGTTATTGTAGTTTTACTTTACTTTTACATAGGCTATTAACAATGTTAAATCAAATAACTTCGTTTTTCTTTAAAAACTTGCTATAATCACTCTCAAATATTAAACCCTTTAAGAAGACTAAAAATGCTTGATCCCTAATCTTTTTTAATCGCCAAGTTTAATCAGCTGGTGGGCTTTTATATTTTTATATTTTATAATTAAAGCCTTTAGCTTTTATAACTTGCTTGAGTTTGAATTAAAGAACTTTTTAAAGCTTGTCTTTAAAAACGAAATGTAATTATAGACATCTAATGCTTAAAGTTTGCTTAAAGTTTTTGGAATGTGAAAGAAAATTTAGAGTTTGAAAGAAATTTTAGAGTTTGAAAGAAATTTTAGAGTTTGAAAGAAAATTGAGAGTTGGAAAGGAATTTTAGAGTTTGGAAGGAATGGATAAAAGTTATTGGAAATGATTGGGGAGTGATTGGAATTAGGGGGTAGCAAAATAAAGCTTTAAGATAAAAACACATTATTATAAAATAAGATAAAAACACATCATCATTAAATCAAATCAAACACATCATAAAATTAAATAAAATGCATCATTAAAAAATAAAACATATCATTATAATAAGATAAAGACACATCATTATTAAATAAAACACATCGTTATAATAAGATAAAATGCATCATTAAAAAATAAAAACGCATCATTAACCATTGATTAAATACCACTAGATACAACACTCCAAGTCATCTTTTTTTCAAAAAAGGGGTAGAAATGGCATTCAATCATTCAATCATTCAATCATTCAATCATTCAATCATTCAATCATTCAATCATTCAATCATTCAATCATTCAATCATTCTGTCAAGCAATCAAGCAACGCTACCATACTTTTATCGCTTTTACCAAAACCGATTTAAAAATCCCCTATTTTTTATTATTCCCCCTTTCATTAACCCTTTTATTCCCCCTTTCATTAACCCGCACCGCAATCTTTTTAAAAAATTTGATTCCATAAGCCCCATTTTTAAACCAGTGGGGCTTACAGAGTTAAATTCAAAGGAGAAGACGATGACTCAGTTAGAAGATTTAAAAGTGCATGAAAAATATAATTTGTTGTTGTGCTTGTTTAAAAGTGGATACTACAATGATCCGGAAAATAGGGCAGAAAATAAGCCTTTTAAACAAGCTTGTGAGGAATGCACTTTGACTTTTTTTCGCCCAAGAATGGACAAAGTAGCTGAACATAAAGATTTTGAGAAAGTGCGTCAAGCAGATTATGCTGTTGCTATTGTGTATGAGAAATCAAATATTGAAGGGGTTAAAATCCAACGCAGTGTTTTTGCTCTAAAAATTGATCACTTTGAAGTTGATGATGGGGGATCGTTAGTGATTTATGGTGTTTGCGCTCAAAAAGGGAGCCAAGAATACGAAGAATTAGTCAATAAAAACGCATGGTGTCTTACAAATTCCCCACGACTTAACAATTCAATGAAATTGATTAAGAGAAAGAGTTAAGGGGTTATGGGTTTTTACCCATAAACTTATGAAAGGATTTTGATGGAATTGTTAAATTTAGACGGAGTGGTTGAAAAAGGCGTGTTTGAAATCCCCAGCTATCAAAGGGGGTATGCATGGCAAGAAAGGCAATTAAAGGATTTTTGGAACGATTTAGAGCATGTGTCCAAACTGGGAGATAAATTCCATTACATGCACAGCTTAACCTTAAGAGGGCTTGAAAATGAGCTTGAAGATAGCGCTTTTGAAATCATAGACGGCCAGCAACGATTGGCTACAAGCCTGATTTTATTAGACCTTTTAGCCAAAACCACCCAAAACAAAGACCCAAAGTATTCTTCAATGAATCTCGAACCCGTTCTGTCCTATAAGTATTATGGTTTAAATGAAGCTTTTAGGGCGATCATGGAAGAAGAAAAAGATTTAGAAAGGTTTCAAACTTCTTTTTACGCTAAAAATTTGATTGACGCTCATGCGTTTTTTAAAGAAAAAATCAGCGAGACGCCTGTTGGAACGCTTGAAAAAATGTTTGATGCCCTTATAAAGAAAATGCTTTTTAGCGTAGTGGAATTGAATGATAACCGAATCGATCCGTTCAGCTCTTTTGAAACAATCAACAATCGTGGCAAGGATCTATCCACTTTAGAATTGTTAAAAAACCGCTTGCATTTTGTAGCGCACAAGATTTGTAATGGACAAAAATTAGAAACGCTTCAAAAAGAAATCAATGACACCTACACGATCATTTATTACGATTTGAGATCCTTTGAAGATGATAATTTAGAGAGGTTTTTAAAGCATTTTGTGGCGTATTATTATGGCGAGAAAGGGGATTTTAAAAAGAGATTATTGGAAATGGAGTTTAACGCTCATAAAAGATACCACTCATCATATGATGAATATGAAAAAATAAATGATTTGTTACTTTATCTTTCTTATTCTTCTAATGTTTGGTATTTCTTGCACACGCTTGATGATGAAGAGCTTAGGATTGAAATCACGCCTAAAATGCGCGGCTTACTAGACAAAATGCGGCGCTTAAACGCTTTGAGCGAAAACGCTTTTCTGCCCTTATTGCTCTCTCTTTTAACCATACAGCTTGCTGTAAGAAGTGGCGATGAACGGCATTATACCACCAAAGAGTTGGAAGACCTATTAGAATATTTAGAGCGTTTTGGGTTTTTAATCTATGGGGTTGCTGGCAAGAATACGGCTAAAAATGAATGGATTGGATTAGCCTTCAAAGCGATTCAAGCGTGTAGATTTTAGGAAGATAAAATAACCATTGAAGATCTTCCAACGCTAGAAAAGAATTTTTTCAAGGGAAAGCATAGCGGCTTGGAATTGCTTGAAGAGAGTATCCATTCTAAAAAGAATACTGAAAAATGGTATCGGTGGGACAAGGCGCTGAATTACTTGCTGTATGAATACGAGTTGCACCATAACCCTGAAACGACTCTGAATTTTGATAGCAGTATAGAAAGCATTGAGCATATCCTGCCCCAAAAACCCGATCAAGGCTATAGCGCTAAAGAAAAAAGTTGGGCTAAAAATCCCCATGTCGTGCATGCTTTAGGGAACTTGCTCTTAATCCCTAAAAACGCTAACAGCTCTTTAAGCAACAAGCCTTTTGAGGAAAAAAGAAAGGCATACCTTAAAGGCTCTTATAGTGAAAAAGAAGTGGCTAAAAACGCTTCTTTTGGAGTCGCGCAAATCAAAGAAAGAAGCGAAAAATTATTAGACTTTTTGATCGCGCGTTATCGTATCGCTGAATTGGTGGGTGAAAGCGCCATTAAAGCTTTTAAAAACGCTCTTTTGAAAGACATTGAATGATGCGATTGTTCAAAAATAAAGGGTCTATTTTTAGCGCTTCACACCACAACAAGGAGGAATAAGCCATGCCAAAAAGATAAAAACCACCAAAAAACATTGAACGACCGATTATAGCGGGATTTAAAACAAATTTTACCAAGGAGTATTTTATAGGTTTTCAAAACGAAAATCAGTTAAAAGTAGGGGCGTTAGTCAAAGCCACGATCAACGACAAAGTGGTGGAGGCTAAAGTCATTAGCATTGGGTTCAATCGTGTAACCTTAAGGAGCGAAAAAGGCAACGAAGCCGCATACGCTTTCAATAGCGACAAATTCTTAAAGTGGTTCAATAAAGTTCCATTGACCGAGCATATGAGACTTCACGCTAAAAATGAAAAAAGCGCTGATGATTTGTTGAAAGGGATTAAAGTGGTAACTAGCGGACCGAGTGTCAAGGATAGGACTTCTACTCCTAAAGAGCCTAAAGAAAAAGAGGACAAGTATAAACTCTCTTTCGGGTTTGAGGAAAAAAGCGAGTCTAGTTTCTCGGTGGTAGCTAAAGACTATTTCCTTACTGATAGAAAAAGCAGGATTGGTGCGTTATTGACCCCTATGTTTTATCAAGGAAAAGGACATCAAGCTTCTGCTATCATTCTTACCGCTTTATCGTGTGCGGAGGGCTTAAATAAGCATAGCGACCTTGAGTAGGCTAAAATGCTTGAAAATCGTAATGTTGAAAATTGTTATTACGACACTTTTGATAATATGAATTTAGGCAATTTGACACTCTTTTGTAAGCTTATTAAGTTGTATGCGAGAGGTGATGAGGAGGCACAAGATTTAGGAGGTATTTGGGCTGAAATGTTACCTACTAATAAAGAGGAGGCGTTGTTTATCGCTCAACTCTTATGCGATGGTGGTATCAATAAGTATGATTTAAGTTGTGCGGGCTTAACTCCTAACTTATTAGCCGATAATCTTTGGTCTTATGGACTACGAGATGAGGACTATGATGATGAGGGTAATGTTATCGAGCCTGAAAATGAAAACGAGAGCGAGGCTAAAAATTTAGAAAACTAACCCCCCCTTACTCTCTTGTGAGGGGTCTCCTTTTTTTAATCTCTCTTTTAATTCTTCTTGTATCTTTATTTTTCAAATGTTGCTTGGCGTTTCTTGTATCTTTATTTTAGCTATAATCCATTTATAGCGTTCTTTTAAGAAATCGTGCGCAAATACCCGTTTTCGCTCAGCATGACATACAAGCGCCCCATGATTTCTTTCTTTTCTTCCATGTCCAGTTGGTTGTTGTCTTCAATTTTTTGTTTTAAAAGGCGCTCGATCTCTTTGGTGTCATAGTCTAAATCGTCTAGCACATCTAAAATCGTTTGGGCTTCGCAAATATCTTCCACTTCATAATCGCCTTTTTCATCAAAAACCACACTAAATTCCGTAGGGTGTGTGAATAAATTGTGTTTCATGCCTAAAACTTCTTGATACGCTCCCACTAAAAAGAACGCTAAAAAGTATTCTTCTTCATCTATGTCTATATCATGCAAAAACAAGGGTTTGGTGGAATCAAAAGCGATTTCCCCATCGCTATCGCAAGTAATATCCCACAAGCTCGCGCTCCTGGTGGGCTTTTCGTCTAATTTATTCAAGGGCATGACCGGGAAATTCTGCTTCAAGCCCCAATAATCCGGCAAGCTTTGGAAAAACGAGCAATTCAATAAATAGCGCTCTTGGACCTGCTCTTGAATGCGTAAAATATCGTTATGATCCTTAACATAAAGCAATTGCACCGCTTTTTTGACGATCAAATGGGCTAAAACTTCAGTGTTGCTCCTGTCAATCAAATCAATATAGCCTAGATCAAAAAGCGTGAATAGCGACTCGGTGTGATCAAAACTATCATGCAAGTATTCAATGGCGTTTTTTTCATTGATATTAGCGAGCAAGTCTAGCATTTCATCAATCAAGGGGGGGTTATTACTTTCTTTGATTTTTAGGGATTTTTCATTGTATTCATGCGAAAACAATTCTAACACCGGGGCCACCAAAACGGCATGGTTAGCAGAAATATAACGGCCTGATTCAATGAAAATATCCGGCTCGATTTCTTGCTTATTTTTCACAATTTCCCTCAATAAAAACACCACATCAGCGCTGAATTCTTCTAAAGTGTAGTTCTTGTCTTGGTGGTGCTTGTGTTGGGTGTATTCTACGGCTAACCCCCCTCCAATATTCACGCTATTAAGATTTTTAGCGCCCATTTTACGCAATTCTGCATACAAGTTTCCCGCTTCTCTTAAAGCCTTTTTTAAGGGCGAAATATCGCTGATTTGAGAGCCTATGTGGAAATGTATCATGTGGAAATGCTCTAGTAAGTCGTTTTCTTCTAAAAGGCGTATCGCTTCTAAAACTTCAGTGCTGCTAAGGCCAAATTTAGAATTGATCCCCCCACTCTTTGCCCAAACGCCAGTGCCAGCGCTGTGCAAACGGATGCGAATACCAATTTTAGGGCAGGCTACAAAATCGTTTTGTTTAGCCACGGCGATAATGGTTTTTAGCTCATTCAAACCCTCAATCGTTAAAGTGATCTCATGCTGCATGCTTTTAGCGATAAAGCCAAGCTCAATCATTTCCTTGTCTTTAAAGCCATTCACGGTGATAGGGGCTGTGGGGTTAGTGTAGCTCATCGCAATGATGAGCTCAGACTTGCTCCCGGCTTCTAAACCATAATCCAAGCCCTTAGCCCCCTGCACTAAAGGCAAAACAAACGAGGGCATTTGATTGACCTTTAAAGGGAAAACCGCCTTAAAAGCCCCGCTGTATTGATACTCTTTAATCGCTGAAGAAAACGCATCAAACAGGCTTTTGATTTGTTTTTGCACCAAATGGGGGAATCGCACCAACAAAGGCCCTCTATAGCCCTTATCGCGCACGCTTTGAACGATTTCTAAAAGCGAGGGGTTTTTGCCATGACAAACTTTAACCAAGCCTTTTTCTATCTTAAATTCGTTATTGCTCCAAAAATTAATCCCATAATCATGGACTTCTTGCATTTTCTATCCTTTTATCACGATAAGGTTTTAAAGAGGTTGGGGTTGTTTTTAAAATCTTTGATCGCTTCTTCATAAACCTTTTCAATTTGAATGACTGAATTTTCTAAAGTGTAGTTTAAAGCGCTTTTAGCGTATTCGTTTTGCATTCTTTCTCTTTCAAGCTTGTTTTCTAACCACCAGTCTATTTTAGCGCTCAAATCTTTAGCGTTATTAGGCTCAAATAGCGATCGCTCATCTAGAGCGAATTGCCTGGTTGCGCTTAAAGGGCTATTAGCGATAACAGGCACAACCCCCACGCTAATGGCTTCCAAACACGCAATCGCTTCGCTTTCCACATTGGCCGTGTGCACATAAAGGGTGCAAGTTTTTAAAATCTCTAACAATTCATTAGAATTGACAAACCCAAACTCCGTTTTTACGCCTAGTTTTTGGGCTAGAAGTTTGATTTTTTTCTCATCAGGCCCTTTGCCTTTGAGTAATAATACAATGTCTTGTTTGTATCGGCTTAAAGCAACCGCTTTAATGAGAACGCTTTGATTTTTTTCATTAGAATAGCGCCCTACCATAGCGATTTTAAAGGGCGTGGTGTCAAAAAGGCTTTTTTGCGGGTGTTCAAATTTAAACATGGGATCAAAGCCGTTAGAGATAGCGTATTTTTTCCCTCCATAGTTGTATTTTTCTAATTCTTCTACAATGAATTTTGACGGGCAATGGATATGGTGGATATAGCGGTAATGCGAAGATTTAAACCACGAAAAAAGCATCATGTTAAACCAAGAAAATTGCCCCAATTTCATGTTATAAGAAATATGCTCTGGCTGTAAATGGAAAGAGCCAATATAAGGCACTTGCATTTCTCGTGCGATTTTTACGGCTGTTTTTTCTAGCAAAAAAGGCAAATAAGTATGGATCATATCCGCTCCCTTAAAAGCCTTTCTTAAGATTTTTTCATCGGGTTTAGCAAAAAGAATGTGTTGTTTGTGTGAGATTTCTGTAACTAGGGGGATGTAGCGCTCTTTAAGGTTGTAATACCCTTCTTCTTCACTCCCTAAATTATCCACATAAGGGGCGACCACTCTCATAACATGCCCTCTTTTTTTCAGCGCTTCAAAAAAACGAAACGCTGTCATAGAAGTGCCATTACTGGTGTCTTTAAAGCTATCCACGACTAAAACAATAACCATTTAACTACTCTTCTTTAAAATTGAATTTAAAAGGCTTTTTATCAAACACCACGATTTCTATCATTCCCTCTAAAACCTGAATGTCTAACACAAACGCCTCTATTTTTATTTCAGCTTTTTTCACGCCATCTTGAATCACTTGCGCTTTAATGAGCGCTTCTTGATTCAATTCTAGGGGGGCGTAAAAATTGATGTTATTAGAAACCACCACGCTGTGCCTTTTATTCAGTGCACACAAGGCCGCATAATTGCACGCAATAAGCACAAACCCGGCATGCACAAAATTTTCTTCATACACCATGCTTTCATTGCCCTTGAAACGCGCATGGGCTATATCTTTTTCTAAAACGACTAGTTCAGTGCCAACGCTTGGTTTGAAATTCTTACAAGTCTCTAAAGAGTCATAATCCACACGAACGACTGATTCTTGCACTATCTTATCCTTTATTTAACGCTTGCTTGGTTTAAGCATTTTAAAATACCCTCTCAAAGGAGCGTCATACCCCTCTAAAGTTTTAGAGTGATCCGTTTTATCCAAAAAATCTTCCAAACTCTGCCCCAAAATAAAATCCGTTTTACGCTGTTCTTTAGGCGTGGTCTTTGAAACGCTAAGAATCTCAAAATTTTCAAACCCTACCCTTTCGCACCACCCTTTTAAAGCGCTAACGCTAGGGATAAAATAAACGTTTTTCATTTTAGCGTAAGTTTTTTTAGGGCAAAGGGCGATGTCTAGGGGCGAATCAATAATAAGTGTATCCAACACTAGCTCCCCTTTTATCTTTAAAGCATGATACAAGGCTTTTAAAGCTTCTAGCGGGCTTTTTCTGTGGTATAACACCCCTAAGCAAAAAATGACATCAAAAGCGTTAGGGTATTTTTCATGCAAATCCTCTACCCCCAAAGACTCGTAAATGATTTTTTTTTCTTTATCAAAAAAGGGGGCTAAAAATTCAAATTGTTTTTTGACTAAAACGCCCGGATCAAACCCCACCAAACTTTTAGGCTTATGTTCTAGCATCTTAAACAAGTAATAGCCGTTATTGCAACCCACATCAGCCACTATTTTGTCTTTTAAAGAAGTGGCGTTTTTGATTAGATCCCATTTAATAGAGCTATCCCATTCGCTATCAATCTTGATTTGAGAAATTTCAAAAGGGCCTTTACGCCATGGCCTTAACGCCATGATTTCTTCTAAAAGGGTTTTTGGATTGGACTTATCGTTACAAATCAGCATGACTTACCATAGCGTGGGGGTTTTTTTAAAAAGGGGGGGGTTTAAAAGGGATTCTAAATGATAGGAGCTAATCCCATAAATAAAAGCGAAATTAAACGCTAGATTTTTTAATTGCTCTTTAAGGTTGTTATGAGTGGTGTAACAATAAGGGTTATTTTTTTCAAAGAAAGCCACGCTGTTTTTACGACAAAACACGACAATTTTCCCCCACGATAAAGTCTCAAGGGCTTTTTGAAGCATCATTTCAAACAATTCTTTTGACGCCTCAGCAACAACCACCCTTGCCGTTGTGCCATAGGGGGCTATTTCTAAATTTTTATTCACAAAAAAGGGTTTGCAATGATCTAAAGGGTATTCTTTTTTACCTAAAAGGTTCAAATCAAATTCAATTTGTAATTTCTCGCACAATTGAATCACCCTTTTTAAAGGCTCTAAAAAGATGCATGGCATTTTGAATTCGTATTCTTGTTTTTCATAGACTAAAGTGCTGCAAAAAAACGATTGGTTGAGAACGATTAAACGGCTTTCTTTTAAATCTTCCTTTAAATCTTCTCTCAAGTGCTCTTGCTTATAAAACAAATGGAGCCACTCCAATTTATCAAAAAAGGCTATTTTACACCCCTCTATAATAAATAGATCTTCAAGGCTCTCTTTCAAGCACCACGCAAAATTGCTCACCATGATTTTAGAAGCGATCTCTAATTCTATGGGGCTTAATAACGCTCCAACCACGCGCTCATTCAATAAGCAAAATTTAAACAAATGGTTCAAAGAATGCTCTATATCTTTAAGCTTGATCCATGCCACATCCCTATCGCTTAAAGGGTATTCTCCTGCGTATAAAATCCCATAAGCCCCTAACTCTAAAGCTTTAGGAATGAGAGCATGATCTTTAGCGACAAATAAAGAGCCTTTTTGGACTTTGTTTAAAGACAAAACAATAGAATTAAAATAGCTGATTGAGGGCGTGTTTTGCAATTCGCCCAAACTCAATTCTACGGCTTCATTCACCCCTAATCGCATTTAGCTGATCAAACTTCCTGCAATTTTTTCTCTAGTAGGGCTAATTAAGGCTAGATTATCGCTATCTCGCACCGCTAAAATCATGCCCTCACTCATTTCGCCCATGAGCTTGGCGGGTTTTAAATTAGCCACCACGCACACCATTTGCCCCACCAAACTTTCAGGCTCATAATCCAAAGCGATCCCTGAGATGATCTGCCTCAAACGATTTTCGCCTAAATCCACTTTTAAACGCAGTAATTTATTGGATTTTTCAATCCTTTGAGCTTCTTTGATAAGCCCCACTTTGATCTCTACTTTCTTGAAATCCTCAATACTGATATAGTTTTCTTGTGTTGGTGGGGCTTTTTCTTTTTCTGCTTGTGTTGGTGGGGCTTTTTCCACTTTTTCCATTTTACAAAATAAAGGCTCGGTGTCTTGTAGAACCATATCTTGTAATTTTTTAGCCTTAAAAAAGCGTTCGTAATTATTGGGCGTGATTTCTACACGAAAAGCGCTCGCTAATTTCATAGCGCTCTTTGGCATGAACGCATAGAGCAAGAAACTTGATTGCAACAGCGCGTTTGCGATCAAGCTCAATAAGGCTTCTAGTTTTTCTGATTCGTTGTTTTTGTGCAAGACCCACGGCTCTTCTTTAGCGATGAGTTTGTTTAAAAAATCATAAACGCCAAACAATTCTTCTAAAGCTTTATGCAATTGCATTTTAGGCACAAAAGAATTAGCGTTATCTAAAATTTGATGCGCTTTTTCTAGCTCTTTAGAATAATAAGCGGTGATTTTGGCGCTTTTTAGAGAATAATTGAAATATTTTTTAGCCATGCCTAGCAAGCGATTCAACAAATTCCCCAAATCGTTATTCAAATTCGCGTTGATCCTTTCTACTAACGCTTTTTTAGAAAAATCCCCATCTTGCCCAAAAGGCACTTCACGCAATAAAAAATAGCGTAATTCTTCAATCCCATACTCCATAGCGAGCTTTTGAGCGTCTAAAACATTACCCAAGCTCTTACTCATTTTCACGCCCTCTATCGTCCACCACCCATGCACGCAAAGCTGTTTGAATAGGGGCAAATTCAAACTCATCAAAAAAGCCGGCCAATAAATGGCATGGAAGCGTAAAATATCCTTACCCACAATATGCCTAGCACATTCAAAATGCGCCATTTTATTGTCTAAACCGTTCAAATACCCTAACGCGCTCGCATAATTCAATAAAGCGTCCAGCCAAACATACACCACATGTTTAGGATCGTTCATTTTTTTAGGCAAAGGAATGCCCCATTCAAAGCTCGTGCGCGTGATAGACAGATCCAATAAACCCTGCTCAATAAAAGAAGTTACTTCATTTTTACGATAAATAGGCAAAATCGTTTCAGGATTTTTAGCGTAAAACTCCAATAAAGGCTTCTCATATGCGCTCAATCTGAAAAAATAACTCTCTTCTTCTAAAAGCGTGGTTTCTCTCAAGCAATCAGGGCATAAGACTTTATCACTCGTGTTGTCCGCTTTAGAAATCGCGCAATAACTCTCACAGCTCACGCAATAATACCCACTATAAGTGCCTTTATAAATATCCCCTTTTTCAAACATGATTTCAAAGGCGTTTTGCACGCATTTTTGATGCTCGCTGTCTGTGGTGCGGATAAAACCATCATAATCCAAATTGAAAAAATCCCACTGGTTTTTAAAAATCGCGCTAATGCTATCGGCGTAAGCTTTGGGGCTTTGATTCCTTAGTCTCGCGCTTTGTTCGATCTTTTGCCCATGCTCATCGGTGCCGGTTAAAAAAAAGACTTCTTCGCCTTGGAGCGTGTAATACTTCTTTAAAGTGTCCGCAATCAAAGTCGTATAAGCATGGCCAATATGAGGGATGTCATTCACATAATAAATGGGGGTTGTGATCAGTGATTTTTGCATCTTTATAATCGTGTTACCTTAAATTTGTTTAAATCTCTTAATTTTAACATGCTTTTAAAAATTTAGAGAATAGAGGTTGAATTCATGCTTATTCATGGGGTGTTTTTAGCTTAAAATTCATTATAATTAACGCTCAAAAAATTGAAAAATGAGTTAAGGAATAGACAGATGATTTCAAAATTTTTGCTCAAAAGCATGTTCAAGCAGTGGAAAAACGGCGATTATCAGGTCGTTTTTTGGGACAATAGCGTTTATAGGAATGGTGAACATTTGCCTAAATTCACCCTTAAAATCCATCGCCCCCTAAAATTTAGCGACATTAAAAAAGACATGTCTTTGACGATTGCTGAGGCTTATATGGACGGCGTGATTGATATTGAAGGCTCTATGGATGAGGTGATGCACTCTTTGTATTTGCAAACCAATTATGAGCATTTGCACAAGCATGATAGCGCTAAAGCCGTTCAAAAACCCCTTAAAGAAAGCTCCAACATTTCTAAACATTACGATTTAGGGAATGACTTTTATTCTATCTGGCTGGATGAAACCTTAAGCTATTCATGCGCTTATTTCAAAAAAGACGATGACACCCTCCACGCCGCCCAACTCCAAAAATTAGATCACACTTTAAAAAAACTCCACCTAAAACCTGGCGAAAAACTGCTGGATATAGGCTGTGGTTGGGGCTATCTCTCTGTAAAAGCTGCACAAGAATACGGGGCGGAAGTGATGGGGATCACCATTTCTAGCGAGCAATACAAACAGGCTAACAAACGAGTCCAAGAACTAGGGTTAGAGGATAAAGTAACGATCAAATTATTGAATTACCAGGATTTAGATGGGCGCTTATACCGCTTTGATAAAGTGGTGAGCGTGGGCATGTTTGAGCATGTGGGTAAGGATAATTTGCCCTTTTATTTCAAAAAAGTTAAAGAAGTGTTAAAGAGAGGTGGGATGTTTTTGCTCCACTCCATTTTATGCTGTTTTGAAGGCAAGACTAACGCATGGGTGGATAAATACATCTTCCCGGGTGGCTACTTGCCCTCTTTAAGAGAAGTGATGAGCGTGATGAGCGAATGCGACTTCCACTTGCTCATGGCTGAAAGCTTACGCATCCATTACGCCAAGACTTTAGACATTTGGCGAGATAACTTCAACCACAATCTAGACCAAGTGAAAAGACTCGGCTATGACGAAAGATTTATCCGCATGTGGGATCTGTATTTAAGGACTTGCGCTTCCGCTTTCAGGGTGGGGAGCGCGGATTTATTCCAATTGCTCTTAACCAACAGCGTGGATAACACTTTCCCCTTAACCAAAGAATACATCTACCAATAATTTTAGATTTTAGCCCCTTCTTTTAGGCTAACTTCTGGCAAACTCTCCACATACAAGCTCTGTGATGGGAAAGCAAAACTCAAATGGTGCTTTTCTACAATCCCCATGATTTTTAGCATCACGTCTTCTTTGACTTCTAGCCACTCTTCCCAAACCACTGTTTTAGAAAAGCAATACACTAAAATATTAATAGAGCTGTCCGCAAACTGATCTAAAAAGACAAACAGATTGTTTTTATACCCTAAAAAATCGTCAATAGAAACAATATCTTTTTTAAACATGTAGCGGTAATCGCTCGCGTTTTGCAAAGCACTATCGGCTCCATTGGCGATTTTAGGGTGGTTTTCTAACATTTCTTTAATGTCTTTCACGCAAAGCTGTAAAGCACTTTGGCTAGAGCTATAGGTTAAGCCTATTTCCATTTTAATACGCCTCCCCACTTTACGACGGCTCCAATTCCTGATGGGTTTTCCGGCTAATTCTGAATTAGGCACGGACAAAAGAGCGTTATCAAAAGCCCTAATTGTGGTGCGCCTTAACCCCATTTCCACCACCGTGCCTTCCACTTCACCGCACACGATCCAATCCCCTTGAGAAAACGAATTGTCTAACAATAAAATAACAGAAGCAAAAAAATTCGCCAACACGTCTTTAACCGCCAAAGCCACCGCTAACCCCCCAATCCCTAAAGAAGCGATAATGGCTGAAACGTTAAACCCTAGTTGTTTCAAAACCCCTAAAAGCGCGACAATAAAAATCAAAAAATACACGACTTTTAAGATCAAGTTGATCACTTCTTTTCTAAAATTGTGCGTGCTTTTGGTAGCCATATTCGTAACCAACGCTTCCCCATAGCCTTTAAAAAGTGCTATCACTAACCATGCTAAAAGCATGATATACACCGCGCCCACCCACATAGAAACTTTAGGGGGCGATGCGTTAGGGTAGTAGAAAATGTCTAAAGCCACATCGCAACTGAATAGGGCTAAAAAGACAGAAACCGGCGAAACAATGCTGCTTTGCACATTGACATGCATTTTTTATTGCGTTGCATGATTTCAAAAATACGATCTAATAATAAGGCTAAAAGCCAAGTGATCAATTTCCTTAAACCCAGCAATAAGGCTAAAATCATCAAAGCCAGCACGATCTTACTCACTTGCAAGCTATGGGTTGTGAAAGGCAAAACCTTGCTGATTTTGTTTAACACAAAATCCATATTCACTTCCATGATCAAGTTTTTAGGAAGCACTTCTTTAGGGTGGTTTTTAATGTAACGCAAGACTTCGGTATAAGTGTTCAAACGCAATTCATAATCGCTAAACATCTGCTCTAATTCATGCATTTTGACATTGCCTAAATTTTTAGGGAAAGTGTAGAGTTTGAATTGCCCTAAACGCAAAAGGAAAGCATCGCTGATACTTTCCACATCTTTTTGTTCGCTAAAAATATCAATACTGCTCCTGATTTTATCTATAAAACGATACAAAATTTCATCTATCAACAAAATATCTAAAGACAATCTATCTTTCATGAAAGTGTAGAAATCATCGCCCTTAATGCTTTTAGACAAACGCTTTTTGATTTTTTCTTGCTCTTTTAAATTTTGATTGATATCAATCCCGATCTTATCCCTTTCATTCAACACTTTAGAAGTCAAACTTTTAATCAAGTCGTTCTTTTGGGTGTTATACAGAGAGACTTCAGCGCTTCTTTCAGGGTTTTTTTTGTAAGTTTCAATGACTTGATTGAGTTGGTTGATTTGATTGAAAATCAAAAACAAATCCACCGCATCTGTTTCATGCTCTTCAACCGCTCTCAAAGGATTTAAAAAGAGCGATAATACCAATACCCACCACAATAATAAACGCATGCGAAACCCCACTCAAACAAGATAAAATTTTTCTCACAATTTCTAGCGATTATACCAAAAATCAGAAACGCTTCGCCCCATAAAGTTACCCATGCAATTTGAAAACGCTTTTTATTTATCCCTAAAAAGCGGGCTTTAGCTCAATTGTGAGCCTCTTTTTAGATCGCTATATCCTTGATGCGATGCTTTGAGTATTTTTACATTTTACAATTAAAATACAGCCTTAATTTTTAACAAATCTTGCTTTATTTAATATTTTTATAGTAGGATTTCGCATAGACCATAGTCAAAAAGCTTTCCCTGTTCGGTGCAATAAAGTCACGCATAATGTACATGTCTTTTATTCTTACATATTTCTCATTTTTTAGATTTTTGTAACCGCTTTTATTAAATGTTTTCATGTAAGATTTGTGTTTTAGGAGTTTCCAACCCTACTTCTTGTCATTGGGCTATTTTGATGATCAATCTTTAGAAGAAAAAACCATAAAAATGTAGTATCCTATGCCTACAAGAAAAACAAGAATTAAGAAAATGAGCAATCCCCACTCTAAAGAATCCATAATTCCTCTTTAAAAAATGTCAAAAGTGGTGCGCTTGGCAGGACTCGAACCTGCGACCTACGGCTTAGAAGGCTGTTGCTCTATCCAGCTGAGCTACAAGCGCATTATATGGTATTAATGTCAGGTGGTACGCCCGAAGGGAGTCGAACCCCTAACCCCCAGATCCGAAGTCTGGTGCTCTATCCAATTGAGCTACGAACGCTTACAATTCAAATAAAGGAATGACTAACATAAACTCGGTAAAACGCTTATTTTATGAGATGGGGTGGAAGATGGGAATTGAACCCACGACCCTCAGGACCACAATCTGATGCTCTAACCGACTGAGCTACTCCCACCATTCAACGAAAGGAAGCGATATTCTACCAAAGAATTTTAAACAGAACAACAAATTACGCAAAAAGTGGTCGGGGCGAAAGGATTCGAACCTTCGACCCCTTGGTCCCAAACCAAGTGCGCTAACCAGACTGCGCTACGCCCCGAAATTTTCACATGAAGCGTTATTATAGCTGAATTTTCTAATTTTTGAGCGTAATTTTTCAAAAATACCGCTAAAAATCAAAATTGACGCTCAAAAAACACCTAATCCAACTCCCCCACCCTTTTAAAAGCTGCTTTTTTAAAAACAGCTCTCAATGATTTTTAAGCTTTTTGTTTCTTAAAAACTACTTTCGTTTTTTCATTTCACTAGAAACTTTTTCATAACGTTCCATGTGTTTTTTGCTTAACTCTTTAGTGATATGCACCATCACTTTGTGATAGGCTTGATTCATGATTTTTTTAATGGCTTGATCATGGTCGGTTTCCTTAATCCTATGCACAAAAGTTTTGGGGACAAAACCTCCAGAATTGGTGCGCCGCAATTCCACTCTTTCAATCACAGCCTTAATCTTTGAAACATCAATACCAAAACTATGGATAATGTCTTCACTTTTTGGCTCAACAAAATTCAAATTCAAATACCCTGAAGACATGTCTATCACTTTTTCTTCATTAAGCGCATCGCTCTCTTCTACAATATCTTCCAAAATAGCCACATTCCCATCCATGCGTAAAACGAGCAACGCTTTTTCTTTGATGTCTTGAGGGATTTCGCTAACATCTTTAAATTGCGAAACGCTATAGCCCTTTCTCTCTAAAAAACTACTCAGTTGGAGGAACAAAGACTTCTCAAACTCTTTTTGATAATTTTCAGGGATAACTTTATTAGCCTCTATCTTAGGATCGATTAAGACAACTAAATGGCCATTTTTAGGCTCTTGCTTGCCTTTAATAGGATAGTGGAAATGCAACTCCACTGACTCGCCCATATTATTGTGCTGCTGCTTCATAGGCATTCCATCAGCTAGAGCCGTATAAAACGCCCCACTCGCTAGTAACGATCCTAAAACGATTGCCAAACTACCTTTTTTCATTAAATTCCTTTCTTTCTTTTTATTTAAAATCAATTCCTAATCTTACCCAAAAAATCCCACTTTTAGCGCTATTTTTTAAGATAATCATTCCCATTCAATCGTTCCTGGCGGCTTAGAGGTAATATCATACACCACCCTATTGATACCGCTCACTTCATTAGTGATGCGGTTAGAAACCTTTTCTAAAAAAGAATGCTCTAAAAATGAAAAGCTCGCTGTCATGCCATCACTCGCGTTTACCGCTCTTAAGCAAATAGCGTTTTCATAAGTGCGATTATCCCCCATCACCCCCACAGAATTGACATTCAACAGCACGCAAAAAGCTTGCCAAACCTTGTCATACAAATTGGCTTTTTTAAGCTCCTCTATAAAAATAAAATCCGCTTCTTGCAAGCGCTTGATTTTATCCTCACTAACCTCGCCTAAAATCCTTACAGCAAGTCCAGGCCCTGGAAAGGGGTGGCGCATTAAAAAATCCTGGCTAACGCCTAATTCTTTACCTAACGATCGCACCTCATCTTTAAACAATTCCCTTAAAGGCTCTATGAGTTTAAAATCCATCCATTCAGGCAGTCCGCCCACATTATGGTGGGTTTTGATCACTTTTGAAGGCCCTTTAACGCTCACGGATTCAATCACATCAGGGTATAAAGTGCCTTGGGCTAAAAATTCAATTTTGCCTTTTAAATGGTGCTTTTTGGCTTCTTTTTCAAACACTTCAATAAAGGTTTCGCCGATGATTTTTCGCTTCAATTCAGGCTCGCTCACGCCCTTTAATTTAGACAAAAAGATTTCTTTAGCGTCTATCGTGTTTAAAGGGATTTGCAAGTCTTTAAACATCGCTTGCACCCTTTCTTTTTCATTTTTACGCAACAAGCCATGATCCACAAAAACAGCGATCAAATTATCCTTAATGGCTCTGTGCAATAGCGTAGCGACCACCGTAGAATCCACGCCCCCACTCACCGCGCACAACACCTTAGCGTTAGCGATTTTTTCTTTCAACCTTACAATTTCTCTTTGAGCGAAATGCTGCATCCCCCAAGTTTTTTCACAGCCGCAAACTAAAAGGGCAAAATTTTCTAAAATCTTACCCCCTTCTTCGCTTTGAACGACTTCTGGGTGGAATTGCAAGCCAAAAATCTTAGCGCTTTCAATCGCGCAATGGGGGGAATTAGGGCTTTTTGCAAGGGTAGTGAAGCCTTTAGGCAATTCTATGACTTTATCCATATGACTCATCCACACAAGGCTTTTAATTTTCACGCCTTCAAAAATCACAGAATCTTGAGCGATTTCTAAAACAGCCTTACCAAATTCCTGCTCATTCGCACCAGCCACTACCCCCCCAAAAAATCCACCAAATACTGCATGCCGTAGCAAATCCCTAAAATCGGCACATTCAAATCAAAGATTTTCTCGTTAGGCTTGTAAGCGTCTTTAGCATACACGCTCGCTGGCCCCCCACTCAAAATCAAACCTTTAGGGGCTTTTTTTTGAATGTTTTCTACGCTTTCAAAAAAAGGGACTATTTCTGTATAAATCCCGCTCTCTCTCAATCTTCTAGCAATCAGCTGTGTGTATTGGCTCCCAAAATCTAATACTAAAATCATCTCTCATTCTTTATTTTTGTGGGATCTGTGTTTTATTGTATTGATTTTTGTAATTCACCCTATAGCTTTCAGCCAACTCAGGCGCTTTTTGCACAAACCAGCGTTCTAATTTTTCTAGTTCGTATCTGTAATTTCCACCTTTTGAGCAATATTGAGAATCAATCAGCGAAAACACATAGAGCGTCTTATTTTCTTTAGATTGGAATAAAAACTCCTTATAGAATAGCGCTTTTTTAGGCATGCCACTCATCAGAGTCTCAGACAATAAAAAAGCGTCAAAATCACAAAGCACTTTTTTACTCAATTTGTTGCTTTTGGTAACCACAAAAATGATCTCTTTTTTCATGTCTTGTTTAAAAGCTAATGAAAGCACATTCAAAAAGGGCGGAGTCAAACTTTTATCCACCCTAACCTTAAAAGCTTTAGAATCCCCTAATAAGACCCCCATAAATAAAACCAACCCCACGCAACATTTCAAACTCGTTTGAAAAATATTCATCTTTTATCCTTTAAGTGTCAATATTGAAAACAGAAATTAAACGCATTGATTGGGTATTATAATATAAAAATTGAGAATTACGCTTTAGCTTGGCTAGTAGTCAAGTCTTTAGTTATTAAGTCTTTATTGGGTAAAAACACTCTCATGCTAGTATTTTCACTCCGTTTAAGCCCCAATGATGCTTGGTGTTGAAATAGAATGATAGGGTTTGACTAATTCATACCTTCTAAGTCTTCTGATATTGACTAAAGCGGTATTGGCTGAAATGGCTTGTGTCATGCTGCTTGTAGGGCGCGAAGAAGTGAGCGTATTCACACTCCCTGCATTGCACCTTGGGTTTCTAGTATTCACATCTTCTGGGTCATACCATGCCCCTTTTTGGATACTCAAAACCCCTTGACGGATATTCTTAGTTACAAACGCCCCTGCTAACAACCTCCCCTAGCGTTAAACACTTCTACAATTTCACCATGCCTAATGCCTAATTTATTAGCGTCTAGTTCGTTGATCATTACAGGCTCTCTGCCTTGAATTTTATACACATTCCTAACCCAAGTGTTATCAAGCTGTGAATTAACACGGTATTTTGGGTGCGGAGAGATTAAATGGAACGGATAAATCTCAGCCATTTTAGAGCCTAGCCACTCAGCTGGCTCAAACCAAGTGGGATGCCCTTTAAAATCAGCCAGTTTAAAATCCGTGCATTTTTGAGAAAAAATTTGAATTTTCCCGCTCTCTGTATCCAGCTTATTATTAATAGGGTCTTGCCTGAATTTCGCATGACGCACAAACTTTCTCGCATTTTCAGGGATTTCAAACTCCACAAAGCCATCCCTCCAAAACTGATCAAACGATTTCAAAGTAGGGCCATCGCTTTTTTCATAAAGACCCTTAATCCATTCCATGTAACTCTTAGATTCAGTGAATCGCTGCTCTGTTTCATTGCCCCCAACGCGTAAAGCAAGCTGTCTGAAAATCTCATAATCGTCTTTGGATTCATAAACAGGCTCTACCACCTTACGCATGGCATAAACCACATTCTTAGAATAACTCCCTCCAAAAGTAATATCATCTCTTTCCATAGTGCTAGTGGAAGCAAAGACAATATCAGCGAATTTCGCCGTAGGCGTCCACCAAGGCTCATGCACGATCACGCAATCTAAGGTCCTTAAAGTGCGAATCAGCTCGTTTGTATCAGCTTCATGCCCTAACAAATCCGCCCCACAATTATAAATCATTTTGATTTTAGGTAATTTGAGTTTTTTACCCATAAAATCAATTTCTTTATCCGGATTCAAAATCGCTTCAGAAATTCTAGATGCTGGAATAACGCTTTTTACAGAATTATGCCCTTGCGAAATCATAGGAACAATTCTTGCCCCTGAGCTCGCTTGAGCGTTTCCTCCATAATGCATAGAAAAGCCAAAGCCCCCACCCGATAAGCCCACTTGACCAATCATGCTGGCTAAAACAATTAACGCCCAATCCAGTTGCTCGCCATGCTGAGCTCTTTGCATGGCCCAATTACCCGCTAAAAAAGTGCGCTTAGAGACAAATAAATCCGCTAATTCTTTGATTTTTTCTGCACTCACTCCAGTGATTTGAGACGCCCATTCTAAAGTTTTAGGCGCATTATCGCTCTCTCCTAGCAAATAGGGTAAAAATTTATCAAAACCATCAGTGTATTTAGCGATAAACGCTTTATCGTATTGATTGCTTGTATAAAGATAATGCATCATGCCTAGCATTAACGCTACATCAGTATTAGGGCGAATGGGTATCCATTCAGCGTTAAAGGCTTGAGCGGTTTCGGTATAAATGGGATCAATACTAATGAATTTAATACCGGCTCTTTTATACTTAGGGTAGTAGCTGTCATTGACATGGTTTGGCACAAAATAATCAATGCGGTTGCACTTGAATAAATCCGCCCCCCACATGACATACACCTTACAATTTTTAATCATCTCTTCATGCGTGGTTTGTTGCGAATAAACTTCCATATCCCCTACAATCATAGGGTTTATTCTTGCAGCCGCGCCATTGCCATATTCCCCATCAGTGCCAATAGCCCCCCCTAAAGTCGTATTAAAAAAACGCCATGCTAGATTATTACAACGATGCAAGCTACCCGCATGCCCCCAACCACCATAACTGGCATTAAAGATGTTTTCTTTAGGGATTTCTTTAAGCTTTTTAGCCGCTAAATCCAATGCCACGTCCCAGCTCACGCGCACAAACTCTTCTCTCCCGCGCAATTCTTTGTGATTTTTTTTGTTTTCTAAGAAGCTCTTACGCACGCAAGGATACTTCACCCTACTATCTGAATACACCCTATCTGCCATCGCTTTTAACATCATGGTAGGGTTATAATCGCTCTTTTGGGGGACAATATCTTTAATCACTCCATTTTGAACCTTTGCGATAAAGGGGCCAAAATGCGTTGCATGCGGAATGGATTCCACTTTTTCAAAACTATTAATGGCTTTTAAAACATTAACGCTAGCGAGCGCGATTGGGATTTTTGTTAGGATACTCCTGCGTGAAATGGACATGGTTCTCCTTCAAGCTTGCATTCTGTTAAAACACCCCAAATTCTAACATAGATTCACCTAAAATTACCGCTAATGATCCCTCAAAGCATGGGCGTTAATTGAAAACTACTTTTTATTCACGCTGCTCATGTCAGCGACTTTCCCCCACATCAAGCGGTATTTCCTCTTCATGAATTCAATTTCTTCTCTCGCTTGATTGAGTTCATCTCGCAAAAGATCAATGGTTTTTTTATCTTCTTCATAGACTTCTTGCATAGAGATTAAAGCGTCTTTTAAAAACATGTTTTCATTTTTAAAGGCTGAAATCGTTTCATCTTTAGCGCCAATGACTTTATCATGCAAATTTAAAATCGTGTTAATGGTCTTTTCCACGAACACAGGCTCTAAAGAGCGCCCGTTCATATCCATAGAAATCAAATTATTTTCTACCTTTTTGATTAGAGCGTTTGTCCCGCTGCTCGCATCAATTAAGAGCTTGTTGTGGCTTATTTTGCTCTTGATTTTACCAAGATTCACTAATTCCAAAATCCTTTCTTTAGGAAGCCCTGAAAGGCGGCTAAATTCTTCTAATTCAAGCCATGCTAAAGTGCTCAAATCTTCTAAAACCACCGGCTCTTTAGACTCTTTTTCTTTATCCTCTACTTCTTGCTCATTTTGTTGTGTCGCTTGCGCTTTGTTCAAATCTAAAATATCCAAATTTTTCCTTAAAAATAGTTTTAGCTTAACGCAATTTTTTAACCGCTTTTTTCAAGCTGTCTAGCAAATAATCAATATCGTTTATGGAGTGCGTGAAGTGCAAGCTCACTCTAAGCCATCCGGGTTTAGCGTTAAAATCGCTTGACTTTTGAGCGTTAAGATTCAATAAATCATGCCCATAAGGCCCCGCGCAAGAGCAACCTGCACGGGTCTCAATAGCGTATTCATAGCTTAAAACCCTCGCTAAATCATAGGGCGAAATCCCCCCAATATTAAAAGCCACTACCCCCACACGACTCGCTGTTAAATTCCCATAAATATTAATAGCGGGCAAGTCTTTTAAGCCATGCATAAGCACTCTTAAAAGGTTGTTTTCTTTCTTGTGGATAAAATCCAAACCGCATTCATCTCTTAATTGATACGCTAGAGCACTCCTGTAAAATTGCAACAACCCTGGCGTGCCAAATTCTTCCCTCAAAGGCAATTCATCAATAAATTCATGCCGTGTGCAATTAGCGTATTTAATCACGCCCCCTGCGCTAAAACTCGGGGCGATTTGCGTGTCAATCAAATCTTTAGAAATGCCTAAAAGACCGCACCCTCCAATACCCCCTAAAAGCTTATGAGGCGCATAAAAACCGGTTTGGTACTCGCAATCTTTAGGGTTGGCATGCGCGCTAAAATTCGCTAAATCCAAAGCCAAAGTAGCCCTATATTTCTTGCACAATGATGAAACTTCTTTTAAGGGCGTGAGCAGTCCGGTTACGTTAGAAGCCGCGCTCATAGAAACCAGGCTGTTAGGGGATTTTTTTAAAGTTTGCTCTAAAATTTCTAAATCCAATAAGCCATGTTCATTCAAAGGGATACGCACCACTTCACACAAGCCTTCACGCCAGCTAATCTCATTAGAATGATGCTCATAAGGCCCTACAATCACACGCTTTAAAGCCATATCTTTCAAATACGGCTCTAAATTTTTCTTCGTTTTTGAAGGGATACACACCCCTAAAATTTCTTGAAATTTCTTAATCGCTGAGCTCGCCCCATACCCTGCGCTCAAGACGCAATGATTATCGCTCAAATTTAAAGAACGCTTCAACTTTTCTTGGCACTCTTTTAAAAGCATGCCCATTAAAATCGCATGTTTAGAAGCGACAGAATGAGCGTTCGCGTAATAAGGCAGTAAGGATTTCACGCGCTTTTCCACTAAAACGCTCGCTAAACCTGAAGCCCCCCAGTCAAAATAAGACACCCCTTTTTTTAAAATAATGCTGGATTTAACCTGCTCTAAAGGACTCTCGTTAGGGTTGAGTAAGGGGGCAAAACTCCTGTTTAAAAACGCTTGCACGAAACACCACCAACGCTTTTAATGTTTGTCTCCGCTTAAAATATGAAAATGCAAATGCATCACCTCTTGCCCGGCGTTTTTACCCACATTGGTTAAAAGCTTGTAACCCTCTTCTTTGATGCCTAATTTTTCCACCACTTCAAAAATAAAACTTGTCATTTGCGCCATAAGCTCTGGGGTGATGCCATTAAAATCCTGAATGCTTTGCTTAGGGATCACTAACGCATGCACTTTCGCTTTAGGGTTAATGTCATAAAAGGATAAAAAACGCTCGTTTTCTAAAATCTTAGAACAAGGGATTTCGCCTTGGATTATTTTTTCAAACACATTCATGCTTTTTTGCTCCCTTTTAAGGTTTTTCTTTTATTAAAGTTGTATTATAGCTTTTTAAAAATAAAATATAAGGATCATTATTGCACACCTTAATAGAGCGATTAGAAAAGGTTACTAATAGCAAAGAGTTAGAAGAAGTGCGTTTGAATGCTTTGGGTAAAAAAGGGGTTTTTGCGGATAAATTCAACCAGCTCAAAAATCTAAACGGCGAAGAAAAAAACGCCTTTGCTAAAGAAATCCACCATTATAAACAAGCGTTTGAAAAGGCCTTTGAATGGAAAAAAAAGGCTATTTTAGAGCTTGAATTAGAAGAACGCTTGAAAAAAGAAAAAATTGATGTGAGCTTGTTTAACGCTATCAAAACAAGCTCTTCTCACCCTTTAAATCACACTAAAAATAAAATCATTGAATTTTTCACCCCATTAGGATACAAGCTTGAAATCGGCTCTTTAGTGGAAGATGATTTCCATAATTTCAGCGCTTTAAACTTGCCTCCTTACCACCCTGCAAGAGACATGCAAGACACTTTTTATTTTAAAGATCACAAGCTTTTAAGGACCCACACTTCGCCCGTTCAAATCCACACCATGCAAGAACAAACCCCACCCATTAAAATGATCTGTTTAGGCGAAACCTTTAGGCGCGATTATGATTTGACCCACACGCCCATGTTCCATCAAATTGAAGGGCTTGTCGTGGATCAAAAAGGGAATATCCGTTTCACGCACTTAAAGGGCGTGATCGAAGACTTTTTGCATTATTTCTTTGGCGGCGTGAAATTAAGGTGGCGTTCTAGCTTTTTCCCTTTCACAGAGCCAAGCGCTGAAGTGGATATTAGTTGCGTGTTTTGCAAGCAGGAAGGCTGTAGGGTTTGCTCGCACACGGGCTGGTTAGAAGTGTTAGGTTGTGGCATGGTCAATAATGCGGTGTTTGAAGCCATAGGGTATGAGAATGTGAGCGGGTTTGCCTTTGGCATGGGGATTGAAAGATTGGCCATGCTGACTTGTCAAATCAATGATTTACGCAGTTTCTTTGAAACTGATTTGAGAGTGTTGGAGAGTTTTTAATGAAACTAAGCGTCAATGATTTGAATGTTTTTGTCAATACGCCTAAAGATATAGCCAAACTCTGTGAGGATTTGAGCTGCTTAGGCTTAGAAGTGGAAAGCTGTATCCCTTGTATCGCTCCTAAAAATGTGGTTGTGGGTAAAGTTTTAGAAAAAGCCCCCCACAAAAACGCTGAAAAACTCAGCGTGTGTCAAGTGGATATTGGCAAAGAAGTGTTGCCAGTCGTGTGCGGGGCTAAAAATGTCGCGCCAAACCAATTTGCGCCAGTCGCTCTCAAAGGAGCGATCATAGGCTCAACCACAATCGCTAAAACCGAGCTTAGGGGGGTAGAAAGCCATGGCATGATTTGCTCTAGCATTGAATTAGGCTTCCCTAAAATCAATGATGGCATCTTGGAATTAGATGAGAGCGTTGGGGAGTTGGTTTTAGGGAAGGAATTACATGAATACGCCCCTTTCAACACGCATGTTTTAGAAATTTCATTGACCCCCAATCGTGGGGATTGCTTGAGCGTTTTAGGTATTGCTAGAGAGATTAGCGCCTTTTATCACACGCCCCTAAAACCCATTAAGGCTCTAAATTTTACGCCAACAAGCGATTTGATCACGCTTAGTGCGGGTGAAAATATTGAATCGCATCTAGCTTATTATTTGATTTGCAACCATTCATTAAAAACCCCTTTAAATATCAAGCTTTCGCTCGCTCATAACAATGCCTTAAGCGAGAACGATCTGAACAATTTCATAGAATTTAGCGCGCATTTTAGTGGGGTAATATTGAACGCTTATAGCCTGAATAAAACCCCTATGGATTTGAGCGTGAAAAACGATGAAAACAACCTTGAAAGCGTTTATATCAACCATCAAAAACGCTCCACTATCGCTATCAAGCATCAAGATCAAAAAGATTTGAGCGAGTGTTTGCTTTTAGAGGCGAGTTATACCGATCCTGTAAGCCTGTCTTTAAAATTACACGCTCTAAAAGACAAAACGCTTCAAAAAGACAACGCCCTTATTTATAGGAGCGCTAGAGGGAGCAACCCTAATCTATCAGACGGCCTGAATTTTTTAAGCACTCATTTAAAAGCCACGATTTTAGAAAGCAAACAAACCAAGCATTCTTTAAAAGATCACGCCCTTAAATTCCAGCTTGAAGACATCACCGAAATTTTGGGACTTGCTGTAGAAGAAGAAAAAATTCAAGGCATTTTAAAAAGTTTAGGTTTTAAAGTTAGCATAAAAGTGTCAAACTCAAAACCCCAAGTTTTAGAGGTTATCGTTCCCAATTTCAGGCATGACATTAAAACGATCCAAGATATTGCTGAAGAAATCTTGCGCTTTGTAGGGATTGATAATTTGATCTCAAAGCCCCTTGATTGCGTCAGTAGCAAAAATTCAAACCCCCATTATGACACGCACCGCTTTTTTGAAAACCTTAAACACAAGGCTCTCGCTTGCGGTTTTAAAGAAGTCATTCATTATGTGTTTTATTCTAAAGAAAAGCAGCAAAAACTAGGCTTTGAAGTTTTAGAAGATCCCCTAGAATTGCAAAACCCTATCACAACGGAGTTAAACACCCTAAGAACGAGCCTTGTTTGCGGGCTTTTAGACGCCAGTTTAAGGAATAAGAATTTAGGGTTTAAAAGCATAGCCCTTTATGAAAAGGGGAGCGTGTATAACTCTAAAAGAGAAGAAACCCAAAAACTAGGCTTTTTAGCGAGCGGCTTGCAAAAAAAAGAAAGTTACCCTGATGCTAAGGGCAAGGCTTGGGATTTTTACTCTTTTGCCGAATGCGTTTCAAAAGTTATAGGGGATTTTAGCTTGGAAAAACTAACCACTCAAACCCCTATTAACCACCCTTACCAGAGCGCTAAAATCATTCAAAATCATGAAATCATAGGCGTAATCGCTAAAATCCACCCCAAAGTGATCCAGGAATTGGATTTGTTTGAAAGCTATTACGCTGAGATAGACGCTTCTAAACTCAAACGCCATGCCATGCTGTTAAAGCCCTTTAGCATTTACCCTAGCAGTGTGAGGGATTTGACTCTCATCATTGATGAAAATACCGCTTTTAGCAAGATTAAAAAAGCCCTAAAAGACGCTCAAATCCCTAATTTAAGCGAGGTTCTACCCCTTGATATTTTTAAAGAAAGCGATAACACCATAGCCTTAAGCGTGCGTTGCGTGATCCATTCTTTAGAAAAAACCCTGAATGATGAAGAGGTCAATTCAGCCGTGCAAAAAGCACTTGAAATTTTAGAAAAAGAATTTAACGCCCGCCTTAAGGGATAATATAAAGGATAATATGTGATAGAGCTTGACATTAACGCTAGCGATAAATCGCTCTCACACAGAGCCGTTATTTTTAGCTTGCTCGCTCAAAAGCCTTGTGTTGTGCGGAATTTTTTAATGGGAGAAGATTGTTTAAGCTCTTTAGAAATCGCTCAAAATTTAGGGGCTAAAGTGGAAAATACCGCCAAAAATTCTTTTAAAATCACGCCCCCAACGGCTATAAAAGAGCCTAATAAGATTTTAAATTGCAACAATTCTGGCACCAGTATGCGTTTATACAGCGGGCTTTTAAGCGCTCAAAAAGGCCTTTTTGTTTTAAGCGGGGACAATTCCCTAAACTCACGCCCCATGAAAAGAATCATTGAGCCTTTAAAAGCTTTTGGGGCAAGGATTTTAGGGAGAGAGGATAACCATTTCGCCCCCTTAGTGATCTTAGGGAATCCTTTAAAAGCTTGTCATTATGAAAGCCCTATCGCTTCAGCTCAAGTCAAAAGCGCTTTTATTTTAAGCGCTTTGCAAGCTCAAGGCGTAAGCGTTTATAAAGAAAGCGAGCTTAGCCGTAACCACACAGAAATCATGCTTAAAAGTTTGGGAGCTGACATTCAAAATCAAGACGGCGTTTTAAAAATTTCACCCCTAGAAAAACCCCTAGAAGCTTTTGATTTTACTATAGCTAATGATCCGTCTAGTGCGTTTTTTTTCGCTCTCGCTTGTGCGATTACGCCAAAAAGCCGCCTTCTTTTAAAAAATGTCTTGCTCAACCCCACTCGCATAGAAGCTTTTGAAGTTTTGAAAAAAATGGGCGCTTCCATAGAGTATGCGATTCAATCCAAAGATTTAGAAATCATTGGCGATATTTATATAGAACATGCCCCTTTAAAAGCGATCGCTATTAATCAAAATACCGCTAGCCTTATTGATGAAATCCCTGCTTTAAGCATCGCTATGCTTTTTGCAAAAGGCAAAAGCATGGTTAAAAACGCTAAAGATTTACGAGCCAAAGAAAGCGATAGGATTAAAGCGGTTGTTTCTAATCTCAAGGCTTTAGGGATTGAGTGCGAAGAGTTTGAAGACGGGTTTTATATAGAGGGATTAGAAGATATAAGCCCATTAAAACAGCATTTTTCTAAGATTAAACCCCCCCTTATCAAAAGCTTCAATGATCACAGGATTGCGATGAGTTTTGCTGTTTTAACTTTAGCACTGCCTTTAGAAATTGATAATTTAGAATGCGCAAACATTTCTTTCCCGCAATTCAAACGCTTGCTCAATCTATTCAAAAAAGGGAGTTTTAATGGAAATTAAAATGGCTAAGGATTATGGTTTTTGTTTTGGCGTCAAAAGAGCGATACAAATCGCTGAAAAAAATCAAAACAGCTTGATTTTTGGCTCGCTCATCCATAACGCTAAAGAAATCAATCGTTTGGAAAAAAACTTCAATGTGAAAATTGAAGAAGACCCTAAAAAAATCCCTAAAAATAAGAGCGTGATCATAAGAACCCATGGCATTCCTAAGCAGGATTTAGAATACTTGAAAAATAAGGGGGTCAAAATCACTGATGCGACTTGCCCGTATGTGATCAAACCTCAGCAAATTGTGGAATCCATGAGCAAAGAAGGGTATCAAATCGTGCTTTTTGGGGATATTAACCACCCTGAAGTCAAGGGCGTGATCAGCTATGCCACTAACCAAGCTCTAGTCATCAATTCGTTAGAAGAATTGCAAGAAAAAAAATTGCAACGAAAAGTGGCTTTAGTTTCTCAAACCACCAAACAAACCCCAAAACTCTTGCAAATCGCTTCCTATTTGGTGGAAAGATGCACTGAAGTGCGTATTTTTAACACGATTTGTAACGCCACTTCCTACAACCAAAAAGCCGCTTTGGATTTGAGTAAGGAAGTGGATATTATGATAGTCGTGGGTGGTAAAACTTCCTCAAACACCAAACAGCTCTTAAGCATCGCCAAACAGCATTGCAAAGACAGCTACTTGGTAGAAGATGAAAACGAATTAGAGTTGGCGTGGTTTAAGGATAAAAAATTGTGTGGGATTACCGCTGGGGCTTCCACGCCGGACTGGATTATAGAAAATGTCAAGCAAAAAATCAGCACGATTTAACACATTTTGAAAATTTTCTTTAAAAAAACCGCTAATTGTTAGTTTTTAAACGATTTTGTAAGCTAAAAAAGGATACAATACCCTTAAGGATTTTATATTTATTTTATAGTAAGGCAGTCAATGAGCAAGATAGCAGATGATCAGAACTTTAATGACGAGGAGGAAAACTTCGCAAAACTCTTTAAAAAAGAATTAGAAAAAGAAGAAACCCTAGAAAAAGGCACTATCAAAGAAGGGCTAATCGTTTCCATCAATGAGAATGATGGTTATGCCATGGTGAGCGTGGGCGGTAAGACAGAAGGCCGTTTGGCTTTGAGTGAGATCACCGATGAAAAGGGGCAGTTGCTGTATCAAAAAAATGACCCCATTATCGTGCATGTGTCCGAGAAAGGTGAACACCCTAGCGTTTCCTACAAAAAGGCCATTTCCCAACAAAAGATTCAGGCTAAAATTGAAGAATTGGGCGAAAACTATGAAAATGCCATTATTGAAGGCAAGATTGTAGGCAAGAATAAAGGGGGCTATATTGTGGAGTCTCAAGGCGTGGAGTATTTCCTCTCCCGCTCGCACTCTTCTTTAAAGAATGACGCAAACCATATCGGCAAACGCATTAAAGCGTGTATCATTCGTGTGGATAAGGAAAACCATTCTATCAATATTTCTCGCAAACGATTCTTTGAAGTCAATGACAAACGACAGCTTGAGGTTTCTAAAGAATTGTTAGAAGCTAAAGAGTCGGTGTTAGGGGTTGTGAGGCAGATCACCCCTTTTGGCATTTTTGTAGAAGCTAAGGGGATTGAGGGCTTGGTTCATTATTCTGAAATCAGCCATAAAGGGCCAGTAAACCCTGAAAAATACTACAAAGAGGGCGATGAAGTCTATGTCAAAGCTATCGCTTATGATGCAGAAAAAAGACGCCTTTCACTCTCCATAAAAGCGACCATAGAAGACCCATGGGAAGAGATCCAAGACAAACTAAAACCCGGATACGCCATTAAGGTGGTGGTGAGCAATATTGAACATTACGGGGTGTTTGTGGATATTGGTAATGATATTGAAGGCTTTTTGCATGTTTCTGAAATCTCTTGGGATAAAAATGTCAGCCACCCTAGCCATTACTTGAGCGTGGGGCAGGAGATTGATGTGAAGATCATTGACATTGATCCTAAAAACCGCCGCTTAAGGGTTTCTTTAAAACAACTCACTAACAGGCCTTTTGATGTTTTTGAATCCAAACACCAGGTAGGGGATGTTTTAGAAGGCAAAGTGGCGACTTTAACGGATTTTGGGGCGTTTTTGAATCTAGGTGGGGTGGATGGTTTGCTCCACAATCACGATGCTTTTTGGGATAAAGATAAAAAATGCAAAGACCACTATAAAATTAGCGATGTGATCAAAGTGAAAATCCTTAAAATCAACAAAAAAGATAAAAAGATTTCTTTGAGCGCGAAGCACTTGGTGACTTCCCCTACAGAAGAATTCGCTCAAAAGCATAAAACAGACAGCGTGATTCAAGGCAAAGTGGTGAGCATTAAGGATTTTGGCGTTTTCATTCATGCTGATGGCATTGATGTGCTGATCAAAAATGAAGATTTGAACCCCTTGAAAAAAGATGAAATCAGAATGGGGCAGGAAATCACTTGCGTGGTTGTTGCGATTGAAAAATCTAACAACAAGGTGCGTGCTTCTGTGCATAGGTTAGAGCGCAAAAAAGAAAAAGAAGAATTGCAAGCTTTTAACACGAGCGATGATAAAATGACTTTAGGGGATATTCTTAAAGAAAAACTCTAAAGAGCGATTTTAAAAGCATGAGAATGGCATGAGATTTAAGGGTGTTGTTGCTTTTATTTCCCTAACTGTCGCTCTTGGCGTTTTAGCCTATTTGTTTTTAAGCGTTAAAAAAGAAATGCCCGTTGCTTCTCATGCGATCTCTCAAACACATGCGATCTCTCAAACCAATGAAAAAAGCCATGAAATCAACCTAGAAGAAAGCCCTAATAATCCTAATACCCCTAACGATGAAAAAGCCCCCCATAACGAAGAAGATCATAATAACACCCTTTCTCAAAACCTTGATGCGCAAGAAGTCATCAATTACCCCGTTATTGAGCATCATTTTGAAATCCCTTTTGAAGAAAAAAAAAGGGAGTATTCAAAGCTTATCATTAAGGATTTAAAGGACTATCAATGGTGGTGTTTAAAAGAAATCCTCAAAAAAGAACAAATTGATTACGCTTACGATAACACCAAAAACCAACCCAACCTCATCATCTATTTAGATGAAAATAAAAAAGAACGCTTGCTGGCTGATTTAGACTATTATAAAATACGCTATCATGCTGTTTTTTAAATTCAAAGGATAAAAATGTATCAAGTAGCCATTTGCGACCCCATCCATGCTAAAGGCATTCAAATTTTAGAAGCCCAAAAAGACATTGTCTTGCATGATTATTCCAAATGCCCTAAAAAGGAGCTTTTAGAAAAACTCGTCCACATGGATGCACTCATCACGCGCAGCATGACCCCTATCACAAGCGATTTTTTAAAGCCCTTAACACACTTAAAATCCATCGTAAGAGCGGGCGTGGGAGTGGATAATATTGATTTAGAAAGTTGCTCTCAAAAAGGCATTGTGGTGATGAATATCCCTACCGCTAACACGATTGCCGCTGTGGAATTAACCATGGCGCATTTGATCAATGCGGTGCGCTCGTTCCCTTGCGCGAACGATCAAATCAAACACCAACGGCTATGGAAAAGAGAAGATTGGTATGGCACGGAATTGAAAAATAAAAAGCTGGGCATCATTGGTTTTGGGAATATTGGCTCTAGGGTGGGCATTAGAGCTAAAGCCTTTGAAATGGAGGTTCTAGCCTATGATCCTTATATCCCTTCTTCAAAAGCCACTGATTTAGGGGTCATTTACACAAAAAATTTTGAAGATATTTTGCAATGCGATATGATCACTATCCACACCCCTAAAAACAAAGAAACCATTAACATGATAGGCACTAAAGAGATTGAACGCATGAAAAAAGGGGTTATTTTGATCAATTGCGCTAGGGGGGGCTTTATAATGAAGACGCCCTTTATGAAGCTTTAGAAACCAAAAAAGTGCGTTGGCTTGGCATTGATGTCTTTTCTAAAGAGCCTGGCATTCATAACAAGCTTTTAGACTTGCCTAATGTGTATGCGACCCCCCATATTGGCGCGAACACTTTAGAATCCCAAGAAGAAATTTCCAAACAAGCCGCTCAAGGGGTTATGGAGTCTTTAAGAGGTTCAAGCCATCCGCATGCTTTGAATTTACCCATGCAAGCTTTTGATGCAAGCGCTAAAGCCTACTTGAATTTAGCGCAAAAATTGGGTTATTTTTCCAGTCAAATCCATAAGGGCGTGTGCCAAAAAATTGAACTCAGTCTTTGTGGGGAGATCAACCAATTTAAAGACGCTCTTGTAGCCTTTATGTTAGTGGGGGTGTTAAAACCTGTTGTAGGGGATAAAATCAATTACATTAACGCCCCCTTTGTGGCCAAAGAAAGAGGCATTGAGATTAAGGTTAGCCTTAAAGAAAGCGCTTCGCCCTATAAAAACATGCTCTCTTTAACTCTAAATGCGGCTAATGGTTCAATCAGCGTGAGCGGCACGGTGTTTGAAGAAGATATTTTAAAACTCACTGAGATTGATGGGTTTCATATTGATATAGAGCCAAAGGGTAAAATGCTTTTATTCAGGAATACGGATATTCCAGGCGTTATTGGGAGTGTGGGGAATGCGTTCGCTAGGCATGGTATTAACATCGCTGATTTTCGTTTGGGGCGTAACACGCAAAAAGAAGCTTTAGCGCTCATCATTGTAGATGAAGAAGTTTCTTTGGAAGTTTTAGAAGAGCTTAAAAACATTCCTGCATGCTTAAGCGTTCATTATGTGGTTATTTAAGGTAGTTGGATGCGAGATTTTTTAAAGCTTTTAAAAAAGCATGATGAATTAGAGATCATTGACACCCCCCTTGAAGTGGATTTGGAAATCGCTCATCTAGCCTATATAGAAGCGAAAAAACCTAATGGAGGCAAAGCCCTTTTATTCACGCAACCCATAAGAAAAGAGCATGACCAGATCAAAACCTTTGACATGCCGGTTTTGATGAACGCTTTTGGTTCTTTCAAACGCTTGGATCTTTTGTTAAAAACCCCCATAGAAAGCCTGCAGCAACGCATGCAAGCGTTCTTACACTTTAGTGCTCCTAAAAATTTCACTGAGAGTTTGAAAGTCTTAAAAGATTTATGGGATTTAAGACACATTTTCCCTAAAAAAACCACTCGCCCTAAAGATCTCATCATCAAGCAAGACAAAGAAGTCAATTTGTGGGATCTACCCGTTTTAAAAACTTGGGAAAAAGATGGCGGGGCTTTTATCACTATGGGGCAAGTCTATACCCAAAGCCTGGATCATAAAAAAAAGAATTTGGGCATGTATCGTTTGCAAGTTTATGATAAAAACCATTTAGGCTTGCATTGGCAAATCCATAAAGACTCCCAACTCTTTTTCCACGAATACGCTAAGGCTAAAGTCAAAATGCCTGTCAGTATCGCCATTGGTGGGGATTTGCTCTACACATGGTGCGCGACAGCCCCCTTACCTTATGGGGTTTATGAACTCATGCTCTATGGGTTTATGAGAGGAAAAAAAGCGCAAGTAATGCCATGCTTGAGTAATTCTTTGAGCGTGCCAAGGGATTGTGATATTGTGATAGAAGGGTTTGTGGATTGCGAAAAATTAGAGCTTGAAGGGCCTTTTGGGGATCACACTGGCTATTATACCCCCATTGAGTCTTACCCTGTTTTAGAAGTCAAAACCATTAGCTATAAAAAAGATTCCATTTACTTAGCCACTGTGGTGGGTAAGCCCCCTTTAGAAGACAAATACATGGGGTATTTGACTGAGCGTTTGTTCTTGCCCTTGCTTCAAATGAACGCCCCCAATCTGATAGATTATTATATGCCAGAAAATGGGGTGTTTCATAATTTGATTTTAGCCAAAATACACACGCGCTATAACGCTCATGCCAAACAAGTCATGCATGCTTTTTGGGGTGTGGGGCAGATGAGTTTTGTCAAACATGCGATTTTTGTCAATGAAGACGCTCCCAATCTAAGAGATACCAACGCTATCATTGAGTATGTATTAGAAAATTTTTCTAAAGAAAAAATTCTCATCTCTCAAGGCATATGCGACGCTTTAGATCATGCAAGCCCTGAATACGCTATGGGGGGGAAACTCGGTATTGATGCGACCTCTAAAAGCAACACCCCCCACCCCACGCTTTTAAACGATAACGCCTTATTGGCGCTTTTACAAGATAAAATGCCAAATATCGTTCTTTTGAAGCAATATTACCCGCACACCCGTAACCCCATTTGCGTAATCAGCGTGGAAAAGAAAGACAAAAGCGTCATTGAATTGGCTAAAAATTTGCTCGCTTTTGAAGAATATTTACGCATTGTCATCTTTGTAGAGCATACCAGCAACGATTTAAACAACCCTTACATGCTGTTATGGCGCATCGTTAATAACATTGATGCGCAACGCGATATTCTTACCTCTAAACATTGTTTTTTTATAGACGCTACCAATAAGGGCGTTATGGATAAACATTTTAGAGAATGGCCTACAGAAACCAATTGCTCCATGGAAGTCATAGAGGGTTTGAAAAAGAAAGGGCTTTTAAAAGATTTTGAAACTTTAAATCAAAAATTCCACCTCACGCATTCTTTTAGCACGCATAAAGAAGATCTATAAAGAAGAGCTATGACAGATTATAGCCAAAGGATTGATACCCTCATCGCAAAAATAGAAAAGGCTCGCATCGCCTATTCAAGGCACCACATTGTAAAAATCGTGGCTGTTTCAAAAAACGCTTCCTTAGAAGCCATTCAACATTACTATAACTGCTCTCAAAGGGCTTTTGGAGAAAATAAAGTTCAAGATTTAAAAATTAAAATGCATTCTTTAGAGCATTTACCCCTTGAATGGCACATGATAGGCTCTTTGCAAGAAAATAAAATCAATGCGCTTTTGAGTTTAAAACCCGCTCTTTTGCATTCTTTAGACTCCTTAAAACTCGCTTTGAAAATAGAAAAGCGTTGCGAAATGTTGGGCGTCAATTTAAACGCTCTTTTACAGGTTAATAGCGCGTATGAGGAAAGTAAAAGCGGGGTAATGCCTGAAGAAACGCTAGAAGTTTATTCTCAAATCAGTGAAACTTGCAAGCACCTCAAGCTTAAGGGGCTTATGTGTATAGGGGCTCATGCTGATGATGAAAAGGAAATTGAAAAATCCTTTATTACCACCAAAAAGCTTTTTGACCGATTAAAGAATGCGAGCGTTCTTTCAATGGGCATGAGCGATGATTTTGAATTGGCGATTGCTTGCGGGGCTAATCTTTTAAGGATTGGCTCTTTTTTATTTAAAGAGTAAGATGCTAGAATCTTATGCGCTTAAAAGTGGGGCTGTTTTTATCTCTGATGCGCATTTTTTGCCTAAAAGCCCTCATTTGATCAATACGCTTAAAGAACTTTTAAGCGCCAAACCCCCACAAGTCTTTTTCATGGGCGATATTTTCCATGTTCTTGTGGGCTATTTACCCCTAGATAAAGAGCAGCAAAAAATCATTGATCTAATCCATGCGTTAAGCGAAATTTCACAAGTCTTTTATTTTGAAGGCAATCATGATTTTTCCATGCGTTTTGTGTTCAATTCTAAAGTGGTGGTTTTTGAGCGCCAAAACCAGCCCGTATTATTCCAACATGATAACAAACGCTTTTTACTAGCCCATGGGGATTTATTCATCACTAAAGCGTATGAATTTTACATCACGCAACTCACTTCCACTTGGGCCAGATTTTTTATAACTTTTTTAAATTTATTAAGTTTTAAAACCTTATACCCTTTTTTGAAAAAACGCATCTATCAAAAACCCATCCGCCTTTGGGAATTAGAGCCAAAAGAGTTGCAATCTTTTATTGAAAAGCGCCTAAAAGCCTATCAAAACTATATTAAAGATCTCAACATTGATAGCATTGACGGCATTATAGAGGGGCATTTTCATCTCAAAAGCGGTGTAAAAATCCCCTTGAATGCGCCGATTTATTGCCCACTGCCTTCCTTTTATTACGAACAAAGTCTTTTTAAGGTATCATCAAGCATTTTAGAACCATCTCAAGATAAGGACGCCTAAATCATGGCAGAAAAAACAGCTAACGATTTAAAACTAAGCGAGATAGAACTCGTGGATTTTCGTATTTATGGCATGCAAGAGGGCGTCCCTTATGAGGGGATTTATGGCATTAATGTGGCTAAAGTCCAAGAAATCATCCCCATGCCTACCCTTTTTGAATACCCCACTAATCTAGATTACATCATCGGCGTGTTTGATTTGCGCTCCACGATCATTCCGCTTATAGACTTGGCTAAATGGATAGGGATTGTCCCGGATAAAAGCAAGGAAAACGAAAAAATCGTCATTATCACTGAATTTAACAACATTAAAATGGGCTTTTTAGTCCATTCGGCTAGGCGTATCAGGCGCATTAGCTGGAAAGATGTGGAGCCTGCATCCTTTAGCGCCTCTAATAGTATCAACAGAGAAAATATCACCGGTACCACGCGCATTGAAAACGACAAAACCCTACTCATTTTGGATTTAGAAAGCATTTTAGACGATTTAAAGCTTAATGAAGACGCTAAAAGCACTAAGGAAGCCACCCCCAAACAGCATTTTGAAGGCGAAGTGTTGTTTTTAGACGATAGCAGAACGGCGAGAAAAACCTTAAAAAACCATTTGAGTAAATTGGGTTTTAGCATCACGGAAGCTGTGGATGGGGAAGACGGGTTGAACAAATTAGAAATGTTATTCAAAAAATACGGGGACGATTTGAGAAAGCATTTGAAATTCATTATTTCAGATGTTGAAATGCCTAAAATGGATGGCTATCATTTCTTATTCAAGCTCCAAAAAGACCCTAGGTTTGCTTATATTCCTGTGATTTTTAATTCTTCTATTTGCGATAATTACAGCGCTGAAAGGGCTAAAGAAATGGGGGCTGTAGCGTATTTAGTCAAGTTTGACGCAGAGAAATTCACCGAAGAAATTTCTAAGATTTTAGACAAGAATGCGTAATTCTTTTTATAAAATTGTAAAATACTCTTATCTCAAACGCTAAAAAGGGGTTTTAAATGGATGATTTGCAAGAAATAATGGAAGACTTTTTGATTGAAGCCTTTGAAATGAACGAGCAGTTGGATCAGGATTTAGTGGAATTAGAGCATAACCCTGAAGATTTGGACTTGCTCAATCGCATTTTTAGAGTCGCCCACACCATTAAAGGCTCTAGCTCGTTTTTGAATCTTAATATCCTCACGCACCTCACGCACAACATGGAAGATGTCTTAAATCGTGCCAGAAAGGGCGAAATTAAAATCACGCCGGATATTATGGATGTCGTGTTGCGCTCCATTGATTTGATGAAAACCTTACTCGTAACGATTAGAGATACCGGATCAGATACTAATAACGGCAAGGAAAACGAGATTGAAGAAGCGGTCAAACAGCTTCAAGCTATCACAAGCCAAAATCTAGAGGGCGCTAAAGAAACTTTAGGGGCTAAAGAAACCCCAAAAGAAGAAGCGAAAGAAGAAATTAAAGAAAAAGCGAAAGAAGAAAATAAAGAAAACAAGGCAAAAACCCCTACTGCAGAAAATCCCGCAAGCGATAACCCGCTAGCCGATGAGCCGGATTTGGATTATGCTAACATGAGCGCTGAAGAAGTGGAAGCGGAAATTGAACGCCTGCTTAACAAGCGCCAAGAGGCCGATAAAGAACGAAGAGCCCAAAAAAAACAAGAAGATCAAGCCAAACCTAAACAAGAAGTTACCCCAACAAAAGAAGACCCCAAAACAGAAACCCAAAAAGCCCCTAAAACAGAAACTAAAGCTAAGGCTAAAGCCGATACTGAAGAAAATAAAGCCCCCTCTATTGGCGTGGAGCAAACCGTTAGAGTGGATGTGCGCCGCTTGGATCACTTAATGAATCTAATCGGTGAGCTTGTTTTAGGAAAGAATCGCTTGATCAGGATTTATAGCGATGTGGAAGAACGCTATGATGGGGAAAAGTTTTTAGAGGAATTAAACCAGGTGGTTTCTTCTATTTCAGCGGTAACGACAGACTTGCAGCTTGCGGTGATGAAAACCCGGATGCAACCAGTGGGCAAAGTGTTCAATAAATTCCCTCGCATGGTAAGGGATTTGAGCCGGGAATTAGGCAAGAGCATTGAATTAATCATTGAGGGCGAAGAAACCGAATTAGACAAATCCATTGTAGAAGAGATTGGCGATCCGCTCATTCACATTATCCGCAACTCATGCGATCATGGGATTGAGCCTTTAGAAGAAAGAAGAAGGCTTAACAAGCCTGAAACCGGTAAAGTGCAATTGAGCGCGTATAATGAGGGCAATCACATTGTGATCAAAATCTCTGATGATGGCAAGGGATTAGATCCTGTGATGCTTAAAGAAAAAGCGATTGAAAAAGGGGTGATTAGCGAAAGAGACGCTGAAGGCATGAGCGATAGGGAAGCGTTTAATCTCATTTTCAAGCCAGGCTTTTCTACCGCAAAAGTCGTTTCCAATGTCTCAGGCAGAGGCGTGGGCATGGATGTGGTGAAAACCAATATTGAAAAGCTCAATGGGATCATTGAAATTGATTCAGAAGTGGGGGTAGGCACGACTCAAAAGCTTAAAATCCCTCTCACTTTGGCTATCATTCAAGCTTTACTCGTGGGCGTTCAAGAAGAATATTACGCTATCCCGCTTTCTTCAGTTTTAGAAACCGTGCGCATCAGCCAGGATGAAATCTACACCGTTGATGGCAAGAGCGTGTTGCGCTTGAGAGATGAGGTGCTTTCTTTGGTGCGCCTTTCTGATATTTTTAAAGTGGATGCTATTTTGGAATCCAAATCAGATGTGTATGTGGTCATCATTGGCTTAGCCGATCAAAAAATTGGCGTGATCGTGGATTATTTGATCGGTCAAGAAGAAGTGGTCATTAAATCTTTAGGTTACTACCTTAAAAACACTAGAGGCATTGCCGGCGCTACGGTGAGAGGCGATGGGAAAATCACCCTTATTGTAGATGTGGGGGCGATGATGGATATGGCAAAAAGCATCAAGGTCAATATCGCTACCTTGATGAATGAATCCGAAAACACCAAGAGCAAAAATTCTCCTAGCGATTATATTGTCTTAGCGATTGATGACAGCAGCACGGACAGAGCGATTATCCGCAAATGTTTAAAACCATTAGGCATCACGCTTTTAGAAGCCACTAACGGGTTAGAAGGCTTAGAAATGCTTAAAAATGGCGATAAGATTCCGGACGCTATTTTAGTGGATATTGAAATGCCTAAAATGGACGGCTACACTTTCGCTTCTGAAGTGCGTAAATACAATAAATTTAAAAACCTGCCTTTGATCGCAGTAACCAGTCGGGTAACTAAAACCGATAGGATGCGCGGCGTTGAATCCGGCATGACTGAATACATCACCAAACCTTATAGCGGTGAGTATTTAACCACCGTAGTGAAGCGCAGTATTAAATTAGAAGGAGACCAATCGTGAGCAACCAATTAAAAGATTTATTTGAAAGACAAAAAGAAGCTAGTGCAGGCTCTAAACAAGAAGACAATGAAGAGGTTTTGCAATTCATTGGCTTTATTATTGGCGATGAAGAATACGCCATTCCCATTTTGAATATTTTAGAAATCGTCAAACCCATTGGTTACACGCGAGTCCCTGAAACCCCAAACTATGTGCTTGGCGTGTTCAACTTAAGGGGTAATGTCTTCCCGTTGATTAGCCTGCGTTTAAAATTCGGGTTGAAAGCTGAAAAGCAAAACAAAGACACTCGTTATTTGGTGGTGCGCCATAACGATCAGATCGCTGGGTTTTTCATTGATCGCTTAACTGAAGCCATTCGCATCAAGCAAACGGATATTGATCCGGTGCCAGAGACTTTGAGCGATAACAATAATTTAACTTATGGCATTGGGAAACAAAACGATAGACTCGTAACCATTTTAAGAGTGGAAGAAATCTTAAAGAAAGACTTCTAAAAATTTTAGTTTATCCATAGCCCCTATGGGCTTTGAGAAAGACTTATTCCGTTAAAAAGCTTGATTAAAATCAAGCGATAATGTTTGATTAAAATAGGATCTTTTTTAATCTTTTCTTTTAAAAACAGCGTGAAACTTTTTTAAACGGATTAAAAAGAACCCCTTATTTTTAGTCTTTGTTGCCAACACTTTTTAACAAGTGGGGCTTTTGCATTGAGACTTACTAGATTGTAGCCCCCTCCTTTTAAGGATTTCCTATTCCAACACTTTTAAAAGCGCTTCATAATCAGGCTCTTCTAAAATGTTTTGAACGATTTCTTTATAGATAACCACTCCCTTATCATCAAGAACAAACACTGATCGAGCGAGTAAGCCTTGCAAAGAGCCTTTGCCTAACAGCACGCCGTAATTTTCCCCAAAAGCCTTATACCTAAAATCGCTTAAGATTCTTAAGTCCTTAATGCCTTCAGTGCCGCAAATTTGTCCTTGAGAAAAAGGTAAGTCCATAGAAATAACGCTAAAACTCACAGAAGGCAATTTGCTAGCTTGCTCATTGAAGTGTTTGGCTTGGAGCAAACAAACCGATCCAGTTAAACTAGGAAGCGCGCTAACGACTTGAAAACGCACGCCTGGCTTCAATAAACTGACTTCTTGCAAATCGCCATTGACCAATTTCACATCAGGGGCTTTATCGCCCACTTTTAAGGCTTTCCCTTCTAATTGGTATGTCTCTTCTTTAAAAGTAACTTTTTGCATGGTTAAATCCTTTCTAATTGAATTGCTATATTGCGTTAGAATAATAGTCAATTAAAATTAACTTTTAAAAAATTTAGAAAGAATTTGTTTAAAAAGTCGTTTTCATTTTAAAAAACCCCTTAAAATCTACAAAATTTGCATAACGATCCATTTTTAAGAAAAAATTTACCAAAAAGTATTAAAAAATGATTACAATACGGCTATCTGATCACAAGGAGAAAACATGTTTACATTACGAGAGTTGCCTTTTGCTAAAGACAGCATGGGAGATTTTTTAAGCCCTGTAGCGTTTGATTTCCACCATGGGAAACACCATCAAGCTTATGTGAATAATTTGAATAACTTAATCAAAGGCACGGATTTTGAGAAAAGTTCTTTGTTCGCTATTTTGACAAAATCTAGCGGAGGCGTGTTTAATAACGCCGCTCAAATTTATAACCACGATTTTTATTGGGATTGCCTAAGCCCCAAAGCGACTGCTTTAAGCGATGAGTTAAAAGGGGCTTTAGAAAAAGATTTTGGCTCACTAGAAAAATTTAAAGAAGACTTCATTAAGAGTGCGACCACTCTGTTTGGCTCTGGTTGGAATTGGGCAGCGTATAATTTAGACACTCAAAAAATTGAAATCATTCAAACCAGCAACGCACAAACCCCGGTTACGGATAAAAAAGTGCCGCTTTTAGTGGTAGATGTGTGGGAGCATGCTTATTACATTGATCACAAAAACGCGCGCCCTGTGTATTTGGAAAAATTCTATGGGCATATCAATTGGCATTTTGTTTCTCAATGCTATGAGTGGGCGAAAAAAGAAGGCTTAGGCTCAGTGGATTATTACATCAATGAGTTGGTGCATAAAAAAGCTTAAGCGTTACGGCTATTGTGGTTTAAAGATTTTTAAACCACGCTTCTTTTTTGAATGAAAGACACTCTGTTTAATCAATCCCTAAACAAACGCTTTTGTTTTGATGAGAAAGTCGCCCATGTTTTTGATGACATGCTGGAGCGTTCCATTCCTTACTATCATGAAATGTTGGATTTGGGGGCGTATTTTATCGCTCAAAATTTAAAAGAAAATCTCAATGCTAAGCCCTTGCCTAAGCCCTTGATTTATGATTTAGGTTGTTCTACCGGAAACTTTTTTATTGCGCTTAACCAACAAATCCAACAAGATATTGAGCTTGTAGGGATTGACAATTCCATGCCCATGCTCAAAAAAGCGCAAGAAAAATTAAAAGATTTTAACAATGCCCGTTTTGAATGCATGGATTTTTTAGAGGTTGAGTTTAGAGAAGCGAGCGCGTTTTCATTGCTTTTTGTGTTGCAATTTGTCCGCCCCATGCAAAGAGAGGTGTTGCTCAAAAAGATTTATAACAGCCTTGCGTTGAATGGGGTTTTATTGGTGGGCGAAAAGATCATGAGCGAAGATCGGATATTGGACAAGCAAATGATAGAGCTATACTACCTTTATAAACAAAATCAAGGCTATAGCCACAATGAAATCGCTTTCAAAAGGGAAGCGTTAGAAAATGTGCTTGTGCCTTATAGTCTAAAAGAAAATATCGCGCTTTTAGAAAGCGTGGGGTTTAAGCATGTGGAAGCGGTGTTTAAATGGGTGAATTTCACGCTGTTAGTCGCCAGAAAAACTTGAGTTTTTTAAAGAATATAGAAAGCTTGAGTTTTTTAAATAATATATAAAACATGAGTTTTTAAAAAATATCCATAGGATCCATGTTTACGCTGCAAGGGATATTAGGGGCGGTTTTTAAAAACGCATGCACGCTTTTGATTAGGCTTAAAGGGTTTTTGGAACGCAATAAAATCAGGTAGCGGTAAGAAGAGGCGATTTTTTCAATGGGGGCTTTAAAGCTGGAGAGCGTTACGCCCTTTTCTAAACACAAAGAAAGGGTTTGAGAGGCTTTTAGGCTCAATTGTTGGGCCTTTTCTTCGTTTTTATGCTTAAACTCCAACAAACACAGCCTTGAAAAAGGCGGGTAGAGTTCGCACCTTTCTTGCAATTCGTATTGTAAAAAATCTTCATAATCTTCTAAGAAATTTTTTAATAGATCGGTTTCGGTGCTTTGAATGAACACTTGGCCAGAAATTTGCCTAGCGCTCCTCCCAGCGATTTGATAGAGTAACGACACGCCTTCTTCTAAAGCCCTATAACTATTGGATTTGATGATATTGTCTATGCCTAAAACAACCGCTAAACTCACTTTAGCGTAATCATGCCCCTTGCTTATCATTTGAGTGCCGATTAAGATATTGGTTTTTTGAGCGTTGAAATCGTTTAAAATATTGTGGAGTTTTTTGGGCGTGCTGGTGTGATCTTTATCTAAGATCGCTATTTTAGCGCCTTTCAAAAGGCCTTCTAACTCGTTCAACACTTGCATGGTGCCTATCCTTTTACCCACTAAAACTTCGCTTTGGCATGCGTTGCAAATTTTAGGGATAGGGCTTGAAAAATGGCAATAATGGCACATGAGTTTGTTGGTTTTTAAATGCAAACTCATATTCACGCTGCAAAAGGGGCATTGAACGCTTTTGTAGCAATTTTGGCACAGCAAGGTTTTAAAATTAGCCCTTGTAGGCACAAAAATAATGGCTTGCTCGTTTTTGTCTATCACTTGTTGCAGCGCTTCTAGGAGTTTGGGCGTGATAAAACGCTCGGTTTTTTCAAAAATAATGTTTTTTTGCGTGGGGGTGTAGCGCCCCTTTAAACGCACTAAAGCCTTATCTTTAAAGCGTTTATAACTACTCAAACTTGGCGTAGCAGAGCCTAAAATCACTTGAATAGGGAATTTATGGGATAAATACAAGCATAAATCCCTAGCATTATACATAGGGCTTTGATGGGATTTATAAGAAAAGTCATGCTCTTCATCTACAATGATTAAACCCAGCTCTTTAAGGGGTAAAAACAACGCGCTTCGTGTGCCTACCACTAATTTGATTTCTTGCGAATAAAGCTTTTCTAAAAATTGCTTTTTTTGATTTTGAGAGAGTTTGCTATGCCACAAGCCTAAATTTTCTTTAAAGACCCTTTTAAGGCGTTGTTGCATTTGAGGGGTGAGGGCGATTTCTGGCACTAACAATAAAGCGCTTTTTTCTTGCTCTAAAATTTGAGCGATTGAATGCATATAAATCTCGGTTTTACCGCTACCCGTATCGCCAAAGAGCAAGCTTGCTGGATGTTTTTGCAATTCTTTTAAAGCGTTGGTTTGCGTTTGGCTTAATATATTAAGAACAGGCTCAATTTTTTCTAACCCCACTAAATCGCATTCTTTAAAAGGGGCAAAAAGGCTTAAGACTGAAGAAAGATTAGCCGAGTAATATTGAGCGATAAAAATAGCGAGCTCCATTTGAAAAGGGAGTAAAAAATAAGGGGTTTTTTCTAGCTCTAGGCATTCAAAAGAGGGTTTTGAAACTTCTTCAAGAACGACGCCCAAAAGCGTTTTATTCCTTAAAGGGATATTGACTAACGCCCCTTTAAGGTGTCGCTCTTTAGAAAAGTAAGTTAAAGGAGGGGTTTTATTTTTTAAAGGAGCGATCAAGTGATAGAACATGATGAGATTTTTTCTAAAAGCTTTTGGAGTTCATTGTGCAAATACTCGTTTTGACAACTTTCATGCAAATAATCCTTTAAAAGCTCTAAGGCGTTTAATTCTTGGTTATGGAAACGCTCCTTTAGGGTGCGTTTCATCTCATCGCTAAAGGTGTTGTTGAGAGAGATTTTATAGCGTTTGCCCAAATAAGTGATTTCTAAGCTATCGTTTTCTAAAGACATGTTTTTAATGGTTTATGACAATAAATCAGAGATTTTGTCATAAAGACCTTGAATACCCTTATCTTTAGCGCTCAATTCATCGTATAAAATAGCGATTTGAATGTCTTTTTCTTCATTTTGCGCATTCAGCGTGGTGTTTGCTTGGCGTAGAGCGTTCAACTCTTCTTCTTGTTTTTGGATTTTTTCAATCAACTCATCAATTTTAGCGCCCAACTGGTTTAATAAACTTAAAGATTGCATCATAAGCCTTTCATGGTTTTTAAAAGTTATTATATCAAAGCTATTAAATTATCGCAAAATACCCCTATCCCCTTAAATAAAGTAACTAAAACCCCATGTTTTAAACAATTCTTATGGCGGTATTTGGTATTTTTGATTACCATAAAGCAACAAGATAGAAAGCTTGACATAGGAGTGGTAAATGCAAAAAAGTATATTAAAAATAACTCTGTTGTTGGTTTTCCTCTTTTTAAGAAACGCTGTTGGTTTAGAGGATAAAAAAGCGGATCCTAAAAGCGTTCAAAATACGCCCAAAAATTTACCCCCTATCCAATTAAGGCTCAATGAAGTCCATGAAGAACTTATAGAGATGTTAGAAAATATGGGGAAAGGCACGCAGTATGAGTTCCCTAAAATCAAAGAAATCCTAGAACAAAGCGAAGAAGAATGGCTCAAAGTCGCCCATGAAGAATGCGTGGCGTTGGTTATGTTAATAAGCCCTAAAGCTTCTATTGAAAGTAGCCCGATTTATAGGAATTGCTATGAAGCTTATGTGAAGCAAAGAATCCATGATTTATATGATTTTTATAAAGAAAGCAAAAAGGTGAAAAGAAAAATCAAAAAAGCCCATAAGCAAGAGACCGCTATTAATCAATCCCATCCCTTAAAAAAAGAACCGCCTAAAAGCGAGAATAAAAAGAGCTTAGTAAAACCTAGCTTAAAAGATGCGAGTGTCCCTAAAGGGTATTACTTGCAAATTGGGGCTTTTTTGAACGCGCCCAGTAAGGATTTTTTGCAAACGCTCAAAACTTTCCCTTACCAAATAAAGAAAAAAGACTCCCTCACGCATTATTTGATTGGCCCTTATAAAACGAAAGAAGAAGCCCTAAAACAGCTTGAAAATGCAACTAAAAGCTTTAAAAATAAGCCCGTGTTGGTGGAAAAATAGTTTTATTGGATTTTGTGAAACCACCCCTTGCTAAAGCAAGGAGCTTCCTAACTAAAGCGCCCTAATGGACACTAACACGAAAGGCTTTGTTCTTTAAAGTCTGCATGGATATTTCCTACCCCAAAAAGACTTAACCCTTTGCTTAAAATATGGTCTTATTATCAAAAATAGGCTCTTGTTGTGTAGCTTCCATGTTCGCTGTTCCTTAAAACATAGACAAATGCCCATGTATTAAAGTAATTCGCACTTTGTTGATAAATGAAGTTTTTCATTTGCAACTAAAGCCTTGCTTGCACAGTAGTCAAGCGATAGCTATCAGTCCGTTTTAGTAAGATTTCTTTAACCGCATTAAAAGGTGTATTCTTTTTAATTTCTTTGTCAAAGTATCTCGCTAAAATGTTTCTAGCAGCATTATAGTCAGCCTGAATAGTTCCCCCATTAAATAGGTAAAAAGTATTGCTTTTGCGACGCCCTAATAAAAGGTTGTTACAAAAGCTATCGCATTGCGAAGTGTATGCAGGATTGACTAAATGCAATGCAGAACCTCTGCACGCTATTACATTTTTTAAAGCGTCTGCTATTAAACCTTTAACCCAAGAATTGAGTCTTCTGTTAGTGTTTTTGCCATAGCTTGTGTTTTTTGAAAAGTTTTCTTTTAAATCTTCACACACAACCACCTTTGCCTTATCCACTACTTGATGGCAAGCGTTGTAAATAAGGGTTTTTAATCTTTGTTTGACTTTATGATCTTCTTTGTTTTGCTTAATTTTGCCTAGATTGTTTTTAAAAATACGATTAGCTTTTTCAAGTTGATTGTTTTTTTGAGCTTTTTTCATCAGCGCCAATAACTTGTTTCTTCGTTGGTATTTGACTTTTAGTTTGTCGCTGTATTGGGTGAGGATTTTACCTAAATCCTTCCCTAAAAATTCGTTAGTGCTTGTTACAAAGACTTCACTATAACCCTTATCAATGCCTATTATTTCATTCCCACAAGTGCGATTATCTGTTTTTTCATAAGAACTATGAACTTCCACTACCTTGTTTTTTATAATCAGTCTTAAAGTGCCACTAGGTTTGTATTCCATTGTGGTATTTAAAGGGATTTTAATCCTTTTGTTTTTGATTAAAGAGGGTATAGAGATCCAACATTGATTGTTCAATTCAAAAACTTTGTAGTCATCGCTGCGGACAATGATTTGATTGAAAACAGAATTTTTACCATGCTTGAAAGCTTTTCTCATTTTTCTGTGTAAAAAATGATCTTTTAGCCATTCATCTTTTTTTAATTGGATAAAGGCTTCTTTTTGCTCTTCTTTGGTTTTATAGTGTTTGAATATGTCTTTTTTAATAGAAGTTTTAGCCGCTTCCAAATAGAGCTTGATGTTATTGAAGCTATCTCTTAAAGTCTCTTTCCAAGCGTTAGCTAAAACTTTAAATTCCCTTTTTTCCTTAACCCATAAATCTCTAATTTTTCTATCGCTCGTATTCAAACATTTTAAAGCCCCATATTCTTGCCATATTTGAGAACGCAATTTTCCTAAAATTTGGGCTTGTTCGTTTAACGCTTTTAACTTACCTTTATTGATATTTTTGGCATAGAGTATTCTTGTAACTAGCATCATTCTTGATTTTTAAGATGTTCTTTAATTTCTTTGTTGTATTTTCTTAAGCCATAAAGCCTAGAACTAAAACAATGGATAATGCTCAATAAATCTTGTGTCATCTCAGCTTCAGGGCTTAAAGAGATCTGATTCATTATAATAATTTCACAGCCATGAGTTTGAGCAAAGCTTTCAAAATATTCAAAACCAAAACGCACAAACCTATCTTTATGAGCGATAACCAATTTAGAGATTTTTCCCATTTCAATTTCTTCCAAAATTCGGTTAAAAATCTTTCTCTTATAGTTTAACCCACTCCCTATCTCATTACACCATTCACTCACCGCATAGCCATTGGCAAGACAAAATTTTTCTAAGGCTTCAATTTGATTTTGCAAATCTTGTTTTTGATTAGCGCTAGACACTCTAGCATAAACCACTATCTTTGCTTTATCTTCACTAGCTTTAATACCTAGATATTCTAAGTATTGATCATGCGTGTAAAAACGCCTATTTTTTTGATTACGATGAGCGACAAAAACACCCTCTAAATCCCATCGTTGTAAAGTCCTAACAGATTTACCTATCATACTAGCAAACTTAGCAGGCGAATACACAAGCTTTCCTTAATTTAATTATGTGGCTATTTTATCATAAATTAGTTATATTTGTCAATGTTTTTTGTATTAGTTAGATGCTCCTTTGTTTTTTTGTCTTAAAAGTTTCTATTCCTTTCAAGCAATATAATTATAATATAATTTAGCTTAATGCTTGCTTAAATTATTCTATGATAATACCATTCTCTGTTAAAAAATCTAGGTTATCCATAAGTAAATAATGCTCTTTGGCGACTTCTAAAGGGATGCGGAATTGCTTTGTTTCTCTGTCGTAATGGGTGAGGATAGTTAGCGTGTTCATTTCTAGGTCGTTAAATGAAAGAATGCGTGCGTAATCGTGGTCGATTAAGGCTTCTAATAGCATTTTAATTCTATGGTCTGCTCCGCTTCTAACCTGCTTATAATTGATAATAGTAGGGCTGATAAATTTAGAATTAAAAGTAAAGCGCTGACAATCCCACTCAATTAAAGCCTTAAAAAACAAGGGGGCCTCGTATAATAATGCTTCTGTGAAACCACCCCTTGCTAAAGCAAGGAGCTTCCTAACTAAAGCGCCCTAATGGACACTAACACGAAAGGCTTTGTTCTTTAAAGTCTGCATGGATATTTCCTACCCCAAAAAGACTTAACCCTTTGCTTAAAATATTGTTCGCAGCGTTGATGTCTCTGTGTTCTCTATACCCGCATTCTAAACACCAATACTGCCTATGATTTAATTTAAGCTTGTGGTTGATATTCCCACAACAATGGCAAGTTTTACTCGTATATTGTGGGGGAACTTTCACTAACAATTTGCCATTATGCTGTTGTTTGTAGTCTAAAAAAGAGATGATTTGATAGAATGAAGCGTTTAAGATAGATTGATTAAGCCCACTCTTTTGTTTAACGTTTTTGAGTTTAGCTCTTTTAGTCATGTTTTTTACTTGCAAATCTTCAACTACTATCAATTCAAATTGCTTTGAAAGTTCGCTTGTGATTTTATGGTATCTGTCTGTTTTTTGATGACTAGACTTGTCAAAGGCTTGGTTTAATTTCTTTTGGGTTTTGTAAAAATTACCTCCTAATTTGGTTTTGTTTTGTTTAGACTTTAACACCCTACGGCTTTGTTTTCTTTGCAATCTTTTAAATTTTTTAAAGTATTTTTTTAAAGAATACAATTTGGAATAAGTAGGGATGAGTCGTTTAGTGTCCAACTCTTCATCTATTTCTATCCCTAGTAATTCTTTCATGTCTATTGGGTATCGCTTAAAATCCGTTAGTTTTTTGTGATTATTCACCCCACAAGAACAAGCTATATCAAGGATATTCAAATCTAGCCCCACACCATTTTTAGGGTTTTTGATGGGAGTAATGTCTTGTTGGTATTCCACGCTAAAGCTAACGAAATACTTTCTGTGGCTGCAAGAGATACTAATTTGTTTCACTTTAAAATTAGGAGGGAAGTTTCTATGCATGCGCATCATTAAGGGCATTTTCATTAAAGTGAATATCTTAAAGCGTTCATCATCGCTTTCTTTGATAGAGAAACCTTGATTGTTCCACGAAAAAGATTGTTTGGCGAATTTAGAGTTTTTGAATTTAGGAAAGCCCCTGTTTTTAACTTTAAAAGCATCTTTTAAAGCCCTTTCAACATTTATGCGTGATTGTTGGCTATCACACTACTAAAGCTTAACCCCCTAGCGTTCAAGTGGTGTTTAATCGCATGATCTAACTCGCTTGATTTTTTCCACTTTCTTTCTTTGGGAGGTGAATCTTTGTTGGTTTCATATTGCTCTTGCAGTAAATTCAAGCCAATATTATAAGCTTGATTATAGACAAAAAAAGAGTGTTGCAATTTATCCTGTTGTTCTTTAGTGGGATACAAGCGGAATTTAAAACCCTTATTGACTTTCATAGAAGTATTTTAACATCTTTTTGTTAAAATAGGTCTATGAAAAAAATTGATGATATGAGACACGGAAGACATTGTGTTTTTTAATGCATGTGCATTTGGTATTTGTTACTAAATACAGGCGTTCAGCGTTCAATAAGGAAGTGATAGATTTTTTAGGATCGGTGTTTGCCAAAGTGTGTAAGGACTTTGAGAGCGAATTGGTAGAATTTGATGGGGGGAGCGATCATGTGCATTTGCTTATCAACTACCCTCCAAAAGTGAGCGTGAGTAAGTTAGTCAATTCTTTAAAAGGCGTTAGCAGTCGTTTGACTAGACAACACCATTTCAAAAGCGTTGAAGCTAGTTTGTGGGGGAAGCATTTATGGTCGCCTAGTTATTTCGCTGGGAGTTGTGGGGGCGTGCCTTTAGAGATGATTAAGCAATACATACAAGAGCAAGAAACACCGCATTAAATTAGCTAACTTTGATTTTTAAGTAGAACGCGCTAAAAAGCGAATGGATCTAGGTGAAACAATGTTCAAATAGCCCAACAGCTAAACGCTTACATCTCCGCCCTAAAGGACGGAGTTTTTCGCGCTAGTTGGATAAAGCCACATGGCTATCAGCGCGATAAACAAACTCGCACTCAAAAACACATAGCCTATCATTTTATAAAGGGGGATAAAATTTTTTTGAATTTCTTCTTCTGCGATAATGATTTTAGAAACCCCTAAGCGGTTAGTTGGGGCACTGTCTGTGAGGTAAAAGCCCTGTTTTTTAAGCACAAAATAAGGGGTTTTGATCAAGGCGTCATTTTTAAAAGAGGCCACAAACGCCCCAATATTAGAAAACTTGACTTTGTTGTCTTCATCTAATAAGACAAAGGGGGTGTTTTTGAATCGTTCTTCTAAGATTTTTAAAGGCTCTAAAGAAGAGGCATTATCCAACTCTAAAAGGCTTTTAGCGATCGCATCAGCGGTGTATTGCATGCGTATTTGGGTGTTTTCTAAGAGGTTATTTTTCGCATAAAAGAAAAATAACGCTAACAAAACCCCCACTAAAAGCAAGGTAGAAAGGGCATAAACGATTAAAAAACGCTTTTTAAAAGAATAGGGCATGACAGACCTTTTTATTGATAGCGGGTTGGATAACACAGCTTTTTTACGATTGGATTAAAAACGCTCAAAAACAACCCCTTTTTTCTACCATACTTATTTAATTTTATGGTAAATTTTTGAAAAATTGTTATAATTCCTACACTTTTATTGGCAAATTGATTAAGAAAGGGGTTTAGAACATGCTTGACATATGGATAGATATGATAATTTGTATTTTTTATTTGCTCTTTTTTACGACTCCTTACATTGTGGGCGATATTTTGCAATTGAAATTTATCCGTCAAAAGCTCTGCGAGAAGCCTGTTTTACTCCCACAAAAGGATTATGAAGAAGCGGGAAATTATGCCATTAGGAAAATGCAATTATCCATTATTTCTCAAATTTTAGACGGGATCATCTTTGCTGGTTGGGTCTTTTTTGGTTTGACGCATTTAGAAGATCTCACGCATTATTTAAACCTTCCTGAAACGCTAGGCTACTTGGTGTTTGCTTTGTTGTTTTTAGCGATTCAAAGCGTTTTAGCTTTACCCATTAGCTACTACACCACCATGCATTTGGATAAAGAATTTGGCTTTTCTAAGGTGAGCTTGTCGTTGTTTTTCAAGGATTTTTTCAAAGGGTTATCGCTCACTTTAGGCGTGGGGTTGTTGTTGATTTACACTCTTATTATGATCATTGAACATGTGGAGCATTGGGAGATTAGCTCGTTTTTTGTCGTGTTTGTTTTTATGATCTTGGCTAATCTTTTTTACCCTAAAATCGCCCAGCTTTTCAACCAATTCACCCCCTTGAATAACCGGGATTTAGAGAGTCAAATTGAGAGCATGATGGATAAGGTGGGTTTTAAATCCGAAGGCATTTTTGTGATGGACGCTAGCAAAAGGGATGGGCGTTTGAATGCGTATTTTGGGGGCTTGGGCAAAAACAAGCGGGTGGTGTTGTTTGACACTTTGATCTCTAAAGTTGGGACAGAAGGGCTTTTAGCCATTTTAGGGCATGAATTAGGGCATTTTAAAAATAAGGATTTGTTGAAAAGTTTAGGGATTATGGGAGGCTTGCTCGCTCTTGTTTTTGCTTTGATCGCTCATTTGCCACCGATCGTTTTTGAAGGCTTTAATGTCTCACAAACGCCAGCGAGTTTGATTACGATTTTACTCTTGTTTTTGCCGGTGTTTTCCTTTTACGCCATGCCTTTGATCGGGTTTTTTAGCCGAAAGAACGAATACAATGCGGACAAGTTTGGGGCGAGTTTAAGCTCTAAAGAGACTTTAGCCAAAGCGTTAGTGTCCATTGTGAATGAAAATAAAGCGTTCCCCTATTCGCACCCTTTTTATGTTTTCTTGCATTTCACGCACCCGCCCTTATTAGAACGCCTAAAAGCTTTGGATTATGAAATTGAATGACCCTTTCACAAGCCCTAAACAAAACCAAAAAAGAATTATCGCAAAAAGGCTTTAGGGGGGGTTAGAGTCTGAAATTTTATTAGGCTTTGTCTTGCAAAAAGAGAGGGTTTTTTTGCACACGCATGAGCATTTGGAATTAAACCACGAAGAAGAGGTGCACTTTTTTGAATTGGTAGGAAAGCGATTGAATGACTGCCCCATAGAGTATTTATTAGGAAGCTGTGATTTTTATGGGCACTCTTTTTTTGTGAATGAGCATGTTTTAATCCCACGGCCTGAAACCGAGATTTTAGTCCAAAAAGCCCTTGATATTATTTCTCAATACCATTTAAAAGAAATAGGCGAAATCGGCATAGGGAGTGGTTGCGTGTCTGTGAGTTTGGCTTTAGAAAATCCTAAGCTTTGTATTTATGCGAGCGATATTTCACCCAAAGCTTTAGAAGTGGCGTTAAAAAACATTGAACGCTTTAATTTAAAAGAGCGTGTTTTTTTAAAACAAACGCACCTTTGGGATCATATGCCAACGATAGAAATGCTTGTCTCTAACCCGCCCTATATCGCTAGAGATTATCCTTTAGAAAAATCCGTCCTTAAAGAACCGCATGAAGCCCTTTTTGGGGGGGTTAAAGGCGATGAAATCTTAAAAGAAATCGTTTTTTTAGCCGCTGGATTAAAAATCCCTTTTTTGGTTTGTGAAATGGGGTATGACCAGTTAAAAAGCTTGAAAGAATGCTTGGAATTTTGCGGTTATGATGCAGAGTTTTACAAGGATTTGAGCGGCTTTGATAGAGGGTTTGTGGGCGTTTTAAAAAGTTTTTTAAGATAAATTAAAACTTAATTACCCTTTTAGTGTTACAATAAAAACACTTAAAACAATAAAGGATGCCGCTCATGTATGTTGAAAAAATTCTCCAATCTTTACAGAAAAAATACCCTTATCAAAAAGAGTTCCATCAAGCCGTCTATGAAGCTATCACTTCCTTAAAACCCCTTTTAGACAGCGATAAAAGCTATGAAAAGCATGCGGTTTTAGAGCGTTTGATTGAGCCTGAAAGGGAGATTTTTTTTAGGGTGTGTTGGCTGGATGATAACCATCAAATCCAAGTCAATCGGGGGTGTAGGGTTGAATTCAATTCGGCTATTGGCCCTTATAAGGGGGGTTTGAGATTCCACCCTAGCGTGAATGAAAGCGTGATCAAGTTTTTAGGCTTTGAGCAAGTGTTGAAAAATTCGCTCACCACTTTGGCTATGGGGGGCGCTAAGGGGGGAGCGATTTTGACCCTAAAGGGAAGAGCGAGCATGAGATCATGCGTTTTTGCCAGGCGTTCATGAATGAATTGTACCGCCACATTGGAGCCACGACTGATGTGCCAGCTGGGGATATTGGAGTGGGCGAAAGAGAGATTGGCTATCTGTTTGGGCAATATAAAAAATTAGTCAATCGTTTTGAGGGCGTATTGACCGGTAAGGGACTCACTTATGGGGGGAGCTTGTGCAGAAAAGAAGCTACCGGCTATGGGTGCGTGTATTTTGCTGAAGAAATGCTGCAAGAAAGGAACAGCTCTTTAGAGGGTAAGGTTTGCAGCGTTTCTGGGAGCGGTAATGTCGCTATTTATACCATTGAAAAACTGCTTCAAATAGGAGCCAAACCGGTAACGGCGAGCGATTCTAATGGCATGATTTATGATAAAGACGGCATTGATTTAGAGCTTTTGAAAGAGATTAAAGAGGTGCGTCGTGGGAGGATCAAAGAATACGCTTTAGAAAAAACTAGCGCGAAATACACGCCCACAGAAAATTACCCCAAAGGGGGGAATGCCGTATGGCATGTGCCTTGTTTTGCGGCTTTTCCTAGCGCGACTGAGAATGAATTGAGCGTTTTAGACGCTAAAACCCTCCTTTCTAATGGGTGTAAATGCGTGGCTGAAGGGGCGAACATGCCCTCAAGCAATGAAGCGATTGAATTGTTTTTACAGGCTAAGATTTCTTATGGTATAGGCAAGGCGGCTAATGCTGGGGGGGTGAGCGTGAGCGGCTTGGAAATGGCGCAAAACGCGAGCATGCACCCTTGGAGTTTTGAAGTGGTGGATGCGAAATTACACCACATCATGAAAGAGATTTATAAAAATGTCTCTCAAACCGCTAAAGAGTTTAAAGACCCTACTAATTTTGTTTTAGGGGCTAATATCGCTGGTTTTAGAAAAGTGGCGTCTGCGATGATAGCGCAAGGGGTTTGATTTACCCCCAATTTTACAAACCCAGTTTTTTAACCCATCTCCTTATGGCGCGTAACAACGGTAAGGATTTTTGATAAATTTTGCGATAGATTTTAAAAGTGGTGTTTTGAGAGAGTTCCAATAAAGGTGAAGCGTTTTGTAAAAGGCGCTCATAATTAACCCTCAAATCATCATAATTAACCCTCAAATCATCATAATTAACCCTCAAATCATCATAATTAACCCTCAAATCATCAATAGTCGCTAAAGGCTCATTCAAATCACGATAGAAAACAAAAGGGTTATCGTGATAAATCGTGTCGTTTTCTAAAATCGTTTTAAAAAAATCCAGGATTTTTTTAAAACTCAAATTTTGGTAAAAGTAAGCTTTCCCATCAAGGGTGTTTAAAGGGTTTTCATAGAGCATGTCTAAATAAGCGTTTGGGTGCGTGTGCAAGTATCTCACATAATCAATCGCTTCATCAAAATCTTTAAAATCATGCACATTCACAAAACTTTTAGGGTTAAAATCTTTCGCCACGCTAGGACTCCCCCAATAAATAGGAATAGTATGGCTGAAATAAGCGTCAATGATTTTTTCAGTAACATAGCCATAGCCTTGAGTGTTTTCAAAACACAGATTGAATTTGTATTGGCTTAAAAACTCGCTCTTGTTTTTGACATTATAGCCTAAAGTGTTTTTCACGCTCCCTCCCCCAATAACTGGCTCAATAGCGTTTAAAGCGTCATAGAAGGCGTTCCTTATAGGAGCGTTAGGGTTGCTTGCGACAAAACTCGCAAACCCTCTTTTCAAAGGATCGCTCTCATTATTCACTACTGCGCATAAATGAGGGTGGTTTTCTTTAAAATGATGGGAGGGTTTTTTTAAAGCATAAAGGCTGTCAGATTTGATCTTGTAGGGCGCGGTGGTGTCATTCACGCTCTCGGCTTTATGGTGTAGTCTATCATAATATAAAGGCATTCTCAAATAACGGTCTCTAAAATCCAATTCATCAAAGCCTATGGCGTAATCAAAGAGGTTGAAATTAGGGACTTCGTTTTCACCGGTGTAAAACACCCTTTTAGCGTTTTGATAGGATAAGATTTTTCTGGCTGAGCCAATAGGACTGCCAAAGACGAGATCTGAGGGTTTGTTGGGATTGCTGTGCAGAATGATTTTGTAGCGTTGGCTTAAGATGAAATACAGAGTGCTCTTTTTAAATTCTTCAGCGCCTCCCCACCAATTCGCCACAGCGATTTTTAGGGGGGGAGGAGATTTAGAGGTAATTTTTTTTTAATTGGAGCGCTTTCTATAAAGGCGTCTAGTAAGGGTTGGAACATTTTTACCCTTTAAACCAATTTAGGCAAACTCAAATGGCGTTTGAAATACGCCAAGATCACAAGGATAAAAGGTATCGCTACCAAAAAGTATAAAAAAGTAGGGATCGGCAAAGGATCGCCTGCAGCATAGCTGTGCAAGCCAGAAAGGTAGTAATTCACGCCAAAATAAGTCATTAAAACCGAATAAAACCCTAGCACGCTGCTGCTCGCTAAAATAAAGGGCCAATTTTGAGAGCCTAAAAAACGCAAATGCAAGATCAAAGCATAGACGCAAATAGAAATCAACGCCCAAGTTTCTTTAGGGTCCCACCCCCAATAGCGCCCCCAAGATTCATTCGCCCACACCCCGCCTAAGAAATTCCCGGCTGTGAGCATGAACAGGCCTAAAATCATGCTCATTTCATTGATAGCGCTAATGGAAAGGATGGTTTTGTCCAAATTGAAACGCCCTTGTTTGCGCAAAATAAACAAAACCAAACTTAAAATCCCTAGCACAAAACACAAGCCCAAAAAGCCATAACTGGCGGTGATGACAGAGACATGGATATTGAGCCAATAGGATTTTAACACCGGCACTAAATGGCCAATTTGAGGGTCCATAAAGCCTAAATGAGCCACAAAGAGTGCGATACCGGCTAAAAAGCTAGAAGCCGATAGCGCGAGTTTGGAGCGTAAAATAAACCCTGCGATAACAGAAGCCCATGCGATATAGAGCATGGACTCATAAGCGTTGCTCCAAGGCGAATGCCCGCTCACGTACCAGCGCAAGATTAATCCCACAGAATGAGCGAGCATGCAAAGCAAGATAGCCATATAAAGGATTTTAGTCAGCCAAATATTTGGAATCGTGTTTTTAACCAAAGAGGTGATCACAACGATAAAAAGCAACAACCCAAGAAGGATATAAGGCAAGGTCAGGCTGTTAAAAAAATTGGTGTGGTTTAAAAAAATTTCAGAATCCACTTTAGAAGAAGATAAATAGAGGTTTTTGGCATGCTCTTGCTGATAGACGCTCAAATCTTTTAGGGTTTTTTCTACTTTATCCCATTGGTTGGTTTTTAAAGCGTCATCAAACCCGCTAAAAATATTTTTTAAAAACGCCGTTGCCACGCTTGAAATTTCTTTATTGGGGCTGTTGATCGCTTCAATGGGCGAGAGCCAAGCAGTGGTTTTATCGCTAGGGAAAATGCGTAAAAATTGAGCGCTAAAAAGCGTATAAACTAAATTGATTCGTTCATCTACTTTTAACACATCTTTATCCAACTCGTTGCGCGCATTAGGGGATTTTTGATTGACTTCTTCAACCAGATTTTTTAATTTATACCCACGGCTATCAAAAACATCTCTAAAAGCGATACGGCTTTCATCTAAAGGCGTGCCAATAAGCTTTTTTAAGGCTTTATTAGAAGTGTAAATCATCTTAACGCTACGCCAATCATTGGGGAAAAACATGATCCCTAAAAGCACCTGCATGGCGTTTAGCCCTTGAAAATCATCTTTTTTTAAAATCTTATGGATGTATTCAATGCTAATAGTGTCTAAAGGTTTGATACGCCCATCAAAATCCTGGACTTGAAGCCTTTGAAAGGCTTTCAAATGGTCTTTGGAATACTCTCTTAAATGTTTCAAACGCTCTAAAATTGCACTTTTAGAATCTTCTTTATTAGCGGGATTTTCTACGCTTTGTCGCTCAATTTTAGCGCTTTTGCCCCCATGCATGTCAATTTGGCCTTCATTGGCGAACGAAGAAGTAAAAGGGCTGATTAAAATTAAAGCGAGCAAGAAACTAGCAACTTGTTGGGATTTTAAAAAGCGTGAAAGCTTTAAAAAACGCCCATTTTTATCCAAAAGCAACCACAAAGCCCCTAAAATAAGCATCGCATACCCTAAATAAGTGGGGATTTTACCCGGGTCTTTATTGACAGAAAGGATCGTGCCTTTTTCATCCATGTCATAAGAAGATTGGAAAAAGCGATAACCTTCATAATCTAAAACATGGTTCATGAAAATCCTATAAGGCTTGATTAAGGTGTTATCCAATTTCAAAACTTCCACTTCTGAAGCGTAAGATGAAGGGCTCATAGAGCCGGCGTAGCGCTCTAATTCAAAACGCTTCAGTTTGATTTGGAAAGGCAATCCAATGTAAGCGGATCCAAAACTCAAAGAGAGCTTGTCGTCTTTAAACATCTCGCTTTCTTCTATGCCTTCATTCCTGTTGTTTTTAATGAGGTTGAATTTGCGGCTCACGCCGTTATAAGTCGCCTTTAACACTAAAATCGTGGCATCATCTTTTTAATGGCGTTTTGCTTGTAAATCTCTAAAGGTTCTAAAATCAAAGGCTTGTGATCTAAAGTGGCATGAATGGGTTTTAATCGTTTGGAATAATAAAAAGTTAAAGGCGTTTTTAAAGAAAGTTTTTTTTCGTCATTTAGGGCGATATTAAGGTAAGTGTCCGCGCTTTCAAAAGAGCTTTGTGCACTATTTTCTCGCACATGCATAAGCCCTTCCACGCCAAAAAAGCGCGTGATCGCTGCCCCTAAAATGATTAAAATCAAGGAGCTGTGGAAAAAAAGGCTGGCGTATCTTTTGCGCTTCAAAGCTTTAGAATTAATGAATGTGCCTATTAAAACCACCAACAAATATGCATGCAAGAAATTGAACCAAGGGGTGTTATACACAATCGCCTTACTCGCGCTCGTGCCGTAATCGTTTTCTATAAAAGTGGCTATCGCACACGCACAAGCGTAGAGTGCGATTAAAGGGATAGCGACCCAAAAAGAAGCCAGCAAAAAAGAAAGCAGGCTTTTAAGGCTTTTCATGCATTTTCCTAGCTTGATTTGTTTCTAGAAAGGTTGGTTTTATACTTGATGTAAGCCTTTAATTTTTTAGTGAGATCCTCATCGTTTTTTGCGTCTTGATACTTCCCATCGCCGATAAATTCTAACACGGCTAAAAATTGCGTAGAGGGCATATAGCCGGGCAATTCATAGATGGTTTTGCCGGTTTTATCGGATAAAACAATCGTAGGGGTGGATTGGACGGCATAAATTTGCGCTAATTCTTCTGTGGACATTTTGATTTCTTTTTCATCATTTTTATCCTTATCGCCGACTTTAAAATCATGCTCTTTGGAGTAGCTGATATTGACATAGTAAGCGCTAAAATGCTCTTTAACATAGTCGCGCAATTCTTTGACATTTTTGAGATCTTTTTTAAACCTTTCGCAATAGGAGCAACCATTACGGCCAAAAACTAAAAGCATGTATTTGTCATTGGGGCTAATAGACTTATTGTCTAAAAAAACATCTTCTAAACCGGTGTAACTCTTTTTGTCTATATTGTCTCGCTCATCGTTCAATTCTTTGGAGCTTTGAGAGCCAGAGCTTAAAAGATTTTCATCTAACTTTTCTTTATTGTTGGATTTGCAAGCGCTTAAAAACAGCGAAATCAATAATAAAACGCTTAAAAATTTCTTGGAAACATAAGAAAGTGAAAACATGTAATAACCTTTATTTTTTAATAGATTTGAAAACTCGGTATTTTACTATAATAATCGTTTTTATGCAAATTTCACTCACTTTTAAGGTTTTTAACTAATCCAATGATAAATTTTGCAAACTCTATAGAATCGTTTAAGCATGGGCAAACTAAATATTCCTTAACCGCTAAGCGCTCTGCCATTAAGCGGTATTGCATGTCTAATTCATAAAGCGTTTCAGAATTGTCAATCGTGAAAGCTAAAGGGTAGATAATGATATTAGACTTGCGGTGCTTTTCTATCAACTCTTCAGTGCTTGGCTCTAGCCATTTCATAGGCCCTAGCTTGGATTGGTAAGAGAGTAAAACTTCTTTAAAAGGGATATTTTTTTGTTGCATCAACTCTTTTAACAAACTCACATGGTGTTCGCATTCTTGCTGGTAAGTATCGCCGGCATCAACAATGCTTTTAGGCAATCCATGGACGGAAAAGATTAGGACAAAATCCTGGCTTTTGCGGTTGTTTAGGGTGCTTAAAATCGTGCTTAAAATGATTTCATTAAGCTTTTTGTCAGCATAAAAGCGTTCTATCACTCGCACCTTGGGGCGGAAAGTTTCTAAGGATTTGAGAGCGCTAAAAGCGTCATTGAAACTAGAAAGGGTGGTCGTGCTAGAATATTGCGGATACATGGAAAAAAACACCAGGCTTTCTATTTCTTTTAAGGCTAAATCTTGCAAAACCATAGACGCATAAGGGGGGTATAACGCATCGCATAAGTGTAAAAACGAGAAGGATCCAATTCGTTCAAACGCTCTGTAAGGGCGAATGTGATAGGCGTTAAAGGGGATTTGCCTCCTAATTTTTCATAGATTTTTTTGGATTTTTCTATGCGGCTATTGACGATCATTTTACCCACCATTTTACGCATGAAATTATTTTTAATGGTAAGGATAAAGGGGTCATCAAACATGTTTTTTAAAAACACCCCCACTTCATAAAGGCTGTTAGGCCCTCCCATATTCAAAAGAATAACCGCTTCTTTGGGGGATTTTGTGGCGTTATTTTCTAAATTATTATGCTTTTCATTGATCAAATTCATTAGTGCATGCTAAAATAAAACGATTAATAAAAAATAAATCGTTAGAAAGAAGTTAATGTTAGAGATGAGTTTGCAAGCATTAAATACACAAGATTCTTCTGTAATGGCTCAATCCTTGCTTGTCCATGCCTTTTTTGCCGCCTTGCTTGCCCTAGCCTTTATGATCAATCTTTACACCCTTTTTAAAGAAAGGAATTTTATCCAATTGAACAAAAAAATCTATCTTGTCATGCCAGCGATTTACATTCTTTTAAGCATCGCTCTTTTGAGCGGGGTTTTTATTTGGGCGATGCAGCAATTTGAATTTTCTTTTAGCGCTGTTGTCATGCTTTTAGGGTTATTGTTGATGCTGATAGCAGAAATTAAACGCCATAAAAGCGTGAAATTCGCTATCACCAAAAAAGAAAGGATGGAAGCCTATATCAAAAAAGCTAAAATCCTGTATTTTTTAGAAACGATTCTTATTGTTGTGTTAATGGGCATTTGAATGCGTTTTGTCTACCACCCTTTAGCCAAAGAGCCTACTTTAAAAATAGAAGGCGAGAGTTATATCCATTTATACCGCTCAAGGCGCATCAAAAGCGCGAGTCGTTTGGATTTAAGGAATTTAAAAGACGGCTTTTTATACACCTATGAGCATGCAGAAATCGCTAAAAAACACGCCTTTTTAAGGCTAGTGGGCACGCAACCATTAGAGATTATGGCTAATAAAAAAACGCATTTGATTTTAAGCGTGATTGAAATCAAAAGCGTTGAAAAAATTTTGCCTTTTTTAAATCAGTTAGGCGTGAGCAAGTTGAGTTTGTTCTATGCGGATTTTAGCCAGCGTAATGAAAAAATAGATAGCGCCAAATTAGAGCGCTTTCAAAAGATTTTGATCCATTCTTGCGAGCAATGCGGTCGCAGCGCTTTAATGGAATTGGAAGCGTTTCCAAGCACCAAAGAGGTATTAAACGCCTACCCTAAAGCGAGCGTTTTAGATTTTAACGGCGAAACCTTACCCGCAAGCACGGATTTTGAAAAGGGTATTATCATAGGGCCTGAAGGGGGCTTTAGCGAGCAAGAAAGGGAGTGTTTTAAAGAGCGTGAAATTTATCGCATCCCGTTAGATATGGTGCTAAAATCTGAGAGTGCATGCGTGTTTGTGGCGAGTATTGCGCAAGTTTAGGGGGTATCTCAAAAGTTTTAAAAATAAAATTTTAAAAAATTAAGATCTTAATTTTTTGCTAAAAAGCTTGAGTTAAAGCCAATTTTTAACCCCTAAAATACCCACCCATAATTAAAAAACACTTTAAAATGGCTGCCCCCTTCATTCAAAACAACAGAGTTCGCATAGATGCCATTATTAGAAGCGATTTTAATACCGCTTTGGATTAAAGGAACGCTAATGCCTATGGAATATTTAGAATGCTTGTAGCGGTAATTAAACCCGGTTACTATATCTAAATTACCGCTTCCTTTGACTTGATTGAAAACATAGTAGCTATTGTATAAGCCCCTTAACCCCCCAAACACCCCAAAAGAGGAAGCAAAAACTTTTTTAGTGGGATTGCCTTGCTTTTTATTAGCATAAGTGGTGATGAAATCAAACAACACATCCATTCCCCCACCATAGCTTAATTGCTGGATTTTTTCGTTATTGGTTTGAGCATAGTTGTATTTGATGATGCCGTAATAGGCTAACCCTATGTAGTCATTGAAATAATGTTGGTAGCCTATTTTAACATTGGCCCCTAAAATAGGGCTTCTAAAATTCTTACTTGAATAGCGGTAAGTGGTGGTGGAAGTGGTGGAAAAATTTTGCGCGATCGCGCTGACCATAGAGGTTGCAAAATTTTGCACGTTCAACCCAGCGTTTAAATAGTTGGCTTGGCTGCTCAAATTAGCGAAATTAATGGGCAGGGCGTTTTGATTGATGAGCTGTTGCCAAACAGCGGTAGTAACCCCTATAAGCCCAGCGGGGACTTGAGCACAATTGGTGTAGATGGAATTGGGGTAATTGCCCGCTGTATAGACTTGGTGGTTGTCCTTATAAAAAGAACATACATCATAGGTGTAACCATCCTGATCTTTTACTTCTTTTCCGTTTGTAAATTTTAGTTCTTCTTTCCCATTGACTAACTCTTCTTTTCCACCCTCACATTCTTGTATGGCTCCGCCGTTTTCTTGACACAAACGCACCCTTTGATAAGTCATGTTCCCATTATGCGTATAGCCTTTAGTGTGGCTAAATTCATGGATAATGTCTCTTAATTCCACAATATCAACTTTGTTCAAAGTTTTACCAAACAATTTTTCAGGATTTAAGGCAGAAGCTTCTATCCCCAGATTACCATCATTATCATCAAGTTCATACCCTAGCCCTACAAACCCTGATTTTAGGATATTCACTTCAAGATTGATCGTTCTTCTAAACGCATCTATAACGGATTGTGGGGTTAGCACGTATTTTTCATAGATGGGAGCGACACGCCCGTTATTGAAAGGATTCACGCACTTAGGAAAGTCAGAGCCGCACTCTGATGAGCTGTTAGAAAATTGGAAAGGAGCGTTTAAAACGGCTTCTTCCCACGATTTGGAGTCAAACACCGCAATCATATCCAACATTAAATTGGTCAATTCTTCTGCGGTTTGTGGGGTGAAATCTGACACACAATCATGGCAATTACCTTTAAAATTGTTAGTATCGGCGTTTTCATAACTCATCGTTACATTGGTCGTGATTTGACTGAGCTTTTGAAACAAACTCTGCGTGTTAGCATCAGAAAATTGTGTGGCAGTGGCTTGAAGTTGTTGGTAATTAAAGCTATCAGCTTGTTCAAATTCTGAATCATTAAACAAGCTTGCAGGCAGAATGATTTGAGAATCCTTAGGGATAGTCTCTATCACGCCTAAATTAACTACCTTGCCTTGAGCGTCTTTAAAACTCAGTTCAACATTGTTTAAATTGTAAGGCAGAAAGTTTTGTATGGTTACGCTCCCATTAACCATATTCGCATACACAGGGCTTTGAGAATAAAAAGTTAAGCCATTTTCTATATTGTCCGTGGTGAATAGTTCGGTTGCTTTTTCTAAAATGGTGCTTTGGGGTATATAGTATCTCCCATAGACGCTTTGGGGGGTGGCTGTATCGCTTTTGTTTTGTTCTTTGGGTTGCTCTTTAGTTTGTGGGTGGGTTAGGGGTTTTCATAGACTTTTTGGGTGTTTTGAGCTGTTGTTTCTTCTTTAGTTTGCGTTCCTTCTAATAACCCGGTTTCAAACCCGGCTTCTATAAAAAAGCCGTCTTTTTGGTGTTTTTGAAAGGCTTCTAAAGGGTTGAATAAGCCTATTAAAGACAAACAAATCGTTCTGCTAACGAGTTTTAGCATGATAATTTCCTAAATGGTTTAGCGTTTTGTTCTCAAAGAGTTTGTAACTCAATCAAACTGAATTTTCGTATTATAATATATTTTTGAGAAATTGCGGTATTGTTTGTATTAAAAAATAAACAACGCCCAAAGGATAAGCGCTTTTATCTTTCTTCAAATCACTTTAAAATTTTAGGCAAAGTGATGCCCACTTGCCCTTGATACTTACCGCCTCTGTCTTTATAGCTTTGCTCGCACACTTCATCGCCTTGTAAAAACACCACTTGCGCAATCCCCTCATTGGCATAGACTTTAGCCGGTAAATTAGTAGTGTTAGAAATTTCAATCGTGATATAGCCTTCAAATTCCGGCTCAAAAGGCGTAACATTCACGATAATCCCGCACCTGGCGTAAGTGCTTTTGCCTAAACAAATCGCTAAGGTATCTTTAGGCATTTTAAAATATTCTATCGTATGGGCTAGGGCGAACGCGTTAGCGGGCAAGATAAAAAAACCCTCTTTACTCGCATCAATTTTGGTTGCGTTGTTAGGGTCAAAGTTTTTAGGGTCAATTAAAGCGTTTTTGTTATCAAAAAGCATGAACTCACTCCCCACTCTAATATCATACCCATAACTGCTCAAACCATAGCTGATCACATTCTTACCGACTTGCTTTTCGCAAAAAGGGCTAATCATGCCATGCTCTAAACTCATTTTTTTAATCCAAGAATCCGCTTTCAATCCCATATACACAAAGCCTTTAAAGTTTGTTAATAATTATGTTATTATAACAATAATTTTTTGCTAAAAACGCTTAGTAAGATTATGTGTTTGTGGCATATTTTAAAATAATATTAAGGAATAGATCGTTATGAACCTTTCTGAAATTGAAGAGTTGATCAAAGAATTTAAAGCTTCTGATTTAGGGCATTTGAAATTAAAGCATGAGCATTTTGAGTTGGTTTTGGATAAAGAATCCGCTTATGCGAAAAAAAATGCGCTAAATCCCGCTCATTCTCAAGCCTCCATTCAAGCCCCCATCATGGTAGAAGCGAGCATGCCAAGCGCTCAAACCCCTGTGCCTATGGTATGCACCCCTATTGTGGATAAAAAAGAAGATTTCGTGCTTTCGCCTATGGTAGGCACTTTTTATCATGCGCCCTCCCCTGGGGCTGAGCCTTATGTCAAAGCCGGCGATACGCTTAAAAAAGGGCAAATCGTGGGAATTGTAGAAGCGATGAAAATCATGAATGAAATTGAAGTGGAATACCCTTGCAAGGTGGTTTCTGTTGAAGTGGGAGACGCTCAGCCGGTAGAATACGGCACGAAACTCATCAAAGTGGAAAAGCTTTAAAACCCATGAATAAAGGAAATAAAAAGGTAGAAAAAAAAGAGCTTTCGCGCATTTTGATCGCTAATAGAGGCGAGATCGCTTTAAGAGCGATCCAAACCATTCAAGAAATGGGTAAAGAATCCATAGCCATTTATTCTATCGCTGACAAGGACGCCCACTACCTCAATACGGCTAGCGCAAAAGTGTGTATAGGGGGGCCAAATCCAGCGAGAGTTACTTGAATATCCCGGCCATTATTAGTGCGGCGGAATTGTTTGAAGCGGATGCGATTTTCCCCGGGTATGGGTTTTTGAGTGAAAACCAGAATTTTGTAGAGATTTGCTCGCACCATTCTTTGGAATTTATTGGTCCGAGTGCGAAAGTCATGGCTTTAATGAGCGATAAATCCAAAGCCAAAAGCGTGATGAAAGAAGCCAGCATGCCTGTGATTGAGGGCAGTGAAGGGCTGCTTAAAAGCTATCAAGAAGCTGAAGAAATCGCTGATAAAATCGGCTACCCTGTTATCATTAAAGCGGCCGCTGGTGGGGGCGGGAGAGGGATGCGTGTCGTAGAAGATAAATCCAAATTAAAAAATCTTTATTTAGCCGCCGAAACGGAAGCTTTGAGCGCGTTTGGCGATGGGAGCGTGTATTTAGAAAAATTCATCAACAAGCCTAAGCACATTGAAGTCCAAATTCTAGCCGACAAGCATGGCAATGTCATTCATGTGGGCGAAAGGGATTGCTCGGTGCAAAGACGCCAGCAAAAGCTCATTGAAGAAACCCCAGCAGTGGTTTTAGAAGAGGGCGTGCGTGAGCGTTTGCTAGAAACAGCGATCAAGGCCGCTAAATACATCGGCTATGTGGGGGCTGGGACTTTTGAATTTTTGCTTGATTCTAACATGAAAGATTTTTATTTCATGGAGATGAACACTCGTTTGCAAGTGGAACACACCATTAGCGAAATGGTGAGTGGGTTAAATCTCATTGAGTGGATGATTAAAATCGCTCAAGGCGAAAAATTGCCCAAGCAAGAAAGCTTTTCTCTCAAAGGGCATGCGATAGAATGCCGAATCACTGCAGAAGATCCTAAAAAATTCTACCCAAGCCCGGGCAAAATCACCGAATGGATCGCTCCTGGTGGGGTGAACGTGCGCCTTGATTCGCACGCGCATGCCAATTATGTCGTGCCTACGCACTATGATTCTATGATTGGCAAGCTCATTGTGTGGGGTGAAAACAGAGAAAGAGCGATCGCTAAGATGAAAAGGGCTTTAAAGGAATTTAAGGTAGAAGGCATTAAAACGACCATTCCTTTCCACCTTGAAATGCTTGAAAATGCGGATTTCAGGCAAGCAAAAATCCACACGAAGTATTTAGAAGAAAATTTTTAAGTTTTAAGGATTTTCTTAAGCAATGATTTAAGGGTTTTAAGCGATCAGAAGGAATCGGCAGTGAAGTGCCCAACCGCTAAAGACGATTGGGCTTCCTAGGCTGATGTTGCCCATAGGGAGAGTTTGGTTCTCACTCTGTGTCCCTATAGTAGGGATTTTACAGAGTTTGAGCTCCAACGCATTCCCTATAGGTCTCACACATCATATCTCCAAAGGCGTAACTTTGCACACTTCCTACGCTAGATACGAATGTATGGGGATATGATACCATGAATTGGTAGCATTCATCCCAACCGCTAAAGACGATTGGGATTTCTGCTTTGGGTGGTTAAATTTTATAATTTTGTAGTAAAGTTTTTTCATGCAAACCTTGTTTAAAGAAGTTACCCCTAAACGCTATGTCAATGGCAATGAGATGAAAGAAAATTCTAGCAATGTTCTAGATCAGTATTTCACTAAGCCTAGTGTGGCTTTAAAATGCTTCCAAAAAGCTTGTGAAGTTATTAAAAAATACGAAAAGCTAGATGACTTTATTTTTTTAGAACCAAGTGCAGGCGATGGGGTGTTTTATGACTTGTTTCCTAAAGATAGACGCATTGGTATAGACATTGAACCTAAAAGAGATGGTTTTATTCAATGCGATTTTTTAAATTATAAATTGCCCACGCATCAAAAAGTGATTTGCTTGGGCAACCCTCCTTTTGGGCATCGTGGGGTTATGGCGTTAGAATTTATCAACCATGCTAGAAATTGTGATTTTGTGTGTTTTATCCTACCCATGTTCTTTGAAAGTCAAGGAAAAGGCTCTATTAAATATCGTGTGAAAGGTTTAAATCTGCTTTATAGCGAACGCTTAGAAAAAAATGCGTTTATAGACTTTAAAAATAAAGAAGTGGATGTGCATTGTGTGTTTCAAATTTGGAGCAAAAAGTATCAAAATAAAAAAAGTGAATTTTCTTGGTATAAGAATCGCCATAAAGAACCCTTTGGCGAATATATCAAGGTTTTCACGGTTTCATTGGCTAAAAACAGAGAATGCGGTAAAGAGTGGATTTTTAATCAAAAAGCGTCTTTTTACATTTCATCAACTTTTTATAAAAGCACACAAATTGTAGAGAACTTTGAGGAAGTTAAGTATCAATCTGGTATTGCTGTGGTATTTACTAGCGCTGACAAGGTTTTAAACGCTAAATTAAAAAAACTATTCAAAGAGATTGATTGGACAAAATACGCAAGTTTAGCGACTAATTCTTGCTATCATTTAGGAAAAAGCCATATTTTTCAAGCCCTACATGATCATTTGGATAGTTTAAAGGATAATTGATGGATTTGGAACAAACTTTTTTAAAAATTATTGAAAAAAAACATAAAGAATTGAATTTAGGGCAAGATTACAACGCTATTTTTTCAAAAATTAGAGATTTTGAAGCCAACGCTATAGGGCAGATTGGCGAAGAGTTTTTAAAAAGTGCGCTTAACGCTATAGATGAAGTGATCAATGATGGCATTATTCATGATGAATACGATATTATGACAAAAAGCGGTGTGTCTTTTGAGGTCAAAACAGCGCGAAAAGGCAGAACCAACAACACTTTTCAGTTCAATGGTATAAACCCACGATACAACTATGATTTTTTGATTTGCTTAGGAGTGTGCGAAGACCAATTACTTTATAGAATTTTTAAAAAAGATGAAATCCATTACGTTCATAAAGAAAGAAAATACTTTATGAAACAAAATGAGTTCAAAAAGCAATTGGTGCCAATGAATCCTGATAATCAAGTCAATTATAAGCTCACTCTCAATCTTAAAGAACTGAAAGAAATTACAAACCTCATCAAAGAGTTAGAAAGGGTTTTAGGGTTAGATTAATATTTTTAGATAGAATTGGGTGGAATAAAATGTTTTTAGGAATAGAGTTTGCTTATCTTGTCTTTAAGAAAGTCCAATGAAGTGGAGGATAAGATGTCTAAGATTTCAAATCATTATAACCCGTCTTTGATGGTAAGGGATTACCATACTCAAAGGGTTGGTTCGCACGCAAGAAAAGAAGAAAATAAGGAAATTCAAAATCTTTCAGAGAATGATGAAAAAATCAAATTAGCCAAACAAGCTAAGCAGGATAACCTAGCCATAGGAGATTTAGAAAGCCGCCTTAAAAGCTTAAAGGGCATGGATAAAGACGCTAAAGAATTGGTGGGTATTTCTAAATCTTACGCTCATAACAATGAAAAAGATCGAAGCGATTTTGAGCGTTTTAAAAGCCGTTTGGACAAAGCGATTGATTCTTTCAATCAAAATTTGGATAATGGCGCGGCTAGTTTGAAACTCCCTAGCAATATTGATATTGACGACACGAAGGCTTTGGAAAAATTTTCAAAATCATTAGAAAGTGAGAAAGAAAACATTCAAAACTCTTTGCACCAGTGGAAAAAACAGCTCGCTGAAACGAATCATTTAAACAAGGAATACAACACCTTAGATAAAACAAGATTGAACGCTCAAAAATTCCAAGATGTACATGACACAAGCAAGATCACCCCATCTCGCTTGCAAGACTTACTCGCTTGAAAGAGTTTGCTTATAGCGAGCCTTGTTTAGACGAAGAAGATAAAAAGGCTGTTTTAGAGGTTTTAAATTCCAAACAGATCACCCAGGGCAAACGCTCTCTTTTATTTGAAGAAGCTTTGTGCGAGTTTTTGGGTGTTAAGCATGCACTGGTGTTTAATAGCGCGACTTCAGCCCTTTTAACGCTCTATAGGAATTTTAGCGATTTTAACGCTGATTGCAATGAAATAATCACCACCCCTATAAGCTTTGTAGCGACGGCTAACATGCTCTTAGAAAGCGGCTATAAACCCGTATTTGCCGAAGTTAAAAACGATGGCAATATAGATGAATTGGCCCTAGAAAAGCTCATTAACGAAAGAACCAAAGCCATAGTGAGTGTGGATTATGCCGGTAAAAGCGTGGAAATAGAAAGCATTCAAAAGCTTTGCAAAAAGCATTCTTTGAGTTTTCTTTCTGACAGCTCGCATGCTCTAGGGAGCGAATATCAAAACAAAAAAGTAGGAAGCTTTGCGTTAGCGAGCGTGTTTAGTTTCCATGCCATTAAGCCTATCACTACGGCTGAAGGGGGAGCGGTCGTTACTAATAATAGCGAATTGCATGAAAAAATGAAATCGTTTCGCTCTCATGGCATGATCAAAAAAGATTTTTTTGAAGGCGAAGTCAAAAGCGTAGGGTATAATTTCCGCTTGAATGAAATCCAAAGCGCTTTGGGTTTGAGCCAGCTTAAAAAAGCCCCCTTTTTAATGCAAAAAAGAGAAGAAGCCGCTCTAGTTTATGACAGGATTTTTAAAGATAACCCTTATTTCACCCCTTTACACCCCTTGTTAAAAGATAAAAGCTCTAACCACCTTTATCCTATTTTAATGCACCAAAAATTTTTTATATTTAAAAAACTCATTTTAGAAAATTTGCACAAGCTTGGCATTTTAGCCCAAGTGCATTACAAGCCCATTTACCAATACCAATTGTATCAACAGCTCTTCAATACAGCCCCGTTAAAAAGTGCAGAAGATTTTTATAACGCTGAAATTTCCTTGCCTTGTCATGCGAATTTAAATTTAGAGAGCGTTCAAAACATCGCTCATAGCGTTTTAAAAACTTTTGAAAGTTTTAATAGAATAAGTTCCATTTAGGGCTTCAAATCTTAATCATTAAGAATGGTGCGGAAGAAAGGAATCGAACCTTCATGCCTTGCGGCGCTAGATCCTAAGTCTAGTGCGTCTACCAATTTCGCCACTTCCGCACACCGCACGCCATCGCATGCACATAAGAGTAGAAAATAAAGAAGCAGTATTTTAGCTTTTTAATCCTTTAAAAATACTGAAAAATTGAAGTTTTTTAAAATTTGGAGTTTTTTCTGGCTTTAGGGAGTTTTAAATTCTTTTAAGGTATTCTAACAAGACTATATCAGATAGTTTTAAGGAAATTAAGGAACACAATGGAAGTTTCACGCAAGAAAATTTACAACCCCGATTCTACAGAAAGTGTGAATGAAAGAAAGATTTTTGGGGGTAATCCTACAAGCATGTTTGATTTGAATAAAATCAAGTATCAATGGGCGGATCATTTGTGGAAAACGATGCTCGCTAACACCTGGTTTGCTGAAGAAGTGAGCATGAATGATGACAAAAGAGATTATTTGAAATTAAGCGCAGAAGAAAAGATCGGCTATGACAGAGCTTTAGCGCAACTCATTTTTATGGACAGCTTGCAAACCAATAATTTAATTGACAATGTCAATCCCTTTATCACCAGTCCCGAAATCAATTTGTGTTTGGTGCGTCAAGCTTATGAAGAAGCCTTACACAGCCATGCGTATGCGGTGATGGTAGAAAGCATTAGCGCCAATACTGAAGAAATTTATGACATGTGGCGTAACGATATGCAATTAAAAAGCAAGAACGATTATATTGCGCAAGTGTATATGGAATTAGCCAAAAACCCTACAGAAGAAAACATCCTCAAAGCGCTTTTTGCTAACCAGATTTTAGAGGGGATTTATTTTTATAGCGGGTTTAGCTATTTTTACACTTTGGCTAGGAGCGGTAAAATGCTAGGATCAGCACAAATGATTCGTTTTATCCAAAGAGATGAGGTAACGCATTTGATTTTATTCCAAAACATGATCAACGCTTTAAGGAATGAAAGAGCGGATCTATTCACGCCAAAATTGATTAACGAAGTCATAGGAATGTTTAAAAAAGCGGTAGAAATTGAAGCCTCATGGGGGGATTATATCACGCAAGGCAAGATTTTAGGGCTCACTTCAAGCTTGATTGAGCAATACATCCAGTTTTTAGCGGATAGCCGTTTGAGTAAGGTGGGTATCGCTAAAGTTTATGGCGTCCAACACCCCATTAAATGGGTAGAAAGCTTTTCAAGTTTCAATGAACAGCGCTCTAATTTCTTTGAAGCTAGGGTGAGCAATTACGCTAAAGGGAGCGTGAGTTTTGATGATTTTTAAGGGGCTTGTTTGAATAGTATTAAAAACCATTTGATGTGTGAAGAAATCCACAAGCGTTTTCATTTGCACCCCAAAGTGAGAAAGGCTATGGAGAGCATTGAAAGGGAGGTTTTTGTGCCAGCCCCTTTTAAACATTTTGCCTACACTTTAAACGCGCTTTCTATGCAAGCGCAACAATACATCTCTTCGCCCCTAACCGTGGCCAAAATGACGCAATATTTAGAAATCGATCATGTGGATAGCGTGCTAGAAATTGGCTGCGGGAGCGGCTATCAAGCGGCGGTGCTGTCTCAAATTTTCAGGCGCGTTTTTAGCGTTGAAAGGATTGAAAGCCTGTATTTAGAAGCGCGTTTGCGCCTTAAAAATCTCGGTTTAGACAACGTTCATGTTAAATTCGCTGATGGGAACAAGGGCTGGGATCAATACGCCCCCTATGATAGGATTTTATTCTCTGCTTGCGCTAAAAATATCCCGCAAGCGCTTATTGATCAGCTTGAAGAAGGCGGGATATTAGTCGCACCCATTCAAGAAAACAACGAGCAAGTGATCAAACGCTTTGTGAAGCAAAATAACGCCTTGCACGTCCAAAAAGTGTTAGAAAAATGCTCGTTTGTGCCTGTCATAGATGGGGTGCAATAAAGATTAAGGCATGATCAAACACTATCTTTTCATGGCGGTTTCGCAAGTCTTTTTCTCTTTCTTTTTAGTGCTGTTTTTTATCTCTTCTATCGTGCTATTAATCAGTATCGCAAGCGTAACGCTCGTGATTAAAGTGAGCTTTTTAGATCTAGTGCAACTCTTTTTGTATTCCTTGCCAGGAACCATTTTTTTTATTTTACCGATCACTTTTTTTGCGGCTTGCGCTTTAGGGCTTTCAAGGCTTAGCTATGACCATGAATTGTTAGTGTTTTTCTCTTTAGGGGTTTCGCCCAAAACAATGACTAAAGCGTTTGTGCCTTTAAGTCTGTTAGTGAGCGCGATTTTATTGGTGTTTTCGCTTATTTTAATCCCCACTTCTAAGAGCGCTTATTACGGGTTTTTGCGTCAAAAAAAAGACAAGATTGATATTAACATCAGAGCGGGTGAATTCGGGCAAAAATTAGGCGATTGGCTCGTGTATGTGGATAAAGCTGAAAACAATTCCTATGATAATTTAGTGCTTTTTTCCAATAAAAGCCTCTCTCAAGAAAGCTTCATTTTGGCTCAAAAAGGCAATACCAACAATCAAAACGGCGTGTTTGAATTGAATTTATACAAAGGGCATGCGTATTTCACTCAAGGCGATAAAATGCGTAAAGTTGATTTTGAAGAATTGCATTTGCGCAACAAGCTCAAGTCTTTCAATTCTAATGATGCGGCTTATTTGCAAGGCACGGATTATTTAGGTTATTGGAAAAAAGCCTTTGGTAAAAACGCTAATAAAAATCAAAAACGCCGTTTTTCTCAAGCGATTTTAGTTTCCTTATTCCCTTTAGCGAGCGTGTTTTTAATCCCCTTATTTGGCATCGCCAACCCACGATTCAAAACGAATTGGAGTTATTTTTATGTCCTTGGAGCGGTTGGGGTTTATTTTTTAATGGTGCATGTGATTTCTACGGATTTGTTTTTGATGACCTTTTTCTTCCCCTTTATTTGGGCGTTTATTTCTTATTTATTGTTTAGAAAATTCATTTTAAAGCGTTATTGAATGCGTTGTTTTAAGGCCACTATCGCTTATGATGGGGCGTATTTTTTAGGTTATGCCAAACAGCCCAACAAACTCGGCGTTCAGGATAAAATAGAGGGCGCCTTAAATGCGCTAGGGATTAAAAGCGTTGTGGTTGCGGCTGGGCGCACGGATAAAGGCGTGCATGCGAACAACCAAACGCTGTCTTTTCACGCTCCAAAACACTGGAGCGCTGATAAATTATTTTATTATCTAGCCCCTAAACTCGCCCCGCATATTGTCTTAAAAAAACTAGAAGAAAAAAACTTTCATGCGCGTTTTGACGCTCAAAAAAGAGCGTATCGTTACCTTTTGACGAAGAATTTAAAAACGCCTTTTTTAGCGCCTTATATCGCTTGTGGGGATTATGGCTCACTAGATTTATTAAACACCGCTTTAAAGCAATTCACAGGCAAGCATGATTTTTCCATGTTTAAAAAAGAAGGCGGGGCTACAACCAATCCTAAACGCGCTATTTTTAACGCTTTTGCTTATACAGCCTTTATCATGGGGCATGAGTGCGTGGTGTTTAAAATCATTGGCGATGCGTTTTTACGCTCTAGCGTGCGTTTGATCATTCAAGCATGCGTTCAATACTCCTTAGAAAAAATCACGCTCGCTGAAATTGAAATGCAAATCCATAACCTCAAAGCCACCATAAGAACGCCCATAATGGCTAATGGCTTGTATTTACACAGGGTGTATTATTGAAATCTCAAAAGGTGTTCTTCCCAATCTAGAGCACTTTTGATAATGGTGTCTAGATTGTCATAAAGGGGTTTGAAGGTGGTGTTTTGTAAGATTTTAGCGTTATTGGCAATAAGGCTTGCTGGATCGCCCTGTCGTTTGTCTAAAATTTCCACTAAAAAATCGTTGTTTGAGATTTCCTTAACCTTATTAATCACTTCTTTCACGCTATGGCCTTGATTGTAGCCGACATTATAGATCTCGCTCTTATTTTTTTCTAAAAGAGTGTGATAGCTCGCTAAATGCGCGTTAGCCAAATCATCTACATGGATATAATCCCTAATGCAAGTGCCGTCTCTTGTGGGGTAGTTAGTGCCAAAAATCCCCATTTTTTTCCTTTTCCCCACCGCGCATTCGCATGCGATTTTGATCAAATGCGTGGCGTTGAGCGTGCGCTGCCCCAAAGTGTAGGGGGTAGTATAATCATTGTGCATGCATGCCCCAGCCACATTGAAATAGCGCAAGATAACGCATTTAAAATCCGCTATTTTAGAAGTGTCTAACAAGATTCTTTCGCTCATCATTTTAGACGCTCCATAAGGATTAATGGGGTTTAAGGGGCTTTCTTCATTCAAGCTTGAACTAGATTCGCCATAAACCACGGCCGTAGAAGAAAAAATAAAACGCTTGATTGCATGTTTTAAGCAAAGTTTGACAAGCTCTAAAGTGTTGAGCGTGTTGTTGGTGTAGTATTCTAAAGGCAAACGCGTGGATTCTTCTACTGAGATTTTAGCCCCAAAGTGCAAAATAGCTTCAATGGGGTCTTTTAGTTGCTGCTTATTCAAAAACGCGTCTAATTTGTGCGTTTCATTCAAATTCGCTTGAATAAACACAACCCTATTAGGGTAGTAACGCTCTAACGCTTTGAGGTGCTCTAAAAAACCGGTGCTTAAGTCATCTACAATAATGATGTTTTCTTTGGTTTTTTCTAAAAACGCCCTTGCGGTATGCGAACCTATATAACCGCACGCTCCTGTGAGTAATAATGCCATAAAACCCCTTTTAAAATGAAAAAATAACAACTATTATAACATCTTAATCCCATTTATCATTTAAGGACTTCTTAAGAAAATTTAATCTATAATTTCATCTTTATTGGCTTTAAGGGCTTATAGCTCAGGTGGTTAGAGCACACCCCTGATAAGGGTGAGGTCGGAGGTTCAACTCCTCCTAAGCCCACCATTTTTTACCATCTTTGGGGAATTAGCTCAGCTGGGAGAGCGCCTGCTTTGCACGCAGGAGGTCAGCGGTTCGATCCCGCTATTCTCCACCATTGTTTTCTCCTTAAATTTTTTCTTTTTATCAGTCGTGTCTTGGTTGAGAAATCCTAAACGATTGGATCGTCCTTGTTTAACGCCGCAAATCTTTTAACTCAAAGCTCCTTGATGAAAGATTAAATTAAATTGAGATTTTTTGTTATAAAAATTCTTATTACCGCTCGTTAAGGCTTTATAAAAAATATTAGAAACCCTTACAAAACAAGCTAATATATTCCATTCAATTTATTTCAAGGACAAACAAACATGAAAAAATTTCTTTATGCCCTACTCATGCTTCTTTTAATCGGCCTTTTAACGGCCTATCTTATCCTTTTTACAGAATGGGGGAATAAAATCATCGCTTCGTATATAGAGAAAAAAATCAACCCGAACGAGCGCTACTTGAGCGTTAAAACCTTTAAATTAAAATTCAACTCTTTGGATTTTAAAGCTCAAGCTAACGATGATTCCACGCTCATTCTTAAGGGGGATTTCTCGCTTTTAAAGCAAAGCGTAAATTTGAATTACCATATAGATATTAAAGATTTACGCTCTTTCAAAGAATGGATACCCTACCCTTTAAGGGGGGCTATTGTTACTTCTGGGAATATCAAAGGGCATAGAAAAGCCCTTGTGATTCAAGGCGTCTCTAATGTGGCTCAATCCCACACTGCCTACAACGCCCTTTTAGATGATTTCAAGCTTTCTCGCTTAAATTTGAACGCACAAGACGCCAATTTAGAAGATTTGCTTTATTTAATCAATCGCCCCGCTTATGCGAACGCAAGAGTGTCCTTACAGGCGGATTTTAACTCTCTAAAGCCTTTAGAAGGGCATTTGATCCTAACAGCTAATAACGCTTTAATCAATAACGCCCTAATGAATCAAATTTTTCATTTAAACCTTAAAGACACGCTCGTTTTCAACCTCTCGCACTCAAGCGATTTTAAAGAAAACAAAGCCATCAGCGATACCACCCTAACTAGCCCTTTAGCCAATTTCACAGCCCTAAAAAGCGAATATCTTTTCTCTGTTTTAAAACTCAACGCCCCCTACACTTTAGAAATACCCAATTTAGCCAAACTCCAAAACATGATCAACCACCCCTTAAAAGGGAGCTTGACTTTAAAAGGCGATATAGAGCAAAGCCCCAAACTCTTAAAAGTCAGCGGCCATTCAAATTTACTAGACGGCGCGCTAGATTTCACGCTTTTAAATAAAGATTTGAAAGCCCGTTTTTCCAATATTTCCACTTTAAAAACCTTAGATTTATTCTATTACCCTAAATTTTTCCAATCCATTGCAGACGCTAACTTGGATTATGACCTTATCTCTAAGCAAGGCGTGTTGAAAGCCAATCTCAAAAACGCAAGATTCCTCAAAAATGCATTCAGCGATTTCCTCTATTCCATTTCCCAATTTGATATTACTAAAGAAATCTATAACGATGCCAATCTGGTAAGCCAAATCAACCAGCAACGCCTGCTTTCTGATCTCAGCTTAAAAAGCCCAAAAACCCAATTGAAAATCCATAACGGCTTATTGGATTTAAACACCAAGCAAATGGACATGCTCATGGATGCAGAAATTTTAAAATTCATTTTTAAAATGAAACTTCAAGGTAACATGCACCAGCCAAAATTTTCCCTCATTTTAAATGAGAAAGCCATCCAACAAAACCTACAACAAGGCTTGAAAGAAATCTTAAAAAATGACACCCTTAAAAAAGGTTTAGATCATTTGCTTAAAGATGATAAGCTCAAAGAAAAGCTTGAAAAAGGGCTTAAGGGGCTTTTTTAAAATTTTAAAGGACAGAAATGGCGCACATTTTAGTTAGCGGGGCGACTTCAGGGTTTGGGTTAGAAATCGCTAAGGCGTTTTTACAAAAAAACCATGTGGTTTTTGGCACAGGGAGGCGAAAAGAGAATTTGCAAGAATTGCAGCTCGCTTACCCTAAGCATTTCATTCCCCTGTGTTTTGATCTTCAAAACAAGCTTGAAACTAAGCGGGCGATAGAGGCTATTTTTTCCATGAAGGATCGCATTGACGCTCTGATTAATAACGCCGGCTTAGCGCTAGGCTTGAACAAGGCTTATGAATGCGAGTTAGACGACTGGGAAATCATGATAGATACGAATATCAAGGGGTTGTTGTATCTCACTCGTTTGATCTTGCCCTCTATGATAGAGCATGACCAAGGGACTATCATCAACCTTGGCTCTATCGCTGGCACTTACCCCTATCCTGGTGGGAATGTCTATGGAGCGAGCAAGGCGTTTGTGAAACAATTTTCTTTAAATTTGCGAGCGGATTTGGCTGGCACTAACATTAGAGTGAGCAATGTTGAACCCGGTTTGTGCGGCGAAACCGAATTCAGCATGGTGCGTTTTAAAGGCGATAAAATCAAAGCCCAATCCGTCTATGAAAACACCCTTTACCTCAAACCACAGGATATTGCTAACATCGTGCTATGGATTTACGAACAACCCTCGCATGTCAATATCAACCGCATAGAAATCATGCCCACAAGCCAAACTTTCGCTCCCCTACCCACCCATAAAAACCCTTAAGGGGTTTAAAGAATAAATTTAAACTTTAACAACTCTTTAAGTTTCAAAAAAAGGGGATTTTGGTTGTTTAAACTCATTATCTTAAGGGGATAGGAAGTATTTTAAAATTATTCCCCCTAAAACCTCCTTTTAAAATCCCCCTAACCCCCCAAAAGTTCGCTTTTTAAAGCCGTTTGATCAAGCCTTATTCAAACTAAACTTTGATTTTGAGCTGCTTGAGAATATCGCATGCCCCTTTAGCGCCTAATTTACAGCCTTTTTTAAAGTTTTCTATGGCTTGCTTTTCATTCCTTGCTATACCTTCGCCATTGTATTGCATGGCCCCTAAATTGAAACACCCTCCGCCATTTTCCAACTCGCATGCCTTAGAATAACGAGCGAGAGCCTCTTTAAAATTCTTCGCCACGCCTTCGCCATGATGATACATGTTCCCTGCGTTAAAACACCCTGGGCTGTCTTTTAAGTCGCAAGCTTTGTCATACGAAGCGAGCGCTTTTTTCAAATCCTTAGGCGTGCCTCTGCCTGCATCATACAAGCTCCCTAATATCGTGCAACCATCGCCATCGTTCAAATCGCACGCTTTGGTGAAATATTCCACCGCTTTTTTAAAATCCCTAGTAACCACTTTACCATCATGATAGATCCCTCCTAAGCTCGCGCACCCTTCAGCGTATTTCAAATCGCACGCTTTAGAATAGTATTGCAAGGCTTTGTTGGTGTTTTGGGACACGCCTTGCCCGCTATAATATAAGTTCCCTAGCAAATGACACCCATTGCTGTAATTTAAATCGCAAGCTTTAGCGTAAAATTGAGCGGCTTTTTTCAAGTTTTTTTCCACCCCATGCCCTTGATAATAAAGCACCCCTAAATTAAAACACCCACTATTTTCTTTCAACTCGCAAGCTTTTTCAAAATATTTCTTAGCCTGAGTGAAATCCTGCTCTTTGTAGCTCTTTGCCCCCAAACCCACAAGCTCTTTAGGGTCTTGCTCTGCCATTAGCCCCCTAAACACAACGCACCCAAGCACAAAACCCTAAAAAAGGACTTTTTGACATTTTCTAACATGATGTATCTCCTTATTAAAAATTTTATTATAGTGTTATTAAGCAAATACAAAACGCCATGATCTCTTTGTTATCTTAAAGCTAACGCTCGCTTGCAAATTTCTGTGATCTTATCCCACTCTTTGTTTTGAATTAAATCTTTAGGGGTGAGCCAACTCCCCCCCACGCACACAACGTTTTCTAAATTCAAATAAGAACGCATGTTATCCACGCTAATCCCCCCAGTAGGGCAAAATTTTACCCCTTTAAAAGGGCCATTAAAAGCGTTTAAAAGTTTAACGCCCCCACAATACTCTGCCGGGAAAAATTTCAAAGCGTTATAGCCCCATTCTAAAGCCTGCATGACTTCACTGCTGCTAGAAACCCCAGGTATTAGGGGCATGCCTTTTTTCTTTGCGTGTTCTAAAAGCTTTATCGTAAGACCCGGGCTAATCAAAAACTCTGCCCCCCTATTTTGCGCTTGCTCTAATTGAGTGGGATTGAGTATCGTGCCAGCGCCCACGCGCATTTTTGGCACATTCTTAGCGATAAGCTCTATGGCCTCTAAAGCACAACTGGAGCGCAAAGTAACTTCTATGATTGGAATACCCCCCTCTATCAGGCTTTGCGCTAAAGGCACAGCGTCTTTTATATTCTCAATCACTACCACAGGGACAATGGGGCTGATTTGTAAAATCTCTATTATTTTATCTTGCATTTTATCTCCTTTATATTTTTATACCTTTATGCCAAAACTCATGCCGCCCTCTTCAGCGGTATTGGCATTCAATCTCAAGCTTGTAAATAATTCCCTACCCAGCCCAAAAGTAGGCTTTTCTAAATTTTCTAAGGTTTCTAAAAACAAGGGGTTGATGCCTCTCTTTTCAAAACCCTTTTCAAGCACATTCAAGGCGTTATTAGGAGCGTCTAATTCTATCAAATCGCCATCTTTAATCTTAATGATCGCCCCGTTTAACGCCCCCTCAGGGCTTAAATGGATCGCGCTAGGCACTTTCCCGCTCGCCCCGCTCATGCGCCCATCCGTAACGAGCGCGACCTTATAGCCCATATCTTGTAAAGCCCCTAAATTCGTGGTGAGTTTGTGCAATTCTGGCATGCCATTAGACTTGGGTCCTTGGAAAGGCAAGACAGCGACAAAATCCCTTTCTAATTCTTTATTTTTAAAGCGTTCTAAAAATTCGCTTTGGGTTTTAAAAACAATCGCTCTAGCCTTAACTTTCCTGTGCTCATCTTTAATGGCTGAGATTTTAATCACGGCCCGCCCCAAATTACCTTTTAAGATTTTAAGCCCCCATTAGCGGCAAAAGGCTCACTAATAGGGCGTAAAATGTCCGTATTCAGGCTATGATTGATGGCGTCTTTATACACCAAATGGTCGTTTTCTAAAAAGGGGGTTTTGGTGTAATTTTGCATGCCTTTTTGCGTTTCTGTATCCATAATCGTATGCGTGTCTTCAAATAAAAGCCCCTCTTTTAGCAATTCTTTGATCACAAACGCTAAGCCCCCACACGCTTCAAAAGCGTTCACATCCGCTGATCCGTTAGGATAGACTTTAGCTAAAAGGGGTATGAGGTTAGAGACTGCGTCAAAATCGTCCCAATTGAGGATCACCCCACAAGATCTAGCGATAGCGATCAAATGCAAAGTGTGGTTAGTAGAACCTCCGGTTGCCATTAAGCCTATAAGAGCGTTAAGAATGCTTTTTTCATCAATGAGTTTGGCTAAAGGCAGGACTTTCCCGCTCGCTAATCTTTTGGCGCTCTCTTCTACCAAAACCTTTCGTAAAGGGTTGTTAGGGTTGATAAAGCTAGAATTAGCCACATGCAACCCCATAAACTCCATCATCATTTGATTGGAATTAGCCGTGCCATAAAAAGTGCAAGTGCCCACGTCATGATAGCTTTGCATTTCCACTTTTAAAAGCTCTTCTCTGTTGATCTTTCCCATTGCAAAATCTTGGCGCGCTTTGGCTTTTTTATAATTTTCTATCCCGCTCACCATAGGCCCGCTTGGCACAAACACGCTCGCTAAATTCCCAAAGCTTAACGCCCCTATGAGCAAGCCTGGCACGATTTTATCGCACACGCCCAAAAAAAACGCCCCATCAAAAACATTATGGCTTAACCCTACGGCGGTGCTTAGTGCGATCACGTCTCTACTAAACAAACTCAATTCCATGCCCTCATAACCTTGCGTGATACCATCACACATCGCTGGCACCCCACTAGCGACGCTCGCATAGGCGTTATGCTCTTGCAACTCTTTTTTAATCAGATCAGGGTAATTTTTAAAAGGTTGGTGGGCTGAAAGCATGTCGTTATAAGCCGTGATAATCGCAAAATGCTTTCTTTTATGCGAACCTAAAGGCATTTTTAAATGCTCTGGCATGCTCGCTGTAACATGGGCAATATTCGCGCAACCCAAGCTCTCAATCTTGGGCTGGTTTTTAGGGTTAAAGATATTTTCTAAATAAAGTTCTCTGGTTTTTTTGCTACGCTCTGTAATTTTTTCTTTGATTTGTTCTAAAGAATGCTTAGGCATGAACACCCCTTCAATTAAGATTTAATATATAATAATAACTTAAAAACACTCTAAAAGGGTTATTGATGCTGGATTTTGATTTGGTTCTTTTTGGCGCGACTGGGGATTTGGCCATGCGAAAGCTATTCATTTCGCTCTATGAAATTTATACCCATTATGGTTTTAAAAACGATTCTAGAATTATCGCATCGGGGCGTAAGGAGCTGTCTAATGAAGAGTTTTTAACGCTCCTTTGTGAAAAGACACAACTGCATTCAAGAGAAAAGGGTAAGGAATTTTTAGCCCATATCAGTTATTTGCGCGTTCGTTTGGATAACCCTAAAGACTTTGAAGAATTGAGTAAAATCGCTACAAAAATAAGCCCTTGATCTTCTACTTTTCTATCTCCCCTAGTTTTTTTGCAACGACCGCTCAAAATTTAGCCCAAAACACGCTCAATCACGCTAACACTCGTTTGATTTTAGAAAAACCCTTAGGGCATAACTTAAAGACTTGTCAAGAGATTTTTCAAAGCATTAGTGCTTTTTTCAAAGAAGAACAAATTTTTAGAATCGATCATTATTTAGGGAAAAAGGGCGTTCAAAACATCCTTGAATTGCGCTTAAATAACCCTATCTTAAACATTTTATGGGATCAAATCAGCGCGGTTGAAATCTGCGTGTATGAGACTTTGGGGGTGGAAGAAAGGGGCGAATTTTACGATAAAATCGGGGCTTTAAGGGATATGGTTCAAAACCATCTCTTGCAAGTTTTATCCCTTATCGCTACAGATTTACCCAACGATTTAAAGGACTTAAGGAAAGAAAAAATCAAAGTTTTAAAAACCTTACAACCCCCCAAAGATTTCAAAAAACAGGTTATTCGGGCCCAATATCAAGGCTATAGGAATGAAAATAAGGTCAATAAAGAGAGCCAGACAGAGACTTTTGTCGCTATTAAAGCCTTTTTGGATACGCCTAAATTTAAAGGCGTGCCTTTCTACCTTAAGCACGCTAAAAAAATGCCCCACAACCAAGCGAGCGTGAAAATCCATTTTAACGCAGTCAATACGCTGGAATTTTTCCTCTCTCAAGATAAAATCACCCTCACCCTAAAAGACAATCAAAACCCCCTTATTTTAGAAACCCACAACAAACAAGAATTTTTACAGCCCTACGCTAAATTGCTCTATGATGCGATACAAAATAACCACAACAATTTCGCTCACCAATTGGAATTAGAAGCGTCATGGGTTTTTATTGACACGCTCATAGAGGGTTTTATCAATAACGCCACGCCCTTATATTCCTATGAAAGCCACAATCTCAACGAATCAGAATTTTTAAAACCACTCTATCAATAAAGGGATTTCATGGGTTATCAATTGTTTGAATTTGAAAATTTAGAAGATTGCCACAGGGCTTTAATAGAGCGTTTTAAAGAATTTTTTAACGCCGCCTTAAAAAAGCATCATCAAGTTTCTATCGCTTTTTCTGGGGGGCGTTCGCCCATTAGCTTGTTGCAAAAATTAAGCGTTTTGGATCTCAAATGGCATGAGTGTTTAATCAGTTTGGTAGATGAACGCATTATAGACACAAGCCACAAGGATAGCAACACTAAATTATTGCATGACTACTTGTTGCAAAATAACGCCTTAAACGCTTCTTTCACCCCGCTTTTGCCCAAAAAGATTTCTGGCGATACAAACGAACTTTTAGATTTTGCTAACCAGCATTTCAAACAGCCCCATTTAGCCATTTTGGGCATGGGGACTGACGGGCATACGGCTAGCCTTTTTCCTGAAACGAGCGCTTTTTTAAACGAAGAAAAAGAAAATATCGTTTTGACTAAGCCCGCTAACGCTCCTTATGAACGCTTAAGCATGTCTATCAACGCCTTAGAAAATTGCGAAAAACTTTTCTTGAGTATTAGCGGAGTAGAAAAAAGGGGGGTTTTAGAAAAGGCTTTAAAAGAAAACGCCCCCTATTCTCTGCCGATTGCTCGGATTTTACATTCTCAAAAAGTTACCACGGAGGTGTTTTATGCCAAAAACTGAAACTTACCCAAGACTATTAGCCGATATTGGCGGCACAAACGCGCGCTTTGGTTTGGAAGTCGCCCCACGACAGATTGAATGCGTTGAAGTCTTGCCATGCGAAGATTTTGAAAGCTTGAGCGATGCGGTGCGGTTTTACCTTTCTAAATGCAAAGAAAGCCTTAAACTGCGCCCTATTTATGGCTCTTTTGCTGTGGCTACGCCCATCATGGGGGATTTTGTCCAAATGACTAACAACCACTGGACTTTTTCTATTGAAACGACACGGCAATGTTTGAATTTAAAAAAACTGCTTGTCATCAATGATTTTGTCGCGCAAGCCTATGCCATTAGCGCGATGCAAGAAAACGATCTAGCCCAAATAGGCGGAATCAAGTGCGAAATCAACGCCCCTAAAGCGATTTTAGGGCCAGGAACGGGGCTTGGGGTAAGCACTCTTATCCAAAATAGCGATGGCTCTTTGAAAGTCTTGCCCGGTGAAGGAGGGCATGTGAGCTTTGCCCCTTTTGATGATTTAGAAATTTTAGTGTGGCAATACGCCCGCTCTAAATTCAACCATGTGAGTGCGGAAAGGTTTTTGAGCGGGAGTGGTTTGGTGCTGATTTATGAAGCCCTGTCTAAACGCAAAGGTTTAGAAAAAGTGGCGAAATTGAGCAAGGCTGAATTAACCCCACAAATCATTAGCGAACGCGCTTTGAATGGGGATTACCCTATATGCCGATTGACCTTGGACACTTTTTGCTCCATGCTTGGCACGCTCGCTGCTGATGTGGCCCTCACTTTGGGGGCTAGAGGGGGCGTGTATTTGTGTGGGGGGATTATCCCACGATTCATTGATTATTTTAAAACTTCGCCCTTTAGAGCGCGTTTTGAAACGAAAGGGCGCATGGGAGCGTTTCTCGCTTCTATCCCTGTGCATGTCGTGATGAAAAAAACTCCCGGACTTGATGGGGCGGGCATTGCGTTAGAGAATTACTTACTGCATGATAAAATATAGCAGCGTTAAGTATAGAAGCGGCTTATACAAGGGGTGTGTTTGAGCACGCCAAACAACGATACCATATAGCCAATAACTATCAAATTAGTTAAACCTATAGAAACATAAGCAAACCATAAAAACGATACAATAACGGTATTTTAATCAAACAAGGAGTTTTAATGAGAGTTCCATCTAAAGGTTTTGCTATTTTTTCTAAAGACGGGCATTTCAAACCCCATGATTTTAGCCGCCATGCTGTAGGCCCTAAAGATGTGCTGATTGACATTCTTTATGCAGGGATTTGCCATAGCGATATTCATAGCGCTTATAGCGAATGGAAAGAAGGCATTTATCCTATGGTTCCTGGGCATGAAATTGTTGGGGTCATCAAAGAAGTGGGTAAGGAAGTTAAGAAATTTAAGGTTGGCGATGTGGTGGGCGTTGGCTGTTTTGTCAATTCATGCAAAACATGTAAGCCCTGTAAAGAACACCAAGAGCAATTTTGCGCCAAAGTGGTATTTACTTATGATTGTTTGGATTATTTCCATGACAATGAACCCCACATGGGCGGATACTCTAATAATATTGTCGTGGATGAAAACTATGTGATTAGCGTGGATAAAAACGCTCCTTTAGAAAAAGTGGCCCCCTTGCTTTGTGCGGGCATCACCACTTATTCGCCCTTAAAATTTTCTAAGGTTACTAAAGGCACAAAAGTTGGTGTCGCTGGGTTTGGCGGGCTAGGAGGCATGGCGGTTAAATACGCTGTGGCTATGGGGGCTGAAGTGAGCGTTTTTGCAAGAAACGATCACAAAAAGCAAGACGCTTTAAATATGGGGGTTAAACATTTCTACACAGACCCTAAACAATGCAAAGAAGAATTGGACTTTATCATTTCAACCATTCCTACCCATTATGATCTAAAAGACTACCTCAAGCTTTTAACTTATAGCGGCGAATTAGCTCTTGTGGGACTCCCCCCTGTAGAAGTCGCCCCAGTGCTTAGCGTTTTTGATTTTATCTATTTAAGCAATCGCAAGGTTTATGGCTCATTGATTGGGGGCATTAAAGAAACCCAAGAAATGATGGATTTTTCTATCAAACACAATATTTACCCTGAAGTGGATTTGATTTTAGGTAAGGATATTGACACGGCTTATCACAACCTAACCCATGGGAAAGCGAAATTCCGCTATGTGATTGACATGAAAAAATCGTTTGATTAAAGGCTTTTTACTCTAGCTCTTTTTTAAGAGCTTGAGTTGGATTAGGATTTTTTTGGCTAGTGCATGGAGTTTTAAAATTTTAAGGGTTTTACTAATAAGGCTCTTGAGTGGTATTGAAATGCAGTATTTGAATAGTCTTCGCCTTGCGTTTTTAGGAATCTCATGAATGTGTAAAAAATAATGTTTTAAAAAGGTCTTGAGTGCGTCATGGGCAATCTGTTCTTCTACTTTCCATAAAGGAAAGTAGTAATGATAAGAGGCAATGCCATGGTAGTAATGCCATTTTTCTCCACCTATCTCCCCACCCCCTGTGATCAAATAAGACCAATCGCTCATAAAAGGGGTTTTAGCCAAAGCGTTCAGCCACAAATCCGCTTTCAAACCAAAAGGATATGTCCAAGGCTTGATTTGAAAATAAGGATGAGAGTCATATTGTATAACGATAGGTTCTCTTAGGGCTTGTTTAATGGTGTTATGATAAATTGCATTGGCCACGCCCTTTAAATGCTCTTCAGAAAGACTATAATAGTGTGGGAAAATGCAATACTCTATTTTTAATGGTGCGATCTTTGATCGACAAAATTCTGTCAATTGCGGTTCTTTATCTATTTTTTGCGCGCGTATGATTTCTAATATTTTTTTACAAAATTGATTTTTTCGCTGGTAAGTTAAGTTGCAATAAAAAAAGCCTTCATACGGGTATATTTTGTCATAAACCCCATAAAAATAATTCTCATCATCTTCTTTAATGTTTAAGAAATCAGCGCTAAATTCATTGCAAAAGATCACATCCACATCGCTCCACACCATTTTAGAATATTTGGGGAATAAATCCGCTAAAAAATACTTCACTAACACCATTTTAGAAAAACGCTTGGTGAAATCCTCATCAAAAGGGTTAGGGATAGTGTCTAAAAAAGGTTCAATATCTTTTATTTCTAAAACAGCAAATTCTTTAAAAGGCTCTGTGATTTGGTTAAGTTTTGCTTTATCTTCTTCATTCAAGCCTACCACTAAAGCGTGTAGGGTGTAACGGATTTTTTTATTAGCCTTAGCGATGCTTTCTAGCAAGGAATAAATGCATGCGCCCGCAGGAATAAGGTAATTCTTATCAAAAGCGAAAGCGATAGGAATATGAAAATCTTGTTCTTTAAATGAATGGCTTGAAGCTGAAGTCATAAAAAATGAAACACCCTTTTTTAATGGCTATTTTATCCAAAAAAAAAAAAACCGAACTTGAAAGGGTTCTGTTTTTTGGTTTTATGCTGTTTTTAAAGCAAATTAATTTAAAAAAGGTTTTAACCCCTTTACTCTAGCCCTTTTTCAAGAGTTTGAGTTGGATTAAGATTTTTTTAACAATCCCATGAAGCCCTAAAACTCTAAGGATCTTACTAACCGCCCTTTTAGCTAACGCTTTAGGCATCAAAAACCCAAAATAAATAAGCTTATTGAAAAATTTTTTCACTAAACCACAAATTAATGCAAAAATCCTTAAATGGATTTTCCTTTCTTTAAACACAACAAAGAAATACGATTTGAAAAACAAATACGGGGTTTTAAAAACAATGTCTTTTGAAGATTTTACTGAAGAAAAATAATGCTGCTCAGCCATTTTTGTGGTGTAAAAGCTCTCATTGGTGTGCATTTTCTTAGTGTAATCGCTCATAAAAGGGGTTTTAGCCAAAGCGTTCAGCCACAAATCCGCTTTCAAACCAAAAGGGTAATCCCAAGGCTTCACCGCCCCCCACCAAGCGTCATAGTGGATAATGGTAGGGTTTTCTCGCGCCTCTAAAATGGTTTTCTTGTAATTCTCGTTTAAATACGCGTTAGAAAAATCTTTAATGGTGTAATAATAAGGGAAAACGCAATACTCAATCCCTAAAGCCTTCATGTTAGGCCAACACCATTTCGTGAAATCCAACTCCCCTTTAGCCTCATTCCCCTTTAAAAGATCATGCATTCTTAAGGTGAAATTCTTCTTGCGCTGGTAATCTAAATTGCAAAACAAAAACCCTTCCATCATGTGGTGCTTTTCAACTTCTAAAACCCCATAAAAATAATTCTCATCATCTTCTTTAATGTTTAAGAAATCAGCGCTAAATTCATTGCAAAAGATCACATCCACATCGCTCCACACCATTTTAGAATATTTGGGGAATAAATCCGCTAAAAAATACTTCACTAACACCATTTTAGAAAAACGCTTGGTGAAATCCTCATCAAAAGGGTTAGGGATAGTGTCTAAAAAAGGTTCAATATCTTTTATTTCTAAAACAGCAAATTCTTTAAAAGGCTCTGTGATTTGGTTAAGTTTTGCTTTATCTTCTTCATTCAAGCCTACCACTAAAGCGTGTAGGGTGTAACGGATTTTTTATTAGCCTTAGCGATGCTTTCTAGCAAGGAATAAATGCATGCGCCCGCAGGAATAAGGTAATTCTTATCAAAAGCGAAAGCGATAGGAATATGAAAATCTTGTTCTTTAAATGAATGGCTTGAAGCTGAAGTCATAAAAAATGAAACACCCTTTTTTAATGGCTATTTTATCCAAAAAAAAAAAAACCGAACTTGAAAGGGTTCTGTTTTTTGGTTTTATGCTGTTTTTAAAGCAAATTAATTTAAAAAAGGTTTTAACCCCTTTACTCTAGCCCTTTTTCAAGAGTTTGAGTTGGATTAAGATTTTTTTAACAATCCCATGAAGCCCTAAAACTCTAAGGATCTTACTAACCGCCCTTTTAGCTAACGCTTTAGGCATCAAAAACCCAAAATAAATAAGCTTATTGAAAAATTTTTTCACTAAACCACAAATTAATGCAAAAATCCTTAAATGGATTTTCCTTTCTTTAAACACAACAAAGAAATACGATTTGAAAAACAAATACGGGGTTTTAAAAACAATGTCTTTTGAAGATTTTACTGAAGAAAAATAATGCTGCTCAGCCATTTTTGTGGTGTAAAAGCTCTCATTGGTGTGCATTTTCTTAGTGTAATCGCTCATAAAAGGGGTTTTAGCCAAAGCGTTCAGCCACAAATCCGCTTTCAAACCAAAAGGGTAATCCCAAGGCTTCACCGCCCCCCACCAAGCGTCATAGTGGATAATGGTAGGGTTTTCTCGCGCCTCTAAAATGGTTTTCTTGTAATTCTCGTTTAAATACGCGTTAGAAAAATCTTTAATGGTGTAATAATAAGGGAAAACGCAATACTCAATCCCTAAAGCCTTCATGTTAGGCCAACACCATTTCGTGAAATCCAACTCCCCTTTAGCCTCATTCCCCTTTAAAAGATCATGCATTCTTAAGGTGAAATTCTTCTTGCGCTGGTAATCTAAATTGCAAAACAAAAACCCTTCCATCATGTGGTGCTTTTCAACTTCTAAAACCCCATAAAAATAATTCTCATCATCTTCTTTAATGTTTAAGAAATCAGCGCTAAATTCATTGCAAAAGATCACATCCACATCGCTCCACACCATTTTAGAATATTTGGGGAATAAATCCGCTAAAAAATACTTCACTAACACCATTTTAGAAAAACGCTTGGTGAAATCCTCATCAAAAGGGTTAGGGATAGTGTCTAAAAAAGGTTCAATATCTTTTATTTCTAAAACAGCAAATTCTTTAAAAGGCTCTGTGATTTGGTTAAGTTTTGCTTTATCTTCTTCATTCAAGCCTACCACTAAAGCGTGTAGGGTGTAACGGATTTTTTTATTAGCCTTAGCGATGCTTTCTAGCAAGGAATAAATGCATGCGCCCGCAGGAATAAGGTAATTCTTATCAAAAGCGAAAGCGATAGGAATATGAAAATCTTGTTCTTTAAATGAATGGCTTGAAGCTGAAGTCATAAAAAATGAAACACCCTTTTTTAATGGCTATTTTATCCAAAAAAAAAAAAACCGAACTTGAAAGGGTTCTGTTTTTTGGTTTTATGCTGTTTTTAAAGCAAATTAATTTAAAATTTTATCTTATTTTTGCCACCATTTTTAAAAGGCGTTGATGAAAGGGGCTGTATTTTAGTTTGATTTTCTTAAAAAAATCTCTTTGCGCGTTGTTAATTTCAAGTTTTTTAATAGTGCCTTTAATGAAAGCGGCTAGTTTTGTCTATGACTTGAAGTTCATGAGCTTTAATTTCAATTTAGTGGCCCCAAATAACAACCCCTATTGGAATAGCCTAACCAAAATGCAAGGGCGTCTCATGCCTCAAATCGGCGTCCAATTAGACAAAAGACAGGCTTTGATGTTTGGGGCGTGGTTCATTCAAAATTTGCACACGCATTATAGCTACTTCCCTTATTCGTGGGGGGTTACCATGTATTACCAATACATAGGGAAAAATTTGAGGTTTTTTTTAGGCATTGTGCCGCGAAGCTATCAAATAGGGCATTACCCTTTAAGCGCTTTTAAAAAACTTTTTTGGTTTATAGACCCTACTTTTAGGGGAGGAGCGTTCCAATTCAAACCAGCTTATGATCCTAACCGCTGGTGGAATGGGTGGTTTGAGGGCGTTGTGGATTGGTATGGGGGGCGTAATTGGAACAACCAGCCCAAAAAGAAAAATTACGATTTTGATCAATTCTTGTATTTTGTTTCTTCAGAATTTCAGTTTCTTAAAGGGTATTTAGGTTTGGGGGGGCAACTTGTCATTTTCCATAACGCCAGCCCTCATAGCATGGGAGATAACTACCCTTATGGCGGGAATTCCTACTTAAAACCAGGCGATGCAACCCCACAATGGCCTAATGGCTACCCCTATTTCAGCCAAAAAGATAACCCACAAGGCGGAGAAATAGGGAAATACTCTAACCCTACCATTTTAGACAGGGTTTATTACCACGCTTATTTAAAAGCGGATTTTAAAAATCTCATGCCTTATATGGATAATATTTTCATGACCTTTGGCACGCAGTCGTCTCAAACCCATTATTGCGTGCGTTATGCTAGCGAGTGTAAAAACGCCCGATTTTATAACAGCTTTGGGGGGGAATTTTACGCTCAAGCGCAATACAAGGGCTTTGGGATTTTTAACAGATACTATTTTTCCAACAAACCCCAAATGCACTTTTATGCCACTTATGGCCAATCCCTTTATACCGGGTTGCCATGGTATAGGGCCCCTAATTTTGACATGATAGGGCTTTATTATGTTTATAAAAATAAATGGGTGAGCGTGCGAGCGGATGCGTTTTTTAACTTTTTAGGTGGGGGCGATGGGTATCATTTGTATGGGAAAGGGGGCAAGTGGATCACCACTTATCAGCAATTCTTAACCCTAACCATAGACACACGAGAGTTAATTGATTTTGTCAAATCTAAAACCTCTAAATAACTATATCTAAAAATTATAGATATAATTGAAATAAGCGACCGGTAAGCGGTGCCATAAAGTAGTCGCACTCAAGCCATCAATAATTTCAGTTCTTTTGTTAGGAATGAAAGGGAATTTCAACCCGAAAGTGATTTCATTGTGTAAAAAGCCAAAACGAAAGCCCACTTTCACAAGCAATTGGAAAAGCGAATTTTCTTTGCCTAAATTTTGAGCGATAACCCCATGCATAGCCCCTCCTGGCATGTAAGTCGCCCCAGCGATACCTAAGCCAAACTCTAACCCTAAAAACATCTTTTGCGAATTGAAAGCGTCCCACAAACCGCTAAATTCTAAACCATAGGTAGAAATATAGGATTTGTGAGAAGAAAAGGTCTGATCATAAAACAACCCGTAACGAAAACCCACATGCTCTACAGCTTGCGTTTTAGCCACAAATTTCCCCCCTAACACCACACCAAAGCCATTGCCGGTCATAAAATACGATTTATCTACAGACTCGGTGCTAAAAGATGTGTTGATCGCGCTAAGTTGATACCCAACCCCTAAATAAAATGTGTTCCTGTCCGCTAATTTAGGTTTTTTTGATTTTTCATCAAGCTCTGCCTCTGTGGCTTGAAGCGATGATAATAATGCCATGCCCATCAATATTTTAACCATTGTTTTATTTGTTTCATTCATAACCCAACTCCTTATGTTATCCTGGCCCACATTTGCCCCATACAGACTAAAATCAAATCGCACCTTAAATAATAACAAAGTTTAAAATAAATATTAGTGATTTTTATTAAGAACGCCTATCTTTTTAGAATAAATAGCCATAAAATAGCCATAATTCTTGTGGGTATGCCCCCATTTTCCTATAAAAATTCCTAAAAAGATATTGTTATAAGACACATTAATAGTTTTTTTTGTATAATCTTAGGCTAAATTCAATTTATCTTATACGATATTAAGGAGACATATTACCATGTTTCAAATTAGATGGCATGCACGAGCGGGTCAAGGTGCTATCACCGGCGCTAAAGGGCTGGCTGATGTGATTTCAAAAACAGGCAAAGAAGTGCAAGCGTTCGCTTCCTATGGTTCAGCTAAAAGGGGGGCTGCTATGATGGCTTATAACCGCATTGATGATGAGCCTATTTTAAACCATGAACGCTTCATGCAGCCTGATTATGTGCTGGTGATTGATCCGGGTTTGGTTTTCATTGAAAATATCTTCGCTAATGAAAAAGAAGACACGACCTATATCATCACCAGCTATCTTAACAAAGAAGAATTGTTTGAAAAAAAACCTGAATTAAAAACCCGTAAGGTGTTTTTAGTGGATTGTTTAAAAATCTCTATGGAAACCTTAAAACGCCCCATCCCTAACACGCCCATGCTAGGGGCGTTAATGAAAGTGTCTGGCATGCTTGAAATCGGGGCTTTTAAAGAAGCTTTTAAGAAAGTTTTGGGCAAAAAACTCACGCAAGAAGTCATTGACGCTAACATGCTCGCTATCCAAAGAGCTTATGAAGAAGTTCAATAACATTAAGGAACAAAGATGAAAGATTGGAATGAATTTGAAATGGGAGCGGTGCTCTTCCCTTTTGAAAAAAACGCGCAAAGCGAAATAGAAAAACACAATGATGAGCGCCATTACACCGAGCAAAGCTACTTCACCACTTCAGTGGCTCATTGGCGCGTGGCTAAGCCTGTGCATAACAATAATATTTGCATCAACTGCTTTAATTGTTGGGTTTATTGCCCAGATGCTGCTATTCTTTCAAGAGAGGGCAAGTTAAAAGGCGTGGATTATTCTCATTGTAAAGGCTGTGGCGTGTGCGTGGATGTCTGCCCCACCAACCCTAAATCGCTATGGATGTTTGAAGAACAAATTGATCCTGCTAGCGCTCTTGCTCAATGGCCACAAAAACAAGAAAAGAAAAAATCGTAAGGAAAAAATATGGCAAGAAGTATTGAATTGCAAGAGATAGAAGTGTGGGATGGCAATACCGCTAGCTCCAACGCTTTAAGACAGGCTCAAATTGATGTCGTCGCAGCCTATCCTATCACCCCATCAACGCCCATTGTGCAAAATTACGGCTCGTTTAAGGATAATGGCTATATTGATGGCGAATTTGTTTTAGTGGAATCTGAACATGCCGCCATGAGCGCATGCGTGGGAGCTGCAGCAGCTGGTGGAAGAGTTAGCACTGCGACTAGCTCTCAAGGTTTGGCGTTAATGGTAGAGGTTTTATACCAGGCTTCTGGCATGCGTTTGCCTATCGTTTTGAATTTAGTCAATCGCGCTTTAGCAGCCCCTTTGAATATCCATGGCGATCATTCTGATATGTATTTAAGCAGGGATTCTGGCTGGATAAGTTTATGCACATGCAACCCCCAAGAAGCTTATGATTTCACTTTAATGGCGTTTAGAATCGCAGAGCATCAAAAGGTGCGCGTGCCCACTATTGTCAATCAAGATGGCTTTTTATGCTCGCACACCGTGCAAAATGTCCGCCCTTTGAGCGATGCAGTGGCTTACCAATTCGTAGGCGAATACCAAACCAAGCATTCCCTTTTGGATTTTGATAAGCCGGTAAGCTATGGCGCACAAGCTGAAGAAGAATGGCATTATGAGCATAAAGCCCAACTCCACCATGCGATCATGAGTGCGTCTTCTGTGATTGAAGAAGTGTTTAATGATTTCGCTAAACTCACAGGCAGGCAATACCATTTGACTAAAACTTTCCAGCTAGAAGACGCTGAAATCGCTATCTTTGCGTTAGGCACTACTTATGAATCCGCGATCGTAGCGGCTAAAGAAATGCGTAAAAAAGGCATTAAGGCTG